>JAFXPN010000031.1 GCA_017527865.1 Clostridiales bacterium
TCACCCTTACAGGTTGATCTTTCCATACCCTCATCGCGCTGCATCGTAAGATAGTAGCAGCCGAGGATCATATCCTGCGTAGGAACCGTAACGGGATTACCGTCCTGAGGCTTCAGGAGGTTGTTGGGGTGAAGCATGAGGAATCTTGCCTCTGCCTGTGCCTCTGCGGAGAGAGGTACATGAACAGCCATCTGGTCACCGTCGAAGTCCGCGTTAAATGCGGTACATGCAAGCGGATGGAGCTTGATGGCACGTCCCTCGACAAGGATAGGCTCGAATGCCTGAATACCGAGTCTGTGGAGCGTGGGAGCTCTGTTGAGAAGAACGGGATGATCCTTGATGATCTCCTCGAGGATATCCCATACAGCGGGATCCCATCTGTCTACCATTCTCTTACCGGTCTTGATATTGGATGTCTTGCCCTCTTCGACAAGTCTCTTGATAACAAACGGCTTGAAAAGCTCGAGAGCCATCTCCTTGGGAAGACCGCACTGGTGCATCTTGAGCTCGGGTCCGACAACGATAACCGAACGTCCGGAATAGTCAACACGCTTACCGAGAAGGTTCTGTCTGAATCTTCCCTGCTTACCCTTGAGCATATCCGTCAAAGACTTGAGCTGTCTGTTGGATGTGGCAGATGTGGAACCGGTAACCGCACGGCCTCTTCTTCCGTTATCGATAAGAGAATCGACAGCTTCCTGAAGCATTCTCTTCTCATTTCTTACGATGATATCGGGTGCTCCGATATCAAGGAGCTTCCTCAGTCTGTTGTTTCTGTTGATAACCCTTCTGTACAGGTCGTTAAGGTCGGATGTTGCATAACGTCCGCCGTCAAGAGGTACCATGGGACGAAGTTCCGGAGGAAGAACCGGAAGCACGTCAAGTATCATCCATTCGGGCTTGTTGCCGGAATTCCTGAATGCTTCAACGACCTCAAGTCTCTTGATGATCCTTGCCTTCTTCTGGCCGGAAGCTTCATTTCTGGCCTGATCGAGCTCGACCGCAAGCGCATCGATATCCACTTCCTGAAGAAGCTTCTTGACCGCTTCGGCACCCATCTTGGCATCAAATGAGCTCTTGCCGTACTTGGTTACGTATTCTCTGTACTTTGCATCATCAAGAGTCTCGTACTTTACGAGATCAGTCTCACCCGGATCGATGACGATATAAGCTGCGAAATAAAGGACGCGCTCCAAAGTCTTGGGAGGAATATCGAGCAAAAGGCTCATACGGCTCGGTACGCCTCTGAAATACCAGATATGCGATACGGGAGCCGCGAGTTCGATGTGACCCATCCTCTCACGTCTTACTGTATTCTTTGTAACTTCAACACCGCAGCGGTTGCAGATAACGCCCTTATAGCGGATCTTCTTGTACTTTCCGCAGTGGCACTCCCAACTCTTTACGGGTCCGAAGATCTTCTCGCAGAAAAGACCGTCCGTTTCAGGCTTCTGGGTACGATAATTGATCGTCTCAGGCTTCTTGACTTCACCGTGCGACCAACCCTTGATCACCTCGGGAGAAGCAAGCTTAATACCTATTGCCGTTAAATGATTTGAATCATACATTTATATCAGGTCTCCTTTATCAGATGCCGTCATCGGAATCATCAAAATCCGAATCATCATCGTCGCTTTCAATTATCTCGCCGCTCTCATCAGCCTCAACAAATCCGCTGTTGAACAATTCCTGCTGATCGATCTTGCCTTCGCCGCCGAACTGGCTCCTTGTAGCCTCATCAGCCTCGATCGTGGCATCGTCATCGTTGGAATGAGTCCTGTATTCCTTGTTGTCATCCGTATAGAGCGATACATCCAAGGCAAGAGCCTTGAGTTCGCTCGTAAGAACGTTAAAGGACTCGGGGATACCGGAAGCCGGAACATTCTTACCTCTGATGATCGCATCGTAGGTCTTCGAACGGCCTTCGATATCATCGGATTTAACCGTAAGGATCTCCTGCAGGGTGTGTGCAGCACCGTAAGCCTCGAGAGCCCAAACTTCCATCTCACCGAATCTCTGTCCGCCGAACTGGGCTTTACCGCCCAAAGGCTGCTGGGTAACGATGGAATAAGGTCCGATGGAACGCGCATGCATCTTATCGTCAACGAGGTGGTGCAGCTTCATGTAGTACATGATACCGACTGTTACCCTGTTGTCGAACGGCTCACCCGTTCTTCCGTCGTAAAGGACCGTCTTACCATCTCTGTCGATGCCTGCAAGCTGGAATGCATCCATGATGTCGGCCTCGTTCGCTCCGTCAAATACCGGAGTCGCTATCTTCCAGTTCAACGCCTTGGCAGCACGGCCGAGGTGAACTTCGAGCAGCTGTCCGATGTTCATTCGGGAAGGAACACCGAGAGGGTTAAGACAGATATCAAGAGTCGTTCCGTCAGGAAGATAAGGCATATCTTCTTCGGGAAGGATCCTTGAGACAACACCCTTGTTTCCGTGACGACCGGCCATCTTGTCACCGACAGAGAGTTTTCTCTTCTGTGCAACATATACACGTACCATAGTGTTGACCGATGTCTTGAGGTTCGGGTTGTCATCCTTTGTAAACTTATCGACCTGGACTACTACGCCCCACTCACCGTGAGGAAGTCTCAGTGAAGTATCACGTACTTCTCTTGCCCTCTCACCGAAGATCGCTCTGTAGAGTCTCTCTTCTGCCGTGGGATCCGTCTCACCCTTGGGAGATACCTTACCGACAAGGATATCGCCGGCCTTAACTTCGGCGCCGACGCGAATGATACCTTCGTCATCAAGGTTCTTCAGCGCATCTTCGGGAACATTGGGAACTTCTCTTGTAAGTTCTTCGGGCCCGAGCTTTGTGTCTCTGGCCTCACATTCATGTTCCTCGATATGGATGGAAGTATAGACGTCATCTCTTACGATCCTCTCGTTGATGAGTACGGCGTCCTCGTAGTTATAACCTTCCCATGTGGTAAATCCGATAAGAACGTTTCTTCCCAGAGCAAGTTCGCCGTTATCCGTAGCAGGTCCGTCCGCTATGACATCACCGGCCTTGATCTTCTCGCCCAGAGATACGATCGGGCGCTGATTGATGCATGTGCTCTGGTTAGACCTTCTGTACTTGGAAAGCTTGTATGTATCGACAACTCCGTCTTCTCTCGTGATCTTGATAAGATCTGCGGAAAGGAAGCTTACTACACCGTCATTCTTGGCAACCGCGCACACACCGGAGTCCTTGGCTGCACGGTATTCCATACCTGTACCGATGATCGGAGCTTCGGGCTTGATAAGGGGAACTGCCTGACGCTGCATGTTCGATCCCATGAGAGCACGGTTAGCGTCATCGTTTCCGAGGAAAGGAATGAGCGCCGTAGATACCGATACAAGCTGCTTGGGCGATACATCCATGTAATCGACCTGAGCAGGATCGAGCTGAAGGAAAGCATCCTTATATCTGCAGACGATCTTCTTGTTGACAAACTTTCCGGAATCATCGAGTTCCTCGTTTGCCTGTGCGATATTGTAATTATCTTCCTCGTCGGCAGTCATATAGACGACTTCGTTTGTAACGACACCGTTCTCCTTGTCATATCTGCGGTAAGGAGTCTCGATAAAGCCGTACTTATTTACTCTCGCATATGTGGCAAGAGATGTGATAAGTCCGATGTTGGGACCTTCAGGTGTCTCGATGGGACACATTCTTCCGTAGTGTGAGGAGTTGATATCACGAACCTCGAATGAAGCTCTGTCTCTGGAAAGTCCGCCGGGACCCAGTGCTGAGAGCCTTCTCTTATGAGTAAGCTCGGCAAGAGGGTTGCTCTGATCGCCGAACTGGGACAGCTGCGAAGATCCGAAGAACTCGCGGAATGCGGCGCTTAAGGGTCTCGTATTAACGAGCTGCGCAGCAGTAAGCTTATCGGACTCATTCTCGTCGATCGTAGCCATTCTCTCGCGGATATTCTTCTCGAGTCTCGCCATGCCCTGACGCATCTGGTTCTGAAGAAGCTCACCTACTGATCTGATCCTTCTGTTGCCGAGGTGGTCAATTACATCGACGGAACCGATACCGTGGCGAAGTCCGATATAATAGGAGACCATCGCGTAGACATCATCTACGACGAGAGATCTGGGCATAAGTTCTTCCCTTCTCTCCTCCAGAGCATACTGAAGCTCGGAAGCATACTCCTTCTTATCATGACCGGTCCTTACTTTGTCAATGATCTCACGGAGCACGCTGACGCGGACACGCTCATTGATGGGCGTATTCTTTATATCAAAATCCTTGATGTCCTTGGCGGAGAAGCTCGCGCGGATGAACTTATCGCAGTTGACTCTTCCGTTGCCTACTACGATAACGGTGCTGTCCTCGTCGACCTCTTCAAGATCACCGACCCTGGTTACGGGATGGACCTTTACACGGTCGATACCGGCATCTTCGATCTCCATGGCAAGCTCGGCTGTAAACTTGACACCTGCCTTGGCAACTACTTCACCGTCTTCGGTTACGATATCCTCGGCAGCTATATGACCGACGATACGGTCGGAAAGACCGAGTTTCTTATTAATCTTATATATACCGACTCTGGCAAGGTCGTACTTTCTGGGATCGAAGTACAGACCATTCAGGTGGGAGCCTGCAACCTCTGCGGAAGCGGGATCTCCCGGGCGTACCTTGGAATAGAACATTACAAGAGCGTCTGCCTTTGTCTTGCAGGTATCCTTCTCAAATGTGGTCCTGATGCACTCTTCGTCACCGAACATGTCGATGATCTGCTCATCGGACTCAAGACCCAATGCTCTCAGGAAAGTGGTCAGAGGGAATTTACGTGTACGGTCGACACGGACATTCATGACGCCGTTCTCATCTTCCTCAAGCTCAAGCCATGCACCCCTGTTGGGAATGATCTGAGATGTATAGAGGATGGCATCCCTGTCCTTCTTGCCCGCCTCGCGGCCGAAGTAAGCTCCGGGCGATCTTACGATCTGGGAGATAATGACTCTCTCGGCACCGTTTATGACAAATGTTCCGTGATCGGTCATTATAGGGAAATCGCCGACATATGCATCCTGTTCCTTGCTCTCGCCGGTCTCTGTGTTGCGCAGTCTCAGCTTGATCTTAAGCGGAGCTGCATAGTTGCTGTCTTTCTCATGACAATCGTCAAGCTCGCAGACGGGATTGCTCGGATCAAATTCCTTGTCAAGGAAATAGATCTCCCAAATGCCCTGGGAATCCGTTACCGGAGATACCTCCTGGAAGATCTGACGGATACCCTCATCAAGAAACCAGTTGTAGGAATCCTTCTGGATCTCGATAAGGTTCGGGACTTCGATTACTTCATTGATTCGGGAATAGGACTTGCGCTCGGTCTTGCCCTGTTTGACGGTGTGCACCATTATCAAATCACCTCTTAACCTGCTCCGGACTCGCATCCGAAGCGACTTTTAATGAAGAAACTGTCCTGTGCAAGCACAAAAAACTGTTTCCGTCAAGTGGAAAAGGGCGCAATGCCCCCCACAATACGACGCATTAAAAGATTATACGCAGGTCGTCAAGACTTGTCAACGAGATTTTTATCAGATTTTTTTGACGTCAAGATCAGTACGAAAGAGCCTTGATAAGGTCGTAAGCAATGGCATAGCTCGGGCTGTCTGACATAATGTCATTGGACCAGCTGTTAACCATGCTCGTTACGATCTGAGATCTTGCCGTATACATCCACTCGGGTACGACATTCTCAAAGTAGAAAATCGTGACATAAGAGCTGTCTTCGGAAGGAAGCACCAGCGTATCGCCGGCAGTCCTGCTCTCATCGAACAGCCACGCGCCCAGAGCCGCATCCCTGTCAGTGAGAACATTTGTCTCGGATGCCTCGAATCTGGAAGCGGAGGTTCCCTCGTTGAAGCCCGCGGTAATGATCTCGCTTACTGACTCGGAATTCTTCTTAACGGCATCGGCAAATGCAAGCGAGTCCATCGGAGCCGCAATAATGGCATTTGCCCTGTTCTGTACTTCCGCAAGACCTGCCGCGATGCTCTCGGGAGTTGCACCTTCGGCATTATAAGCATCATTATAAAGAGTAAGTGTTCTGTAAGTGGCGGTAGGCTCCTCGTTCACATACTTCTTCTCGAAAAGCACTGCATAAGCGCCGTTCTCGGTCTCGATCACGGTCGTATCGCCCGCAGTTCTTGCATCATCAAACAGATAATCGCCCAATCCCGCGGTTATCGTATCAGCCGTTGAATTGGTATAACCTTCGGCATGTGTAGGTGTGTAGTCTTCGGAGAATCCGGCAAGCTCGGCAGTCTCCTCGCCGATGATATCGACAACACAGGCTGTGAAGGAATCTGCATCAGTTGCGGTATCGGCAACCTGATTGGCGTTGCTTATCGCCTCGGTCAGATCGTAATTGCCGTCCTCGTCCGCTTCGCCTGCAAAGAAGTAATAATCAAAATCAACTCTCTGATAAACGGTGGGGTTAGCCTCAATAGCAGCGTTGAGCTCATCTTCGGACACGGCAAACGTGAACTGTCTGACATAATTCTCATATTCCTGGGTAAGAGCCTGTCTTTCAAGGCAGTTGCGGAGGACTCTTATGGACATTCCCCTGCCGTACAGACGCTGCAGGTAATCGGCAACGGAATTAAAACCGTACAGACTTGCGGTCTGCTCAACGGATTCGATATTAAGATCTGCGTATCTTGAAGCGCCTGAATGCACAAGATATCCGTTTGCCTCCGCCTCTTGATTGACAATCGTGCTGTTCATAAGCTCTTCGGCAGCCTGATCGAGGATAAGCTGTCTGTATGTCCTTCCGGAGGAAGTGTCATAAACGGCATCCATATCCGTATCGTTGGCGATGATACCGTAGCTGTAATACGAGCTCAGCACCTGATAATAATGGTAATTGGTCTCTGCGACCGAGATATTGTCAATATTGGTAACAACACCGTTCACGGTCTTGTTTATCTTGACGCCCGTCATGACCTTGGGAAGAAGTCCCGATATATATACGAAGAAAGCTGCGATTATCAAGGCAAATACGATCACGAGTGTCGTTACGATCGCCTTGCTCCTTCTGGAAGCCCTTATTCCGCTGTCAGCTCTTTTTACATTCTTTGCCATATTATCTTCCTGCCTGCCTTTATTCTATGCAATATAAAGTGATTTCTTATCAAAAAAGCAACGTTTATTATAAGGCGTAGCCTTTTTTTATGCAAACACTATTCGTTATCCCCCTTTGAGCCCGCCTCTGCCGGGGCTTCCTGATCCTCGGGTATTACATGTATCAGCACTTTGGATATCCAGCGGTCTTCGACATGGAGCACCTTGACCGATATGTTCTTATACATGACCACAGGCTTCTCGCGGTCTTCGGGAACACGGTCGAGATAATGGATCACGAGGCCTGCGATGGTATCATACTCATCATCTTCAAACTCGATGTCGAGGATGTTCTCAAGATCGGAAAGCGTCGTATCACCCGATACGATGAGATCGCCGTTGGACAGCCTGATAAGATTCTGTTTCTCGTCTTCGTCGAATTCGTCGGTTATGGACCCTACGAGTTCCTCAAGGATATCTTCTATCGTGCATATTCCCATCGTTCCGCCGTACTCGTCCACTATCACAGCCATCTGAAGTCCGCTCCTCTTCATCTGCTGGAACAGCGAAGAGAGCTTGCGGCTCTCATGAACGATAAGAGGCGCGCGCATGATCTCCGACAGATCATATGTCTCCTCGTTCACTCCGAGAAGATCCTTGATATGAAAGAAACCGATGATGTTGTCAATCGTGCCGTTGTATACCGGGATCCTCGAGTAACGGTCCTCGACAGCCACCTTGAGCGCATCCTTATATGTAGCATCGTCCGGTATGGCCGTGATCTTTTTTCTGTGGGTCATGACTTCAGAAACTTCCTTATCGTTGAACTCGAACACGTTGTCTATCATCTCGCGTTCGGTGTCTTCGATATTTCCGCTCTCGGAACCGACATCGACCATCATTCTTATCTCTTCTTCGGTAACTTCCTTATCGTTGTCGTTAGGATCTATCCTGAACAGTCTTAATACCGCATTTGTCGAAGCCGTAAGGAATCTTACAAAAGGCTTCGTGATAATGCCGAATCCCCTGACAAATGCATAAGCCCTGTATGCCCACTTCTCGGGTTTGTTCTGGGCTATCCTCTTCGGGACGAGTTCTCCCAGCACGAGCGAAAAGTAGGAAAGCACAATCGTGATGAGCACGGTAAACAGAGGTTCGGGCCAGCGGCTGATCCCGTCAGGATCGACCAGCGCGGCAAGCTTGCCCGCAAAGTTCCTCGCCGCAAAGGCGGATGACAGGAAGCCTGCGAGAGTTACGCCGACCTGGATCGTAGCAAGGAAAGTACCGGGATTATCGAGGAACTTCAGCATATGCACGGCATTCTTATCTCCGTCCTCGGCAAGCTTCCTCATCTTTGCATCACTCAAGGATATGACAGCCATCTCAGTCCCGGAAAAGAAAGCATTGACCAGGACGAAGAAAACAACTACCAGAAGATCCAAAACCGTGTTAGTCATATATGATCACTTAAGCTCGGACAACAGCTTTTCGAGAACGTCCCTGACCGTCTTGGGGTCAGCCTTGCCCTTGAGCTCCCTCATGGATTGTCCGATCAGGAACTGAACATTCTTGACGTTGCCTGCGAGATATTCACCGACAGCCTTGGGATTGTCCTCAATGACTTTTCTTATCGCGGGCTCGACCGCGGACAGATCGGATACGATCGCAAGACCGTTCTTATCGGCATAATCCTGAGGATCGACATCCTCGTCGAATACGGCGGTAAGGATCTTTTTGCCGCTCTTGCGGTTAACTTTGCCTTCACTGACCATCTTTATGATGCTGCCGAGCTTGCCGCCGTCAAAAGCCTTATCCTCCGGGGATAACCCGGCATCGTTAAACAGCTTGAGAAGATCCGTGAGTATCCAGTTGGCGGCATCCTTCGGACTGCCGCACTCACTGCCCGCATCCTCGAAAATCCTGACCAGCGCCACGTCGGCGGTGATTATCCCTGCATCATATTCCGTAAGACCGAGCTCATTTACATAGCGCGCGCGCTTCTGATCGGCAAGTTCCGGCAAAGTGGAACGGACAGCCTCGAGATACTCTTCGGAGATGAACACAGGCATAAGATCGGGATCGGGGAAATACTTATAATCCTGGGCATCCTCTTTGGATCTCATCGCATATGTATACTCCTTCTCGTCATCCCACCTTCTGGTCTCCTGAATGACTTTGCCTCCGCCTTCGATGAGATCGATCTGGCGCTCGCGCTCATACTCGATGGCACGCTCGATAGCCTTGAATGAAGCGATGTTCTTCATCTCGGTCCTTGTACCGAATTCCGAAGACCCTCTGGGCCTTACAGACAGATTGACATCTGCTCTCATGGAGCCTTCCTGCATCTTGCAGTCCGATACTCCGAGATACTGCATTGTGTCACGGAGTTTGGCAAGGTAGGCCGTAACCTCTTCGGCAGATCTGAAATCGGGTTCCGATACGATCTCGAGCAAAGGCACGCCGCAGCGGTTGAAGTCGACTTTGGTAAGGCCCGTGGCCTCATCGTGAACAAGCTTGCCCGCATCCTCTTCCATATGGATCTCATGGATCCCGATCGACTTTGTTCCGGCGGAAGTATCGATATCGACATGCCCGTTCCTGCATATCGGAAGGTACAGCTGTGATATCTGATAAGCCTTGGGAAGATCGGGATAGAAGTAATTCTTACGGTCGAACTTATTCTTCCTTGTTATCTCGCAATTGAGCGCCAGTCCCGTTTTGACGGCGAATTCCACGACCTTTTTGTTGAGCGTGGGCAAAGTGCCCGGCATTCCCGAGCAGACCTCACACACATGAGTATTCGGAGCGCCTCCGAATTTGGTAGTACATCCGCAGAATATCTTTGATTGGGTCGCAAGCTCGCAATGAACTTCAAGACCTATTACCATCTCATAATCAGTCATTGCCTTCCCTCCTTACAGCCCTTCCGGGAAGCGTTTCTCATAAGCCTCGCCGGACGTAAGCTTCTGATAGGCATACGTGAAGCCTAACAGCGTTTCTTCATCAAAATGCTTTCCTATAAGCTGCATTCCCACGGGAAGACCTTCTGAAGTGAACCCGCACGGGACCGATATAGCGGGAACGCCGATAATGTTGATCAGTACCGTACAGATATCACCGAGATACATCTTGAGAGGATCAGACAGGCTCTCACCCGCCTTAAGCGCAGGAGTCGGGGCAACGGGGCCCAACACCACGTCATATTTGTCAAAAGCCTCGTCAAATGCTTTCTTTATGAGTGTCTTAGCCTGCAGAGCCTTGTTATAGTAGGCATCGTAATAACCGGAAGAAAGAACGAAGTTTCCGAGCATGATCCTTCTCTTGACCTCCATGCCGAAGCCTTCGCTCCTCGATCTGATGTAAAGCTCGGAAAGGTCGTCGACGTCTTCGGGGGCGTAGCCGTACTTGATGCCGTCATACCTTGACAGGTTCGAACAGGCCTCGGCGCAGCAGATTATATAATAGGTTGGGATAGCATAATCCATTATCGGCATCGGGAAAGTCTCGACCTTGGCGCCGCTGCTCTCAAGAAGCTTTACGGCTTCCATAACCCTGTCCTTGACTTCCTTATCCATGCCTTCCGAGAAATACTGCTCCGGAAGACCTATCGTTTTGCCGTTAAGATCAAAAGACCTTACCGCATCGAGATCGAGACCGGCAGACTCCGAAGATGACTGATCCTTCGGGTCACATCCGCTGATAAGATTGAGCATTGCGGCAATATCGAGGGCATCCCGTCCCATGGGACCTATCTGATCGAGTGAAGATCCGAACGCGACAAGTCCGTACCGCGATACCTTGCCGTAAGTGGGCTTAAGACCCGTTATCCCGCAGAATGAAGCCGGCTGTCTGATCGAACCGCCCGTATCGGATCCCAGAGCGATCGGAGCAAGTCCCGCAGCCACACAGGCCGCCGATCCGCCCGATGAGCCGCCCGGCACTCTCGCCTCATCCCATGGATTCAGGGTCGGGCCGAAATAACTGGTCTCGGTCGTTGAGCCCATGGCAAATTCGTCCATATTGGTCTTGCCTAAGATGATCATTCCCTCATCTTTGAGCTTTCTTATCACAGTAGCATCGTACGGAGGAACAAAACCGGACAGCATCCTGGATCCGCAGGTAGTGAGCAGGCCTTCCGTACAGATATTGTCCTTGACGGCTACGGGAACGCCGGCAAGAGGGCACGTCAGTTCTCCGGATAAGATGCGCCTGTCAGCATCCGCAGCTTCTTTAAGAGCATCGGCGCGCCTTACGGTAATGAAAGCATTATATCTTCCGTTATGCTCCTCTATCTTATCAAGGTATGCCTCACATGCCTCGACCGATGTGGTCCTCTTCTGTTTTATTGCTTCCCCGAGTTCAAGCGCGGAAAGCCTCAATATCTCGTGTCGATCCATCTTCGTCCTTCCTTATGAACTTTAATCAAATGTCTTGGGGACAAGTATCGTCTCTTCGTCCGCCTTTGGAGCATTGCTCAATATCCTGTCCTTCATGTCGCCCGAGGTTACGGCATCCTCACGGAATACGTTTACCGCCGGGAATGCATGGCTCATGGGCTCTACTCCTTCGGTATCGAGTTCGTTCAGCTTGTCTATGTATCCCATTATGGATCCCAGGTCCTTAAGAGTCTTCTGGCGGTCCTCTTCGGAAAGTCTGATCCTTCCGAGTTTCTGAAGATAATCTATCAGATCAAGGTCTATCTTCATCTTCGTTCTCCTCCGCTTCATTCTCTTCTCCGGACTTTGTAACCTCTTCCTTATTACCGTCTTTTTTATTCTTCTTAAGGAGGCTTGCAATTCCGATCCCCGCTGCGCCGATGATCGCTACTCCGCCTACGGCCGCCAGAACGACCAGAAGGATGTCAACAGCTTTGTTTCCCGTCATCGAGGCAGTCTGTGCAGGTACAGCCGCGTCTGTCTCACCGTTCGCGGCATTGATTATCTGCTCCGTGACCGAGTCTGTGGCAGGAGCTACGGTCGGCGCGGGTTCATAAGGATCCGTTGTATAGAACTCATACTCGCCGCTTTCCATTGCTTCTTTGATCTCTTCGCTCATATGCTGAACCGCAAGCTGGTTCTTGGAATCCTCATCTATCTCGGTAGTTCCGAGATAAGCTACGACAAAGTACCCGAAGTTCTCGGAATAAATGACATCAAGGTCATTCTCCTGTCTGCTCTCGTCCCATGCCCATTCGGTGAACACAGGATCTATCGTACCGTCATCGGGTACCGGGATCTCGCCGTAATCGGCAGCCTCGCCGTTAGTATATGAGAGAGCGGCATCGACGGCGAAGGTATTTACATCTCCCTCCGCCCCGTCGAAAATGGCATTCGCCGCAGCCTGAGCCGCTTCTTTCTCCTCATCGGTTGCCGTAGGGCCGGCCTCAAAGAGAACGTATCTGATATTCGGTACGTTTATCTCATCTTCGTCGAATTCGTAGTTCTCGATATAATCCTGCGTGTAGACATCCGCAGTGTAATAATTGATGACCGTCTGTCTGAAGGACTCCACGGTCGTTCCTTCGCCGTAGTAGATCGAGAGATAATCATCCACAGAGAGATTTGCGGCAGCTGCCGACTCCTCGATTCCGCTCATGACCGAATCGACCTGGGCAACGGTTTCATCAGAGACGGTAACGCCTGCCTCGGCAGCTCTCTTGTTGATGATAAGCGCGCTCTCGAGCATCTGCTCGGAATATGAAACATAGAAATCCCCGTACGTGGAATACTGTGACATCTCCTCGCTCATGCCTGTCGTATCAATGGCAGCGGAAAGGTCGATATAACCTTCGGATGTCGCGGGGTAGTAATAGCCGGCGTATCTCGTAAGTTCCGCATATGTGTCGATAAAATAGAAATTTGATTCCGTAAGGGGAACAGCCTGCCCTTCAAAATAGTACTGATGGTTAAGATAAGAAGGCAGCTGGCTTCCGTAAACGGTCTCGACCGACTGATCCGACAGATCCACTGTAGTGGCAGCCGTCTGTTCCGGCTGCATCTGTCCGCTCTCGGTCGATTCCGTGGCAACCGTCGATTCCGTGGCAACCCCTGTGTTAGCGGTGCATGAAGATAATGCGATCGTGCCCAACAGCACTGCCGATATTAATTGGATATTGCTTTTTTTCATATTCTCTACTCTCCGTTCAATCCGTCATTATATATTATTTGTTCGATATTGTCAGCGAATCTGTATCTACCGTGGCATTGTTCGGGATCCGGTATACTTCCATGCGCTGTGCATCGATCTGTTCGGTGATCTGTTCTCCCGTCACGGGATCTTCGTACGAGAACACAAGCCTTCCGGGCTTCGATGATACCAGTGCGAAACTGCCGCTCGTTACCCACTGATCCGGACGGTCCCCGGGATTGTCGATGCCCGCATAGAAAGCGGCATCCGTCTCAGGGTCATACCGGAGTTCCCCGCAGTAATCAAAATAAGGCGACTGCGATCTGTAGTAATCTATATCGTTTGTGAGGGTGACATCTCTTCCGACCTCGTGATCCGCATATTCATCATCTATCTCGATCTCATAGTGGATGCCCCAATATCCGGGGATATATATAAGTTCCGCCGCGTAATCCTCTGCATAATCGCTCGCAAAGAACGAATAGAACGCCTGTCCCCTTAAAGACATCTGCTGTCCGGTAACGGAATCATAACCCCTGAACACGGAGTTGATATTGACCGTAAAGAGCGCTCCCGTAAAGAACGCAGCCGCAATAAGAACGGATACGGGTATAAAGACAGCAGGTCTTTTCCTGCACACGGTCTCGGCAAGCGCCGATACAATGCAAGAGAACATCAAAGCCCATCCGAAGTAGCAAAGAGACGAAGTAAGATATCCCCCGGCATTAAGCTCCGTTACCCAGAGCTGATAATTGTATGTCATCGCGTGAGGAACGGTAAAGAAAACGGCAAACAGCAGTCCGCAGACCGCAAGCACGATAAGGTTATATCTTACTTTGCGCGTATCTTCAGGACCGTTCTTTCCCGCTGCCGATCTTGCCGCCATAAATACCGACAGTACGCCGCATGCCGCAAAGACCGTAAACATAGGAACGAGCCTTCCCGCAAAAAACGTCAGGAAACATACCGAAGGATGTATCACATTAACGGCGGATAAAGGGAAGAGCGAGAATGAGAATGTCTTCCATGTCAGAAGACAATCATGGAGGCTCCCGTACTCGTCCACTGCAGTAACCTTCACCGTCTGAGACAGTGAAGACATCTTGAGCAGTTTCAAAAGTATGAAGAAAAAGACGGCTGTCGTCAGGTGATATATGATCCCCTTAAAAAAGCCGGGAATGAACCGCATGCTGCCGTCTTCCTTTTTCATGACAATGAGACGGGCGATAAGTATGACCGCATAGATGACCCCTGCAACAATGAAAGGTTCGTACATCGTCATTGATTCGTAGTAGCACAGCAAGCTCAAAGCCAGCCTTAACCCGTTCCTTTTGCTTCCCCTGTGTTCAAGATAACTGTCGTAAAGGTAAAGCCCCGTTACGGATACGGACATCGCATACATAAAATCAAACGGGTAGCAGTTAAAGAGATTGTGGTTCGTATCTATCTGGGCAAACGCACAGAAGAACACCGCGAACATGAACCCGTAACACGGACGGGTCTTCTTCCCGACCATCCATGAGATGAGAAATACCGTAACCCAGATGGGAACCTGCTGCAGCAGCCAGACCGCGGTATAATCGCCCGTACTCAATATGAGGTAACGGAATGTGGTAACAAGAGAAGAAAGGAATCCCGCTCTTCCCCTCGCAAGATTGAAGTCGAGAACGTTCCTGTACCATTCGGGAAACGAATGCATCCTCGCATAGACAAAATCATAGAAGGAATCGTGACATCCCAATACTTCGTCTTTCTGGCAAAAGCAGATAAGCGCCGCAAGAAATACGGAGAACAGGCCGGCCGATAAAGTGAATATGATCTCCTTGTCAGTCTTTTTCTTCTGAAGGGACGTCAAAGTTTATCCTCTCCTCCTCCACGACGAGCGGCCGGTTCATAATGCGTTCGTTGATGTTGAGGATATATTCCCCGAGGAATCCTATGAAGAATATCTGTATGGATCCAAGGATGAACATTCCGATAGTAACGGGAGCCATGCCCGCATTGAAGTCGTACCAGTTGCACAGCTTAAGTATGAGATAGACAAGGGCGATCAAAAGGCTTATCAAAGCGATGATCCCGCCTCCGAACGTCGCGATGCGGAGGCCGATCTTCGTATATGAAGTGATCGACAGCATAGCCGTATCGTAAAGAGTATAGAAATTGTTGTGCGTCTTTCCGGCTCTTCTCTCCGGCTGCTCGAAAGGGATCTCCTTGATCTTGAATCCGAGTTCCCCGACGATGCCGCGCAGGAACGGCTTCGGATCCTTAAGGTCTCTCATTACGTTCACGAAGCTCCTGTCATACAGGCCCGCGCCCGTAAAGTGCTCGATCTGCTCGACGTCAGAGAACTTCTTGATGAGCTTGTAATAGACACTCCTCAAAAAATAGACGAATCCGTTCTCCTTTGATGATGTCTTGACTCCGACTACGATCTTGTATCCGTTCTCCCACTCGTGAACATACTTCGGTATCATCTCAACGGGATCCTGAAAGTCACATGCCATCGAGATAGTGCAGTCCCCCGTCGTCTGAAGTATGCCGTAATAGGGCGAATTGTTCTGGCCGAAGTTTCTTGCATTGAAGATCGCCTTGATCTTCGGGTTGTCATTACAGATCTGACGGAGTCTCGGACGCGTGAGATCCCTCGAATCATTATCGATGAATACGATCTCATAATCGTAATCCGGAAGATCTGTCTTAAACATGTTCACCAGAGCCTCAGACATCGGTCCGACATTCTCTTCTTCGTTATAACAAGGGATCAGAACACTTATCTTCTTCATGCGCCAAACTCCTCTCTGAACCATTCCACTGTCTCTTTTATTCCCTGCTCGAATGTGTACTCGGGAACAAATCCAGTGTCTTCCTTAAGGGACGATGTATCCGCGCAAAGGTACATGACCTGTCCGGGATAGTAATCAACTTCACCGAACCCGATGGGAAGCCCGGGGTCGATCGCATCCCTTATCGCTTCGATATATTCGCTTAAGCGTCTCACGCTGCCGGATCCTACGGAATAGACCGCGCCGTCACGGCCCTTCACCGCAGCGAGGAAAAACGCCCTTGCGGCATCCTTGCAGTACAGATAATCCCACATCTGCTCCGCCTTGGTATAAGAAGCCTTCTTGCCTTCGATCATTATCCCGATGCCGCTCATTACCATCGTATGCGCGCCGTCATACGGACCGTATACGCTTAAGATCCTGCACCAGACATGCTTCATCCCGAACTTCTTCGCTTCTATCCTGGTCATCTGTCCGGCGGCAAGCTTGCCGATTCCGTACCCGTTTGCCGGGAAACACGGCGTGTCGGGAGCTACCTTAGTCCCGTCCTTCAAAGGACCGCATTCGGCCTGGGAGCCCGCGCCGAGAAAAACCTTGCACTTAAGGGCAGCCGCGCTTCTTACCGCATCGATCGAGGCTTTGATGTTTGCCATCTGCAGATCCATGTCATCTCTTGATGCACCATGCGTGCCGTCCCACGAGAAATGAAAGAACAGATCGGCCTCATCTATGCCGGATGCATTAAGGACTTCCGGCAGATCCCCGATATCGGCAAGATCGAGTTCGACAACAGTGACATTGTCATCCTCGGGGATATTCATGATCCTCGCCGAACCGGGACGCGCGATCGCAATGACTTCATACCCTTCCTTCAGAAGGACTTCGACAGTTGCGACTCCGAGCATTCCGGTCGATCCTGTAACTATCGCACGGCTCATATTCATACCTTCTTTCCGGGGATCGATGCCTTGATACCCTCGAACTCATCCCTGGAAAGGAACGGGAACATATCGTCTATCGGCGGCGATACGATCTTTCCGTCCGGCAGCACCTTGCTGCTTAACTTGGGCTCGAAGTTCTGCCCGGGATCGACTATAACCTCGCACAGGACGGGATCGTCACCCTGCAGGGCCTCATTAACCTTAGCCTCTATATCATCTGCATTATCTATCTTTACATAACGCATACCGTAAGCAGGAGCGAGCTTCGACAGATCCGGGAACGACAGTCCGTTGCCGTCACATACGCCTACGAGGGGCGGGGCGAACTTCGCCGTCTGTGTCTGCCTGATCGAATGATAACCGTTGTTATTGATGATGAAAGTCTTGAGCGGCAGCTTGTTGTATATTACCGTCTGCATCTCCTGAATATTCATCTGGAATGAGCCGTCGCCGTCAACACAGATGGTTCTCTTATCACCTCTTGCAACAGCGCATCCGAGGGCCGCAGGGAAACCGTATCCCATGGCCGCGCAGCCTGAATTCGTGAACAGCCTCGTCTCATCTTTCACATGCATCCCCTGGAATGTGACCACACACGCCGAACCGTTGCCGCAGATGACAGCGTCGTCATCCGCAAGCACCTTGGAGAATCTGTCGATGAATACATAGGGATTGACCGGGCTCTTCTTCTCCTCATAAGAAGGAATGCAAGCCGGATACTTCGCGTCGGCATCACGGCTCCACTTAAGCCAGTCAGCATGTGTGTCACCGCCGTCAAACCCTGATGCAATAATGGAATCCAGCACATCCGTCACATCCGCATGCACCTTCATGTCGATCCTGATCGTAGGCTTGTTAAGCTCGGCCTCATCGATGTCGACCATGATCTTATACGCGTCCGGAGACCAGCCTGCAAAGTTATAGCTTATCTGTCTTATGTTAAGCCTGCATCCCATGGAGAGGATGAGGTCGCTTCCCTGCATTACGAAATTGCCGCCGCGTGTTCCGACAGTTCCCGGACGGCCGCAATAGTAAGGATTATCGTCAGCGACAAGATCGTGCGCGTTCCATGCGGTAACCACAGGGATCTTGAGCATATCGCAGACCTTGAGCATCTTATCCTTCACACCTGCGAACCTTATGCCTTCGCCGACGATCATTACGGGCCGCTCGGCCTTGGCGATCTTATCGAGTATCTGAGCCGTCAAAGCCTCATCGTAAGCGGGCTTCTGTTCTCCTAGGATCTCTTTCTCCTCTTCACTTCCCTCGAAGTGTCGGAGAGAACTCTCGTCCACGGGAGCTGCCTGCACATCGAGCGGAACGTCGATCCAGACCGGACCTTTACGGCCGCTGTTCGCGAGGCACCAAGCCTTTTCGAGGTGATAGAGGATATCTTCGGGCTCGGTTATCATTACGGCATACTTTGTCATGCACGAGACCGCATCAACGATGGGGAACTCCTGGTCACCTAGCTGCCTTAACTTAAGTTCAGGCACGGACCAGAGTGTAGTCTCGCGCTTTACCTGCCCCGAGACAACAAACATGGGTACGGAATCGAGCCATCCTCCCATGACGCCCGTGATGGCATTCGTGCCGCCGGGACCGGAAGTGACGCAGACCGCGGCTATCCTGCCCGTAAGCCTCGCATAGCCTTCGGCAGCGATCGCACATGCCTGCTCGTGGTGATTGTATGTACACTTAAGCCTCGGGCTGTGGCCAAGCGCATCGTTAAGGTGCATCGCGCCGCCACCCGTTATCATAAAAACGTCGGTCACACCCTTGTCTGCAAGAAAATCCGCTATTATCTGCGCTGTTTTCTTCATGCCGTTTCCTCCTCGAAAAGCACTTTCAGCTCCAACGGATGATCCGCATAGAACACGTGCTCGAATTCATTGATGTCTTCTCCTCCGAACCTGCCGAATCCGAATCCGAACGAGACACCCGCGAACGGGGCTCCCGCAAGCTTCGCTCCGTTCGCATCATGGTTGGAATCGCCTACCATAAGCACTCTGGAAGCATCACCGACGCCGAGAGAATCGATGCACAGCCTGATGATGTCCTTCTTAAGGAGCTTACCTTCGTAATCGGATCCGAATATGTGATCCGTGTATTCGCCGAATCCCATGGAAAGCAGCAGTTTCTCGGCATAATCCTGCTTCTTGTATGTTGCGATCCCGATGGGGATGTTCTTATCTTTAAGGAATCCGAGAAGATCCATGATCCCGTCGTAAGGCTTCGCAAGAAGCAGATTATGGTTGCTGTAGCGGTCGCGGAAGTACTCGCATACTTCCCTTATTCTGTCTTTGCCGACTCCGCATCTTCCCTCGAACGACCACTCGATCGGCGGTCCGATAAACTTAAGGATATCCTCTTCCGGCAGAGGCGGAAAGCCGAAGTGGTCTATCGTCTCCTTAACGGACTTTACGATGCCCTCCGAAGTATCAAGGAGGGTTCCGTCGACATCAAACAGGACTGCATCATATCTCATCATGATATATCGTACCTTGTGGAAGTCAGGAAATTGACTTTGATGTCGTCCCTGTGGGACCGTATGAAGTCTGACATATAGTTGTTGAGATAATCCGCCTTCTTCCTGGCAAAGTCGTATTCCCTGCCCTCGTCGAGATAATTGGCATCCGTGCCGGAGTACCCGTCGAAGCCTGCCAGATTGATCTCCTTAACGCCGCATCTTATCATCACCTTGATTATCATCATCAGCGAGTTATCCGCATATTCGGAAGACCTGTCGAGAAGCTCGCTTATATTAACGACATGGCAGAACGGATCGTTCGTCGGGGTGATGTTGGAAGTCGCGATGACCGGGATCTTCTGCTTCGACAGATATGTCGACAGCTGAATATACCTCTTATTATTTGTAAGGAAGATATAATCCGGGATAAATGACTGTGACGCACGGTTGATGGATATTATCAGCGGATCGGTCTGAGACACAAAGTCCCCGATCCTGCCTTTCTCGGTCTCCATGGTCATGCCGGGACCCGTGATAAGGACCGTCCTGCAGCCTATCTCCTCCGCGAGAGCCGTGACTGATCCTTCATCGTTGATCTCACGGTCCTGATATTCAAGATAGAGCTCTTCCATATAATCCTTGTCATACAGCAGTTTCTTCTCGCCCTGAAGCTTCCCCAGAAGCTCGTTCATCTGCTTGATCGACAGCGTGTGCTTATTGGTAAGTTGCTTGACATAATCCGGATGGCAGTCGTTGCTTGCAGCTATGAAGAAGAACATGTTGTATCCCCATGTCGCGGGCTGGTAGAACTGCATGATATTGGCATCGATAGCCTCAAGATACTGGCTTAAGCTGTATGATTTGCCGTACTCGTGGTTCATGTGCATGGCTATAAGCTCGATCGGGGCGTTTCCTGCGCTCTTGCCCATTCCGTAAAGCGTCCCGTCAACGAGGATCGCCCTGTCCGTCTCCTTCGAGAACGCAAGGACAGTCTGGCAATTGGCATATCCCATCTGGAAGTTGTTGTGGCCGTGATATCCGACTGCTATGTCCTTATTCAGATTCTTATCGAGGACTTCAAGGATATGCTTAAGGTCCTTCTGGTGAGTAAGGCCGTAAGTATCGACCATCGACACCGCATCGGGCATCACTTCATTCGCAAGTGCGCAAAGATCTTCGAACTCCTCATCCGAATAAGCAGTAACGCTCACGAGCTGGGCAAATACGATATATCCCAATTTCTTGAGCTCGGCGCAGAACGCGAGCGCTTCGCGGCGCAGATGCTTCTTAAAGATCACGCGTATGCCGTCAAGAAAGCTCTCGCTTCTGGGCTTGATATTCTCCAGCCCGCAGGTGCCGTAATCGATCATGCCGAACACCAGAGTGTTCTTCCTGTCGAGATCTCCGTATATCTTTCCGACGCTGTCGGTATCCGGCATTATGCTCCTGTCGTAGTCAAACGGCCTTCTCTCGTCAAGGAAACCGATCTCTATTATGTCCGTACCTGCATCTACGACACGCTCGAAGACGGACACCATGTTGTCGTGGCCGAACTTCCAGTCGTTAAGGTATCCGCCGTCTCTTAATGTACAGTCAAGCAGGGATAGTCTCGCGCTCATTGTCTTCTACCTTCTTTTGCCCGTAGGCCCAAAATTTATTAAGCACATAATTGATCGGCACGCTTACCACGAGATTGATAAGCGGCGGAATGTATTTGTTCAGACCCAGTATCTCAACTCCGACATAAGAGATGAGATTCGACAGGCCGAGCCCCGTAAAGGCATATGCAAGATATGTCTTGATAAGGGTCTTCCACCACACCCGTTTCTCCTTGTTCTCGTCTTCCTTGAACACGAATCTGTTCGACAGAAAGTATGCCCACAGAACGGAAAGAAAGAACGCGGTCGTATTCGCGATGTAGATATCGGTCTTCGGAAACAGTCCTGCTTTGCCCATAATAAAGAGCATGCCTGCATTTATCAGATAAGATACTAGCGTGTTCGTAACTCCGACGAGCGCGAATTTCACAAACTGCATGAATGCCTGACCGCCTTCTTCCGTCAGTTCTCTGCCTATGATCTTAAGAAAGAACCTCAGGACCGCGAGCACGATCCTCTCGAAGATATTCCAGAGTTTACTCATATTATGCGTTCAAAGCTTCCTTTATGGTCTTGATCATGTAGTCGATCATCTCGTCTGTCATGCCGGGATAAACTCCGATCCAGAACGTATCATTCATGATCCTGTCGGTATTGGTAAGTTCTCCCGCGATACGGTAGCCTTCACCGGACTCGCGAAGCTCGTCGAAGCAGGGGTGCTTTGTAAGGTTTCCCGCGAAAAGGTTCCTTGTCTGAACACCGTGGTCCTCGATGTACTTAACCACACTTACTCTGTCGACTCCTTCTTTAACCGTCATCATGAATCCGAACCATGACGGCCTTGAACCGGGAGCGGCCTCGGGAAGGATCAGCTTGTCTTCGCATGACTTAAGGCCTTCATAAAGCCTGTCAAAATTGTGTCTTCTTCTTTCAACGAACGAAGGGAACTTCTCGATCTGCGCACAGCCGACCGCAGCCTGAAGATCCGTAGCCTTGAGGTTGTATCCGAAGTGGGAATACACGTATTTATGGTCATAGCCCTTCGGCAGAAGCCCGTACTGGCCGTCGAATCTGTGGCCGCAGAAATTGTCGCGGCCGGAAGGACAGATACAGTCTCTTCCCCAGTCCCTCATGGATCTGATGCACTTATGAAGCAGAGGGTCGTTCGTATAGATCGCGCCGCCCTCACCCATCGTCATGTGGTGCGGAGGATAGAATGAGGATGTTCCGATGTCTCCGACGGTGCCGGTAAATTTCTCTTCACCGTCGATCGTATACTTTGATCCCAGTGCATCGCAGTTGTCCTCGACGAGCCACAGGTTATGCCTGCCGCAGAACTCCTTAACGGCCTTGAGATCAAACGGATTGCCCAGTGTATGTGCGATCATGACAGCCTTGGTCTTATCGGAATAAGCTTCCTCGAGCTTGCTTACATCTATGTTGTACTGAGGGATCGTAACATCGACGAACACAGGCACGGCGCCGTATTGGATGATCGGGGCAACAGTCGTAGGGAAGCCTGCAGCTACCGTGATGACTTCGTCGCCCCTTCTTATCCTCCTGTCCTTGAGAAGAGGACTGGTAAGCGCCATGAAGGCTCCGAGATTGGCGGAAGACCCCGAGTTGACAAGGGAACAGAACCTGACCCCTAAGTACTCTGCGAACTTCTTCTCGAATTCGTCTGTATATCTTCCGGACGTCAGCCAGAACTCCAACGATGCATCTACGAGATTGACCATCTCCTCGTTCCCGTAGACTCTCCTCGCATAGGGGATCCTGTCACCCTCCGCATAAGGCTTTACGGCATGAAACTTATCCGCGTATTCCTTAACCTCATCGAGGATCTTCTGTCTTGCTTCCTTCTCATTCATGTTCTCAAACATTTATAATCATCCTTTCGCCAGGTAATCGTTTATCTGTTTATCCATAACAGCGGGAATATCTCCGCCTGCCTCATATACTCTTGTCCACTCGACGACTCTTCTTATCGCCTCATCTATATGCCACACCGGTGCCCAGCCGAACGTCTTCTTCAGCTTGCTCGAATCGAGCTTCAGGAAGTTGGCCTCATGAGGAGCGTTCGGGTCGACTTTATCCACCCTCTTTACACCGTCCCAGCATGAGATGAACATATCGACTATATCTCCTGTGCAGACGCAATCACAGTCGTCGGGTCCTACGTTATACCATCCCTGCAAGGACTTATCCTCATACTGCGCCCTCGCGATCATCAAGTATGCGAACACCGGCTCGAATACATGCTGATAAGGTCGCGTGGAATAGGGATTTCTTACGACTATCTCCTTCGAACCCATCGCAGCCCTTACACAGTCCGGTATGATCCTGTCATTGGCAAAATCTCCGCCGCCTATTACATTACCCGCTCTCGCGGTCGATATCGAAGGGGCGTTTTCTCCCGTAAAGAACGAGTTCTTATAACTGTGTGTCACAAGCTCGCTGCAGGACTTGGAATTCGAGTACGGATCGAATCCGTCCAGAGGTTCATTCTCTCTGTATCCCCATGCCCATTCGTTATTCTTATAGACTTTATCCGTCGTAACATTGAGGAACGACTTTACGCTTCCCGAGTTTCTTACGCACTCGAGGATGTTTACCGTTCCCATTACGTTAGTCTCATATGTGTATCTCGGATCCTTATAGGAATCTCTTACGATAGGCTGTGCCGCCATATGTATAACTATCTCGGGGTCAGCCTCATCGAACGCTTTCTTAAGCGAATCGTAATCCCTGATATCCCCGATCACCGAAGTCATCTTACCCTCGAGTCCGGCGATCGAGAAAAGATTCGGCTCGGTCGGAGGATTAAGTGAATACCCGGTAAGTATCGCTCCGTGAGTCACCAGGATCCTGCTCATCCACGAACCCTTGAAGCCCGTGTGTCCCGTAAGAAAAACTCTCTTGCCGTTCCAGAAATTAAGGTCTGTCACTTGAGATCAATCCTCCCACTTTATCCAGGGCGCATTGCCTGACTTTATCATCGACTCGAGAAGGTCATGGTCGCGCTTGGTATCCATGCACTGCCAGAAGCCCTCGTGTATATATGCGTTGAGCTGGCCTTCCGCCGCGATGGCCTCCAGCGGAGCCTTCTCAAACGGCGTGGCATCGCCTTCTATATAATCTATGACCTTGGGCTCCAGGACCATGAATCCGGCATTAACGATCGTGCCGTCCATGTCATTCTTCTCACGGAACTTTGTAACGGTTCCGTCTTCTCCCAATTCAATACAGCCGAACCGCTGTCCGACCTTGGCAGCCGTTATGGTCGCCAGCTGTCCTTTCCTCTTATGGAAGTCCAGCAGGGCATTAAGGTCAACATCGCTCACGCCGTCGCCGTATGTAAGCATGAACGGCTCATCGCCGATAAAATCCTTTACCCTCTTGATGCGTCCGCCCGTCATGGTATTGAGACCCGTATCTACGAGCGTAACCTTCCAGGGTTCGGTGTGCGTGTTATGCACTGTCATCTTATTATCGGCAGTAAAGTCGAATGTCACATCGGATGTATGAAGGTAATAGTCGGCAAACCATTCCTTGATGTAATACTGCTTATATCCGCAGCAGATGATAAAATCGTTAAATCCGTATGATGAATAGTACTTCATGATATGCCACAGGATGGGCATCCCGCAGATCTCGACCATCGGCTTGGGTCTGTAGACGCTCTCCTCCGATATCCTGGTTCCGTAACCGCCTGCCAGTAAAACAACCTTCATGGCCTGTCCTCCGAACATAGTAAATCAGTTTAATTATACTATAAAGAGAGCCCTGTTATTTAGGATTGTTTTACTTTATTGATACAAAAAAACGCCCGTAAGGTTTTCTATTCTATTCATTCGTCTTTTCCTACTTCACCGTCATCAAGGAGAGGCATATTGATTAATTCCTGCAGTTTCTTCTGCAGAATACTCTTTTCAGGCAGATGAAGCTGATATTCTGCAACCATCATCGGAGAGAGCGTTCTGCTCATAGCATACTCAACAACTTCATCATCTTTTGACGCACACAAAATCATCCCTACGCTTGGATTCTCATTTTCTTTTTTCTTCTGCCCGTCAAGAGCTTCCAGATAGAAATCCATCTTGGAAATATATTCAGGTTTGAATTCTCCGATTTTAAGTTCAAATGCTACAAGACACTGCAATCCCCTATGGAAGAAAAGAAGATCAATTTTAAAGTCTTTCCCGCCAACCTGCACCCTGTATTCCTCGTCAATGAACGTAAAGTCTTTTCCGACTTCGAGGATAAAATCCTTCATATTACGGATCAGACCTTTTCTCAGATCAGATTCCTTATAACTTGAAGGCAAATCAAGAAATTCAATTACATATGTATCCAAAAACGGGTTTTCTTTCAATCCTTTTAGCGGTTCCGGTAATAGTTTTTCTTTGGAAAGCATATATCTTTCATAATAACCGCTGTCAATTTGACGGGATAATTCTCTTGCGGAATAGTTTTCTTTCGCACAGAGGGCAATATAAAAATGTCTCTCTTCTTCTGATTTCGCTTTTGACATTATAGCAAGATGATTTGACCAACTTATTTGTGACAACACTGTTGTCACAAATTACCTGTTTCGACTCTTTTGAGACAGCCCAATTTATTATCCTTAATCCGCTATTTCACTTATAGAGAAAAACAGGCACTGCATAATAGCGATGCCTGTTGTTTATCATTAGTTTTTTTAAAATCTCAGTAGCTGTCATGATGGTCACCGCCGCAACAAAATAGTTGTATTAAGTATACCATCATAAAGCCTATACCGTTATGGCAAGTTTCAGTATGCACTGCACGGTAAATCATTAATTACGCTATAGTGAGCAGTTAAGTTTTAACTTAAGCTTTTCGATTTTTGATTGTTAATTTGAACTTAGTTCTGGATTGACAATAATGAGAGGAACACTTACGTAATCGGGTCCAGGCACTTCATATTCCAGAGTCAACCAAGTAACACCTGAAACATTTACTTCGAATTCAGTCGGAGTAGATCTATTTGATACTGTTTGCTCATAAATAACATCATCATCACCATATATTCTAAATACGGGAGTTCCGGTATAGCCGTCGGTATACTCATCTTCTGGTGTTATAGCCAAGGTCAACACATCATAATTGCAGTTCAAATAATAATCTGCTGTTCCGGCTATTGAAAGAGTAAAATCATTATCTTCATAAAAAACAAAACAATTACTACCAGCATCATAGGAATTACCAAACAGATCTGTAACTATCTCTCCTGCACTGATGTCATACATTGTTTCGCCTGAATTAAAACAAACATCTAATGATACGGGCAATCTTTGTTCACAATAGTCTCTCTGAGTAACAAGTTCGCTTCTTCCGGGCACTCTGTTTAATGCCGAAACACACTCATCGTAAGCAGATTCATAATCAGAATCATCTATAAAACCTTGAATTATTGCCAACTCGGCTTCAGTATATGCATCCTCAGTCTCAGATAACTGCTGAATATAGGATTCGGCATTCGGATACAATTGTCCGATTGTATTCAGAATACTGAAGGCATTATCATAATCTCCTGAAGAGACTAATTCCGCAACATTATTTGACTGAAGTAAAAGCTGAGCAGCGGAATCCTCATATTCTGCTACGGTCAGATCATATTGAGTTTCATCAACTATGTATTCATTGTTTTCTTCAAGAAAAGATATAGCCTCGTCGTACTGTTGCGAATCAGCCATTTCTTGAGCGGTTTGAAATAAATAATCACTATGCTGATCGTAATAATTATTCAATGCATCGGTTACATCGCTATCGGAACCGATTACTGCGGTCAGTTCATTAAGTGTGTCTATCGCACTCTCATAATTGTTACTTCCTGCGTAATCAGCCGCCTCCTGCATCATTTCCGTTTTATAATTCTCTATACATTCATCGATTCGAGTCTGAGCGGTCTCATAGTTCGGATCTTCTCTTATAACCAATCGATATTCCAACAATGCTTCCGAGTAATTACTGCTTGCAAATAGCGTTTCCGCATCTTCAAATGCATCTCTGGAAATCTCTATTTCTGTTATATTTTCCAGTATCCTACTTCCATAGGAATCAAGAGGATTTGAACCCACTCGCTCCAGATCATCAATATAATCTTCTATATCATCTGCTTCAACGGTTCCCGCAAGATACCCCTCATACATATTATCTAAGGCCTCTTCAAATGCTTGAGCTGCATCTTGCTTTTTAATATCTGATTTATGATCAAGATAGTAATCTAAAGCCTCCGTATACTTCCCTGATGAGATCATCCTTTCCAATTGAGATTGAGAACTGATTAAATCACATGCAGTAATTGTCATAGCAAGACTCAATATCAACACTATAAACAGATTGCGCATTTTGCTTCTCATTTTCACTTCCTCCTCTTAAGATAGATTTTTATTTTTAAAGATTTTTCATCGTAATTGAAAAGCAGTTTTATCATTGCCTAAGGTACCAGAGTAAATCATCAATTATCTTTTGAATGAGAGGGATATCGAGTGCAACGATCACAAGCAATATACATATGGCTATATGTATTGCTAACGAACTGCAGATGACACCGGCAAAGGCCATGCGGCTTCCGTCTTTATGCTTAACCAAAGTGATCGTTCCAAATGTCAATCCCACCCCGCCGCATATTAAAGATATTGTCGGAATACAAGAGAAAACCGCGGCTACTATGCCTACTATCATTGAAGTAAGCGCAAATCCGATTTTCTTTTCCGGTACACTTGACTCTGAATTATCGGAACCGCTTCCTGATGGTTCTTGGGTGACATAGATATACTGTATCGGAGGCGGAACAAATCTCCCCTCCCGGTAATTCTCGTTATTGTAATTATTGTCGCTGTCAGACATTTATACACCTCATTTTCTATTCATGCCGGGGCCAGTACAGAAAACACATTTCGCAAAAAGAAATAGCACATAAAAGCTAAAACTGAAGCCGCCAGAAAAGCATTGCTTCTTGGAATGATCTTGACCTCTCTGCCGATAAATCGAAAAAACAGTTCTATGTATAAAAGCAGTATCAATAAAGACAGATATGGAATTAACGCATTATACTTAACAGCCGATAATACATTTCCATGAAGCAAAGCTATAACACTTCTGGTGTTTCCGCATGCCGGGCAATACCCGCCTGTAACTTTATGAAAATAGCACTTAGGCAGGTTATTCAAAAGACTGATTATATACTCGGCCTTCCAAATCGTTACCATCAGAATAGCAGGCACAGACAGTAACACCAGACCTTGCCGCATTTTTCTTGATCCTATCACTTATAATCCGAAAGATCTGAGCATGTCGTAGTACATTGACGCTCCGGCAATTGCGGCTATTATTACCACTGCGATAGATACTATACTGCAAACAATACCCGCTATCGCCATACCCTTACCGCCTTTCTTAGTAGCCAGTGAAACAGCACCAAGTATGAGACCGACTATTCCGCAAGGGATAGAAACATAGATGAAACAGCAACTGAATACTACCGCTACTATTCCCAATACCATTGAAGCAACTGCAAGACCTATACTCTTCTTCGGAGGATTCTGTTGTTGCGTTACATATACATACTGTGGCATATGCTGCGGATTAAAATTCTGTTGATTCGTACTGCTTGAGTTCTCGTTGTCGGACATATAGCTTCCTCCCTAAAACAAAAAAAGTGCGGCAACCGAAGCTACCGCACATAAAATCGCCAGCTCCAATTGCTGCGACACAACTTATTTCCAAACTGGAAATAAAAGGAGAAGGCGTTTTTTAACAACGTCCCCCAGTTTGGAAATATAAAGTTGTGTCGCTACCATAATTTTACTACATATCATTTTTCTTTTCTATATTTCTCATTTAACATTCATATTCAATTAACAATAGGGGGTGTCTCAAAGTGAACATTCACTAAGGCACCCGACTGTCGCAGCAACAGTCAAAGCAGTCGATCTTCTTCAGCCTGATGAGTAGTGACTGAAATGTTGACCAACTCGTTCGATCTGTCACACTTTGTGTCACTGGGAGGGCTGTAGTGACTGAAACGTTGACCAACTCGTTCAATCAGTCACACTTTCTGTCACTGGGAGGGTATTGTAGTGATTTGTAGCTGTTTTGAGCAGGAAACAATTTGTTTTTGAACAATAAAGAGGTTGCCTCTCAGTGAACTTACATCACTTTTGAGACAACCCCTTTGTATTAATTCTTGTAGGCTTTATATTGATCAGACCATAATAGCGAACTTGAGTGTGCACTGAACGGCGACCTTGCCGTCTACGGTTGCAGTTGCCTCGCCCACGCCCATCGGACCTCTGACCTGAGTGATGCGCGTCTCGAATCTTACCGTGTCACCGGGTACTACCTGCTTTCTGAACTTACACTTGTCGATACCCGCGAACACCGCGATCTTGCCCTTGAATTCCTCCTGAGAGAGGATCGCGACCGCGCCTGTCTGGGCGAGCGCCTCAACCATAAGCACGCCGGGCATTATCGGATATTCGGGGAAATGACCCCTGAAAAAAGACTCATCGTAAGTCACGTTCTTATATGCGATACAGTATTCACCCGGGACGTAATCCTCTACCCTGTCAATGAGCAGGAACGGATGTCTGTGGGGGATGATCTCCATTATGCCTTTTGTATCCAGTGAATTAGCCATTAAAGTGTTCTCCTTTATGAATTACTCAGCATACTTCTTAAGCAGAAGCGTAGCATTATGTCCGCCGAATCCCAGGGAATTGCTCATCGCATACTCGATGTCGAGCGCATGACCCGAACCCATGGTGTAGTCAAGGTCACACTCCTCACCGGGATTTACGAGGCCCGATGTCACGTGAACGAACGAATCAAGGATAGACTTAACGCATACGATGAACTCTACACCGCCTGCGCCTCCGAGAAGGTGTCCGATCATGGACTTAGTGGAGTTGACCGCAACTTTCTTTGCAGCTTCACCGAAAGCATACTTGATGGCACGCGTCTCGAAAAGGTCATTGTGATGTGTCGAAGTTCCGTGCGCGTTGATGTACTGAACCTCGGAAGGGCCGATGCCCGCTTCCTTCATGGCAGCTTTCATAGCCTCGCCGGCTCCGCTTCCGTCTTCGGCAGGGGAAGTAATATGGAATGCATCGTTGGTGGCTCCGTATCCCACGACCTCAGCATAGATATGCGCACCGCGGGCCTTTGCATGCTCCAGCTCCTCGAGAACGACTACGCCCGATCCTTCACCGATGACAAATCCGTCACGATCCTTATCGAACGGTCTCGAACATGTATCGGGATCGAGATTGGATGACAGTGCCGTCATGTTCGTAAATCCCTGAACGCCCAGAGGACAGATTGCTGCCTCCGCGCCTCCCGCGACCATAACATCGGCATCGTCGAACTTAATAGCCTTGAATGCATCGCCTATGGAATGCGAACCTGATGCGCATGCAGTAACGATCGCAACATTCTTGCCCTTCATGCCGTACTGCATGGCGATATTGGCAGATGCCATATTGGCGATCATAACGGGGATGTAAAGCGGGCTGACCTTCTTTCCTTCCATGAGTTTGGCATGCTCTCTCTCGTTAGCCTGCATCGATCCTATGCCGGAACTTACGATGACGCCGACACGGTACGGATCCTCCGCCGTCATGTCGAGACCCGAATCCTCGACCGCCTCCTTGGCTGCAACAACCGCAAACTGGGTAAATCTCTCCATTCTCTTGGCGGCCTTGAAGTCCATGTAATCAGCAGGATTGAAATCCTTGATCTCACCTGCCATCTTCGCTTTATAATCGGATACATCAAAAGCGCTTATCTCGGAAAAGCCGCGCTTTCCTTCCTTCAGACCCTGCCAGAAGGATTCAACATCCTTGCCGATAGGGGTGACAGCACCCATTCCAGTTACTACTACTCTTCTGCCGTTCATTTCTTTATTCTCCGATCCTATAGCAATTACATGTGCATTCCGCCGTCAACGGAAATAACCTGGCCGGTGATGTAGGAAGCCTCATCAGAGCACAGGAAGTTGACACAGTTGGCGATATCCTCGACCTGACCGTATCTTCTCATGGGGATAGCCTCGAGCATGGCTTCCTTGACCTTGTCGGGAAGGACAGCGGTCATAGGAGTCTCTACATATCCCGGAGCGATGGCATTTGCCGTTACACCTCTTGAAGCAAGCTCTCTTGCGACTGACTTCGTGATACCGATAACGCCGGCCTTACTCGCGGAATAGTTGACCTGACCTGCATTACCCTGGATACCTACGATCGATGAGATGGATACGATCCTTCCTGATCTTTGCTTCATCATGATAGGGGCAACTGCCCTTGTGAAATTATATGTTCCCTTGAGGTTAACTGCGATAACTGCATCGAAGTCCTCTTCCTTCATTCTTACGAGCAGACCGTCTCTTGTGATGCCTGCGTTATTTACGAGAACGTCTACGGAACCGAATGTCTTCTGAACATCCTCGACAACGTTGTTTACTTCATCGGAAGATGTAACGTTGCACTGATAAGCCTTTGTCTGAACTCCCAGTGCTTCGATCTCTTTAGCTGTCTCCTCCGAATTCTCGAGAGGGCATGCATCTATGATAACGATGTTGAATCCGTTCTTTGCAAGCTTTGTTGCGATTGCCTTGCCGATTCCTCTTGCGCTTCCTGTTACGATTGCTGTCTTTGCCATTTTGTTTATTCCTCCGTCAGGATTCTATTTCTTTTAACTTATCTTCCAATGTTTCCAGTTCTTCCACCGTGGACACATTTATGACCGGCACTTCAGGGATAGTCTTCTTTACAAATCCCGCGATGGTCTTTCCGGGACCGATCTCGATCAGGACATCCACACCCAGATCCTTGAGTTTTACAAGCGTCTGCTCCCACATAACGGATGAGTAGACCTGCTTCTCAAGAAGCTCTCTCGTGTTTGATGTATCTTCGATTACTTCCGCATTGAAGTTCGCGATATATGGGATCTTAAGATCACTGATCTTCGCCTTATCGAGCTCTACGCGAAGCTTCTCACCCGCGCCCTTAAGCATAGGTGAGTGGAAAGGACCCGAGACCTTAAGTTCAACTGCTTTCTTCGCGCCCTGCTCGGTGAGCTTTTCCATACCCTCGTGGACTGCATCCTTCTCGCCCGTAATTACGATCTGTCCGGGGCAGTTGTAGTTGGCTACTTCGGCGCCCTCGATCCCGTCGATGCACTTCTGGACCGTCTCCTTGGGCAGAGCGATGATGGCTGCCATCGTACCCTGGCCTGCAGGAACGAAAGAGCTCATGAGCTTACCTCTGATCCTCGTAAGCCTTACCGCATCGGAGAAAGTCATGGCGCCCGCTGTTACGAGTGCGCAGTACTCACCGAGCGAAAGGCCTGCAGTGATGTCGGGCTTGATGCCCTTATCTTCGATCGCTCTTGTCATGATGGAGCATGCCGTTACAAGACAAGGCTGTGTGTACTCCGTAACATGGATATCCTCATTCTCCTCGAAAAGGATCTTCTCCATGTCAAACCCGGAAGCTTCCGTCGCTTCTTTGATCATGTCCCCGGCCCAATCGTACTTCTCGACGAAGTCCTGAGCCATGCCTACCTTCTGAACGCCCTGACCGGGATAAACAAATGCTATCTTCATCAGCAGATCTCCTTCGCGTTCACAAGAAGTTTGTTGGCATCCGCCATCATGGTCTCGATGATGTCCTTAACGGGCCTTATCTCATTGACCATACCTGCTATCTGACCTGCCATGAACGTACCGCCCTTAACGTCGCCGTCGACAACAGCCTTGCGGAGAGCTCCGACACCCAACGCCTCGATCTCCTCGAAGCTTGCGTGCGCCTCTTCGAGCTTGATGAACTCATTAGTAAGCTGATTTCTGATCTGTCTTACGGGCGCGCCTGCGGATCTTCCGGTTACTCTTGTGGAGCTGTCCTTCGCCTTGATGATCATATCCTTGTAATTCTGATGGATATTAACTTCCTCGGAAGCGCAGAACACGGTTCCGCACTGGACAGCCTCAGCGCCGAGCATGAATGCAGCTGCGACTCCTCTGCCGTCTGCGATGCCGCCTGCAGCGATTACAGGAATGCTTACGGCATCGACTACCTGGGGAACGAGAGCCATGGTAGTAATCTCTCCTACATGTCCTCCCGACTCAGTACCCTCCGCGATTACCGCATCGGCGCCGTCCTTTTCCATCTTCTTTGCAAGGGCTACGCCTGCAACAACGGGGATAACGATGATGCCTGCTTCCTTCCACATCGGGATGAACTTGCCTGCGGAACCTGCGCCCGTCGTAACGACCTTGACCTTCTCCTCGGCAAGGACTTCAGCGATCTGGGGCGCTCTGGGGTTCATGAGCATAACGTTCACACCGAACGGCTTGTCGGTCAGCTCTCTGCACTTGTGGATCTGATCTCTTATCCAGTTCTCATCCGCGCCGCCGCAGCCGATGATGCCGAGACCGCCCGCGTTGGAAACCGCAGCTGCGATGTGGTAATCAGCTACCCAGGCCATACCGCCCTGGAAGAGGGGATATTTGATGCCAATCATTTCTGTGATCTTTGTCATGGTCATTTCTCCTTTATATGCCGCTGTTAATACTCAATGTAGTTGGCATCCCATGTAAGTCCGCCGCCGAAGCTTGCAAGCACGAGCTTCATGCCCTTCTTAAGTCTGCCGTCCTTCTTCATAACGGACAGCAGCGAAGGAATGGATGCGCTTGATGTGTTGCCTGTCTCCTGCAATGTCATCGGGAACTTCGAGATATCGATGCCGAGTTTCTTCGAAGTGGCTTCGATGATACGCGCATTAGCCTGGTGAAGGATGAAGTAATCCACCTCATCAAGGCTGAAGCCGTACTTGGAAGACAGATCCCTGATGATCCTCGGAACTTCAGTGATCGCGAATCTGAACACGTCTCTTCCAGCCATATAGAAATAAGTTGACTGTTCGAAGTCTTCCTCATCGTATCTTTTGGGCTGCTTTCTGTTCTCACAGTGAAGGCAAACGCCTCTTTTTCCCGATGATCTCATGATCATCTCGTTCTTCTTGCCTTCCTCTGCTCTTAAGACAGCTGCGCCTGCGCCGTCACCGAAAAGGATGCATGTTCCTCTGTCTGTCCAGTCCACAAAGTTGGAGAGCGTCTCCGTTCCCACAACAAGCGCGAGCTTGGAATTGCCGGACTCGATAAAGCCCTGAACGGTATTGAACGCTGCGATCCATCCGGGACATGCGGAGTTTACGTCAAAGCATCCGACATCCTCCGTGCACCCCAATGCTTCCTGAACGGAAGTTGCCATTGTAGGAAACAACAGATCCGGCGTTGTAGATGCCGCAACGATAAGATCTATATCCTTAGGATCGATTCCGGCATCTTCTACGGCAGCCTTCGCAGCCTTGATGGCCATCGTCGAAGACTTATCTTCGATCCCGTCTGCAATATGTCTTCGTTTGATCCCCGTTCTCTCAGTGATCCACTCATCGTTCGTCTCGACCATCTTAGACAGGTCGTCGTTGGTAAGAAGCTTCGGGGGAAGATATGACCCTAACCCGATAATCTTTCCTGTCACTTGAGCCATAGTAATAAACCTTCTCTTGTTATTCCTTTGATTATCAAAGTATTACACAACAGAATACCATAGTCAATATTTATATAAGGCTTAAATTTGGAGCACCGGTCAGGTTATTCCTGTCATAAATCTCCTGTTATGACTTCCGCCCAGCAGCCTTCGAACGGCATATCATACAAAGGCCTTGCCCCCGCTTCGATGAGTTTCCTCGTGCTCTCATACAACACTTTGCTGTTATGAACAGGACCAAGGAAACAGGGTACACCCTTCTGTCCGGCAGACCGGATAAACTCGGGAAGGTCTCTTTCCGACTGCGTTCCGCTGTGGTATGCCTCTATCAGGACCGCGGAGTATCTTCCGGGATCTGTCTGCCCGAATGGGTATCCCGGAACGGCAGGCACCGTAAGTATCTTTTTTTCCGGAGATCCGAGATATCTTTCCGCTTCTTCTTCATTTAATATACGGGCCGCGGGCTTGCCCGGGAATTTTCCGTAATCCCCTTCGAAGTTGGCGTCCGTCGCGCGCACCGCAGGAACGAAAACGGTATCCCCCATAAGAGAATCGGAATAGACTATGCCGAACGTGACGGCTCCGAGCTTTCCCTCGCATGCCGCCCCGAGAAGTCCCATTGCATAACTGACATTCCTTGACGCATCGCTGTGCGGATCACTTACGGGAAGCTTCGATCCGGTAATAACGACCGGAAGATCAAGATATGACAGCACTCTCACGGCAAGCTGCGCGAAGAAGGCCATGGTATCCGTCCCGTGAAGGATAAGGATGCCGTCAGGCCTGTTCTTCCCGCACTCACGGATTATCGCTCTGAATGCCTCCCGGTAATACTCTTCATCAGCATTCTCCGAAGAGTACAGGATCGGAGTTAAGAATGAAAGCTCGTTTTTCTTTCTGAAAGTGTCGAATAACTTCTTGTCGGGAGCCGCAAGGAGCTTGATCGTATCGCCCTTCTCCACCGCCGAACAGATAGTGCCTCCGAGTGTAACTGCAAGTATCCTGCTCATTTGTCTTTCTCCGCATTAAAAGTAAAATATAAACAGATTATACCAAACACGAGGTTCCTTATGAGACTTGCAAGCTGGAATGTAAACGGCATCCGCGCCGTGGCGGGAAAAGGATTCATCGACTCTGTTAAGCAGATCGATGCCGACATATTAGGCATACAGGAGATCAAAGCCCTGCCCGAACAGGTGCCTGATGACATAAGGAACATCCCGGGATATAAGAGCGTTTTTTACCCCGCAGAACGCAAGGGGTATTCCGGAACGGGACTGTTCTTCAGGGAGTCACTCGATCCGAAGATCACACTCGGATTCGGGGTTGAAGAATTCGACCACGAAGGACGCGTCATCAAGGCGGACTTCGGTGACTTCGTATTATTCAATATATACTTCCCTAACGGCGGCCGCGGCGACGATTATGTCAAGTTCAAGCTCAGGTTCTATGACTGCTTTCTGGATCAGGTGAAGGAACTCCGGTCTCAAGGCCGCGAGGTCATCTGCTGCGGTGACGTCAACACCGCTCATAAAGAGATCGACCTAAGCAACCCCAAGGCAAACTCCAAGATCTCGGGTTTCCTTCCCGAGGAAAGAGTCTACATGGATCATTTCGCCGAAGCAGGGCTTATCGACACGTTCAGGATGCTCTACCCCGACAGGGCGGAGGCATACAGCTGGTGGTCCTATAAGACTTTCGCACGCGAGCGCAACGTCGGCTGGCGTATCGACTACTTCTTCGCAACCGAAGGCATAAGCAAAAAAGTGGCCGAATCCGACATGATGAGTGACATCATGGGATCCGACCACTGCCCTATTTATATCGATCTTAAGTAAGGCTTAATCGACATATGCGCTGCAAGTTGCGGAGCGCAGCGAGCGCACTGTTCGCGGCCAAGCGCATGTTCGATTAAGACATGTTTTCTTTCTCAACTAAGCGGTCCGCGCCGTACTTCTTTCTCAGCGCAGGCTTCTCGATCTTACCCGTCGCATTTCTCGGCACATCCGCAAGGATGATCTTCTTAGGTCTCTTGTAACGGGGAAGCTGTAGGCAGAACTGCTCGATCTCTTCCTCAGTGCATCCCGAACCCGGCTCTATCTGTACGATAGCACCCGTGATCTCACCGAGTCTCTTGTCGGGCAGGCCTATTACGGCAACATCCTTGATCTTCGGATACTCCTGCAGGAAGTTCTCTATCTCGACGGGATAGATATTCTCGCCTCCTGAAACGATAAGATCCTTCTTACGGTCTACAAGGAAGTAGAACCCGTCTTCATCCTGTCTTGCCATATCGCCTGTGTAGAGCCAGCCGTCATGGAGCGTCTGTGCCGTTGCTTCAGGATTGTGATAGTACTCGAGCATGACGCCGGGACCCTTAACACAGAGTTCGCCTACTTCACCCTGCTTTACTTCGTTGCCCTGCTCGTCGATGATCTTACACTCCCATCTGTAACCGGGAACACCGATGGCGCCGACCTTGTGTGTATTCTCAAGTCCAAGGTGAACGCATCCGGGACCGGTCGACTCTGAAAGACCGTAGTTCGTATCGTACTGGTGTTTCGGGAAATAATCCCTCCAGTGACGGATAAGCGAAGGAGGTACGGGCTGCGCACCGATGTGCATAAGTCTCCACTGATCGAGTTTATAATCCTCTAACTTAAGCTCGCCGTTATCGAGAGCATCGAGGATATCCTGCGCCCAGGGCACGAGCAGCCAGACATTCGTACATTGCTCATCAGATACCGCGCGGAGGATAACTTCCGGCTTGGCTCCCTTGAGAAGTACCGCTCTGCTGCATGTCCAGAGCGAACCCATCCAGTGAAATTTCGCGCCTGTGTGATACAGAGGCGGGATGCAGAGGAAGCAGTCGTCCTTAGTAGTCTTGTGATGAACCGCCTCCATCTCGGCAGCCTGGATAAGGCTCCTGTGAGGATGAAGGATAGCCTTCGGGAAACCGGTCGTTCCGGAAGAGAAATAGATGGCAGCAAGGTCTTCGTCAGTAAGTTCGATCCCGGGATCGGTGCTCGGATAATCCGCTACGAGCGACCAGTAATTCTCGGCAAAATCGGGCTTGCCCTCACCGCCGACATAGATAAGGATCCTGTTTCTCGATATCTCATCGGCATTGGTGTTGATACGGTCTACAAACTCGGGACCGAAGATGAGGATCGATACCTCGGCAAGATTGGCGCAGTAAGAGATCTCGTTGGCCGTATATCTGAAATTGAACGGGACCGCTATGGCGCCCGACTTCAGGATGCCGAAGTAGATCGGAAGCCACTCAAGGCAGTTGAACATAAGTATGGCAACCTTATCACCCTTCTGAATGCCCCGGTCAAGAAGCATATTGGCTACACGATTCGCCTTCTCGTCGAAGACCTGCCATGTCAGCTGCCTTCTGTAGTACTTTGTGGGTTTCGTCTGCTGAACGAGATCATACTCCTTATATGAGAGCTTTCTCGTCTCTTCCATAGTGGGGTTTATCTCTACAAGAGCTACTTCTTTGCCGTGTTCTGCGGCATTTCTCTTCAATAATTCGGTAACAGGCATTATAAGACCTCCGCCTATATTTTTAAGCACTTAATATTAACACCGTGCCTTTACCGCGTCAAAAAAGGAGCCGCGTGCAGCGGCTCCTTTTCGCAAAAGACAACTTATGATCAGTAGTTCTCTGCTGAGATCTCGAAGTAGGATCCCGGATGAGCGCAGACCGGGCATACCTCAGGAGCCCTTGTACCGACAACGATGTGACCGCAGTTCCTGCATTCCCAGATCTTGACCTCGCTCTTCTCGAACACCTGCTTCATCTCAACATTGTTGAGAAGCGCACGGTATCTCTCCTCATGTCTCTTCTCGATCGCGGCGACCATACGGAACTTGGCAGCAAGCGCAGGGAATCCTTCTGCTTCTGCGGTCTTCGCGAAGTCCTCATACATGTCTGTCCATTCGTAGTTCTCACCGTCAGCAGCTGCAGCCAGGTTGGCAGCCGTATCACCGATGCCGTCCAATTCCTTGAACCACATCTTGGCATGCTCTTTCTCGTTATCGGCAGTCTTCAGGAATATCTCGGCGATCTGCTCGAATCCGTCCTTCTTTGCTCTTGACGCGAAGTAAGTGTACTTATTGCGTGCCTGGCTCTCTCCCGCGAATGCCGCCTGAAGGTTCTTTTCTGTTTGAGTTCCTGCGTACTTGTTTGCCATTTTGTCTTCTCCTTTGGGTAATTATTTGTATATCATCATCCGCATTATCAGTATCATGCGGTAAGATTCTTCTTCTCATATTCATCAAGGCTTACGGGGCGGGCGAAGTAGTATCCCTGGAAGAAATCACATCCCAGCTGCGCAAGGAAGTCCACCTGCTCTACTGTCTCGACGCCTTCTGCGATGACCGGAACATCGAGGCTCTTTGCAAGATCGATGATAAGCGCCATGATCTTTCTCGTTCTCTCGTTGGCGGAATTGTCCTTAAGGAATATCATGTCAAGCTTCAGCACATCGACCGGCATATCCTTGAGCATGTTGAGAGATGAATAACCGCTTCCGAAGTCGTCCATCTCAACGATAAAGCCTGCTTCACGGAGACGGTCGATCGTCTTCAGCTTCTCCTCGATATCATCCATCATTATGGTCTCTGTTATCTCGAGTCTCAGTTTCTTGCGGTCAAGCTCGTATTTATCAGCAAGATCGATTATGACCGCAGGCACATCCATCAGATAGAAATCCTTGGGTGAGATATTGACCGACAGATACAGATCATTCCTTCCCTCGTAAGCCCACCTTCGCAGTATGCGGCAGGCGCACTCCCATATATACATATCGATCTTGCCGATCATTCCGTTCTTCTCAAGTATCGAAAGGAACTTTCCGGGAGGCATGAAGCCTTCATCCGGATGTATCCATCTGACCAGAACTTCCGCGCCGACGACCTTGCCTTCACGCGACACCTGAGCCTGAAGATACGGCACGATCTGACCTGTCAGGATCGCATTGTCGATCTGTTCGGTCACTTTCTGTCCCCAAAGCATCTCGTCTCTGGCATTATCCTCGTAATATGCGACTTTCAGGCTTGCATCGTGTTTGATCGCCGAGATCGCTATGGATGCGCGGTCGAACATGGCCGATACCGGCATGTTCCTGTCTTCGATCTCATATACGCCCGCATGGATTATTATGGGAATAACAACATTTAACCCGACATTCGGAACTTCATTCATCGCCTGGATTATGATCTGCTCATTGTAATTCTCTTTTGCGATTATGCAGCCGAATTTATCACCGGACAATCTTCCGTATCTGGTAGTGGAAGATACGGCCTTCTCCTTGAGCAGTTCGGCGATCCTGATGAGAAGCTTATCCGCGAAATTCCTTCCGTATCTGTCATTTACAAGTTTGAATTCCTTTATGTCGGAAGTCATGATATAAAAATCCTTATCAGGATTCTCCTTCAATACTTCCCTGACGGAATCATAGAGCCGGTCCGTATTGTATATTCCGGTAAGCTTATCGTGCGTCGCCAGGAATCTGTTCATGTTCTCCCTCTGGGTCCTCTCTGTCGTATCCGTGATCTTGGCAAAGGAACCGATGAGCTTGCCCTGCAAATCGTGAAGCTTGTGGCCTTCCACATCATAGATATATTCCTGCCCGTTCTCTGTCATTGTGCAGGTCAGGATCTTGGAATTATACTGAGCTGAAGATTCCGGTTCTTCACCTGTCAGAGCAAGCAGTTTCTCCAGTCCTGATGACAGATTATTTGAATCGATATTCAGCATAAACCTGGCAGCTTCATTGGCGAATATACAGTTCCTGTTCTCATCAAAGAAGAGGATTCCGTCGGAAATCGAGGAGAGCACGGTCTTCTTCATCTCATCCATAAGAGCGGACGGAACATATTCTATTGAATATATGTATACGAATATCCCGCATACGGCGATACCTATGATGGAACGGTCAACGGTATTATTGGCGATGATATGGATCATCTCGAAGACCGTTGTGACTGTCAATGCGGCAAAGATCGAAAGATATCTGTCGCGGTACAGCTTAGAAGAACTCATCATCTTCATTACGAGCGCGTACAACGCCAGTAAGATCAATACAGCCGATAAGATCAGATGTATCTTATGGTACCATGCCGGAACAAATCCGATGTCTGCACCGCCTTCGTTTACCGTATCAGTCAATATAAAGACGTGTCCCGTGAACCAGTTGATAAGAATGTTCAGTGCATCGAATACCGCTATGCCGAGGAGCACCTTCTTGATCGTATCCAATTTATACTGATAGCCGCAGTATACCAGCGTAAAAGATACGAGATAACACAGAAGGATCGTAGTACTTATAAAATAAGCTGTGTAGCAAAACTTAATAACAATGGGGTCGGCACTGAATGAGAGCACCGCATTGGTCGCAAGAGGTATAAGTATCCAGATAAGCAAATGCGTTACATAAGGAGCGATGGTCTTGCCGCTCCTTTCCGTGCGGATAAGACAGAATACCGTCAATACCGCAAGAACCCCCGTTGTAACGATAAACCATAACATACCTCATTTTAGCATGTTAAATAATACCGTTGCTTTGATAAAATCAAACAATGTATGAACAACGACACTCTTTATTAATAATTAGTTAATAATTAGACCGGTCTTACTTTGCAGCGAAGAAAGTCCCCACATCATCCTGATCAAGGATCTGCTCTATTACCCCGTGAGCGGATCCGGATGCGATAACGCCATTAATGCCCTTCGAAGTAACCATCTGCATGGCGGTGATCTTGGTCTTCATGCCTCCCGTTCCGAGCTTGGATCCGGCGCCCTTTGAGATCCCGAACATCTCATCGGTGATCTCATCGACATAGGATATCCTCCTGGCATCGGCATCTTCTCTGGGGTTGCCCGTATAAAGACCGTCGATATCCGACAATATGATGAGAAGATCGGCATTCATGAGGATCGCAACATCGGCAGACAGAGTGTCATTATCTCCGAAAGTTCCGTTATGCCAGATCTCGTTCGTTGAAACAGTATCATTCTCATTGATAACGGGGATCAGATGCTTAGCGAGCATCGCCTCTATGGTGTTGGTGATATTGTGACGCTGAAGCTTATCAGCTATCCCGTCCTTGGTCAAAAGGATCTGCCCGCACACATAGGAATACTCCGCAAAAGATCTCGTATATGCATTCATCAGTTCGCACTGGCCGACTGCCGCGATGGCCTGTTTCTCGGGGATATCATCGGGCTTCTCGGGAAGGTTCAGACTTCCGATGCCGACTCCGATGGCGCCCGAGGTCACAAGTATCACCTCGCGGCCGCTGTTCCATAGATCCGCAATGCCGCGGCAAAGCTTATCGATGTTGCCGTGGTTCATCTTGCCGTTCTCATAAGTCAATGTCGAGGTTCCGACTTTAACGACTATCCTTTTGCAAAAGTTAACGGCATAACGGGAGCCGCCTTTATCTGCTGTCTGCATTTATATACCCTCAAAACAATAATAACGGGCAGTCCTTCACGAACCGCCCGATTAGAATATACTCTTATACTCCAAAATACAAGTTAAGCCGGAGCATCCGCCTGCTTCGTTCCCTTTTTGCGCTTCATGAAGTATGCCGCGGCCGCAAGTATGATGGTCCCTGCAGCCGATATTATCAGACAATACATGAATGTATGATCTTCAAAGGCAAATACGATCTCATGAGAGCCTGCGGGAACACCTTCAATGATCATGTCGTGGCAGTCGCCCGAATCGGTGATCGTATATTCCTCCCCGTCGACCGTTCCGACAAATCTTCCGTCGTGAGTAAAGTTTACGGTCACGGATCCGCCCTCAAAGTCCTCAGGAGTCGTAACTGTGAGGTAATTAACATGTTCTTCGAGTTCCACATGCCCCGGCGCATCGTTCTGCGGTGACAGGCTGTATGCTCTGGGCTCTGCCTCAGGATCATAAAAGATCACACGGCCTTCATCCCCTGCCCATCTGGTAATGCCGTACGGCTGAAGTTTCTGTTCAACATAATCGGAATACTCAGGCAAAGTCACATAAAAACTTACTGCGCGGGCTCTCATATCCTCCACCATACCGTCATAGACATCATTCACGGAGCCGCATACGTCCTGGAAATGCCATATCATATTCCAGTTGGCCTCAAAAGACTCGGCTCGCCACATGACGTCGTAGCCCGAGATGTTATCAAGCCCGTAGTACGTCGCATAATTGTTGCCCAGCAAAGCCGCCGTATCACGCGATATCCTTCTGTATCCGTCTTCGTTGTCATCGTCAAAATTCCAGAATGCCGGATGTGTGAGCACCGTGAGGTATCTTTGACCTGACAGTTCATCCTCATAAGGTTCTTCATACGGAACAGGACTGTCGGTATACGTTCCCAGCACCTGGCTTCCGAGCAAGGTATACACACATGCGAGATTTATCACCGTCAGAACGATCATCACCGCCGATACGATATTACCCTTGCGGCGGGTTTCCCCGTTCATCTTGGCTGTCATGATATCAAGCCCGATACAGCCGAAGCAGATCAGGAAGAAGATAAAGAACTGCATTACCTTGAACGGATACCTGAACCGGTTGATCATCGGGATGTAATACAGGATCATGTTAAACTTCACGGAAACCGCCCACAGGAACGTGATGACCATAACGGGAATAAGGCAGTAAAGGGTCCGGACACTTCTCATCAGAGGCTTTTCGACGCGCTTTAACAGTCCGAGGAGGACATAAGCGATGCCGAGCACGGCCCCGAAGAACATGATATACCCGATGTGCGCCAGATTTGCCTGCGCTGCGATAAAAGGATCCGCGATGCGGTCAAACTGTCCGTTCTCATCGAGCGCCGTCACAAACGGAGACTGCATGAACGGGTAAAACAGAGACATCATGAAGTTCGTAAAATCATAAAGTCCCCGCGTAAACTCCTCTATATAGAGCGCGCCCGATCTGTCGGCCGAATACTTCATGCATTTATACATGGGGACCAGAAGCGGCAGGCTCCACAAGGTTACGAGAAGGCCGCTCAGAAAATACTTAAATATAAACCTTCCGGACGTCTTAAGCTTAGTTCCTTTTGAAGAGAATACAAGCACATATGTCAGGGCAAAGATAAAATCAAATATCACCGTGTACAGGAAATACTGGGGCTGGCCTCCGTAGAACAGCAACACCTTGGGAACGGCCGCGAGGATCAGGGCTTTAATGCCTTTATGCCCGATGAGATAATATGTCGCATGAAGTACCCACGGCATGCATCCCGTGAATATTATCACTATCATCCAGTTGCTCCCCACATAGACGGAGAAGGTATTAAAGCTCCAGGTAACAGCTCCGATAATGCCTATGAATCTTTGCACCTTGAGGTCTTTTTGCAGGAACAAAAGCATGCCCGCGGCGCCGCCGGTAAGATAAACGGCAGAAGTGAAATCGATAACGCCGCCCAAATGCCCCAGAAACACCTTGCTGAGCAAAGCGCCTATATAAACGAATATATTGAGCTGTCCGGTCTGACCTTTGTCGAGAAACGATATCCCGCCTAACTGATGGAAATTATAGAAAGGAAATTCTCCGTGAAGAACGGATCTTATCGAGTAGACATACTGGCAGATATACGATACGGCGTTGTCGTCCTGCAGGAAGAAATAGGGCGCCCTGATCTCAAGGACTGTCAGCATGACAATACAGATCAGAACGGTAACCCCGATATCCGTTAACAGTTTATGTCTGTCGAGAAAGCCTTTCATTAACCGAGCTTGCTGCCGTATTCCGTAATGTCGAGTGTGGCGAAATAATCCCTGAGAGTTTCCGCTCTTCTTATGAGCTTCACCGAACCGTCCGTCTGAAGCAGCAGTTCGGCCGACTTAAGCCTTCCGTTATAGTTATATCCCATGGAGTATCCGTGGGCTCCGGCGTCGTGGATCGCAAGATAGTCGCCGATATCGATCTTGGGAAGCATCCTGTCGATCGCGAACTTATCGTTGTTCTCGCAAAGGCTTCCCGTCACATCATATCTGTGATCTTCAGGCTCGTTCTCCTTGCCCAGTACCGTTATATGATGATATGCCCCGTACATCGCGGGCCTCATAAGATTTGCCGCGCAGGCATCAGTCCCTATGTATTCCTTATAGATATGCTTCTCGTGGATAACTTTGGTGATGAGCTCCCCGTAAGGCGCGAGCATGAATCTTCCCATCTCCGTATAGATGGCAACGTCACCCATCCCGGCAGGCACGAGGATCTTCTCGAACTGCTGCCTTACCCCCTCTCCGATGGCCATGATATCATTCGGCGTATCCTCGGGTTTATATGCAACTCCGACTCCGCCCGAGAGGTTGATAAAAGCAAACTCTATCCCCACCTCTTTCTGTATCCTGACGGCAAGTTCGAACAGCTTCCCCGCAAGCATCGGATAGTAATCATTGGTAAGCGTGTTGCTTATGATGAACGCGTGGATGCCGAATCTTCTCACGCCTCTTTCCTTAAGCATCCTGTAAGCTTCGAAAAGCTGTTCTTCCGTCATTCCGTACTTAGCATCACCGGGATTATCCATGATGCCGTTGCTCATGGTGACCACACCGCCGGGATTAAACCTGCAGGACATCGTCTCGGGATAATTCTCCTTGCCGATGATCCCGTCCAGAAATTCTATATGCGTTATATCATCGAGGTTGATTATGGCACCCATATCGTAAGCTTTTCGATATTCCACTTCGGGAGTGTCGTTGGAAGAGAACATGATGTGCTGCCCGTCCGCACCGACAGCCTGTGCAAGCACAAGTTCAGCTTCGCTCGAACAGTCGAATCCGAAGTCGTAATCGTTCATTATATCCATTATGTAAGGGTTAGGGGTCGCCTTCACCGCGAAGTACTCCCTGAAGCCTTTATTCCAGGAAAAAGCCTTCTTAACGGCCTCGGCATTCTTCCTTATGCCGGCTTCATCATAGATGTGAAACGGCGTGGGATAAGTCTTTACAATTTCTTCGATCTGATCCCGGGTTACAAACGGTGTTTTGGCCATATTAAATCATCCTTACGTCAAAAATATGTAAGATGATAACACAAACGCCTTTATTTGATAACAGTGCGGTTCTTTCCGCTCTTCTTTGCCTCATAGAGCGCGGAATCAACACGGCCGCAGAATGTATCGACGTGTTCGCCCGGTATCGCGGTCGTTACACCGACGGAGATAGTGTTTTTCTCGGAAAGTTCGAACTCCATCTCCTCAAAGGACATGCGTATCTCCTCGGCAAGAGCCGTCACATCGTCCTTCGCCAATTCAGGAATAAGGATCATGAATTCCTCTCCGCCCCATCTTCCGATGCTTATATTCCCGTCCTTCTCATTGCAGACCTGCCTCATGAGTTCGGCAAGTCCCTTGAGAACAATATCACCCTCATGGTGACCGTAAGTGTCATTTACCTTCTTAAAGTCATCTATGTCGAGCATGATGAGAGAAGGAGCATTTACTCCGCCGGGATCTTCCGAGTACTTCTTATTGGCTGCCGTGATCCTGTGCTGTATCTCCGTACGGTTCAGAAGCTTCGTAAGTCCGTCCGTGATCGAATACAGCGCCAGAAGATCTATCGTATCCTCAAGTTCCTCCGTCGCGGCCTGAACAAAATTCGCAAGCCTGTTTACGAGCGAGGCCTGACCGTCGAGCGTGTGGTCCTTGATCTTAAAGTTGTGTACGGTGCCGGAAGGCTCACCCTCACGAAGACCTGTCAACACAAGTGTTACATTATGCTGGTTGAGATTCTTCCCGTTGCGCAGGAACTCACCCGAAGTATAGAAGCCTGATGTAGGAGCCATGTCCTGGAAAGGCGACGTCTCACGGTTGGAACCGTCATTTCCCCAGAATGTGCGTCTTGCGGCACATGAGAACAGGAATATGGTCTGCGGTTCGAACCCGGCAAGTTTCTTACCCGCCTCGCTGACACGCTCGAGTATGTTCCAGGGATCTCCGTAGGTCATATAAGCCTCGACGCCCTCTTCTATGTCTGCCGTCATTACCAGTGTTCCGTCTGTCAGGCATGCTGTCGGAGCTCTTAATATGTCTATTCCGTCATGCTTATAGATAAACGGGAACTCCAATGTGTGAAGGAAGAAATTCTCGTCGTTTGCTATGTTGAGATACTTGTAATAGATATCATACGCGGGCTTGTTGTCGAGTTCATGAAGCAGCGCGTGGTCAGCCTTTGTTATCTTGAGCTTGCGGCCCAAGGGCATCCAGCCGGTAACCCAGTCATTATAGATATGGAGATTCTCTCCTCCCATAAAGACAAACACCGCAGAATGTTCGGAACAATCGGAACCGCTTGAGAACACAAACGAAGTGTCTTCATTAAGGTCATCGGCGAACGCGCCGCCGCCGAATATCTTTATATCCTCAGGAAGAACGCTCAAGTCATCGCAGAATCTTGTCATGGACAGTCCCCTTATGGTTACAAGAAGCTCTATTGCCTTGATCCAGGGATTCCGACTGACTATATCGGCGATAGTCCCGGTAACCTGAGGCTCGGTATCCTCAGTAAGGGGAAACTGCATTACCATTACTTTGGACCCGGGATCCTCGAAGACCGTGCAGGTAATGGTGATATGATGCATATTGAGATTGCCGTTCATCACATTCCCGCTCGTGGTACATCCCGCATAAAGAGCATCGGGGAGCGTAAACTCGATGAGACTGCAGATGTGCCTTAACTTCTCAGGTTCAAGCGCATCCGAGAAAACATGGAAAAGAATGCAGGAGACTTCTTTGTTAAGCCTCCACTTATCTATCCTGTTGAGTTCCTGTTTTAAGGAAGCATCATTCTCATATTCGAACTGTATCTGTCTCATAGTTTGGATTATAAAGGAGACGATACATGAAAGTCTTTGCGATATTGTTAATAATTGTTAAGCATTTCCACAAACATTTTCAAGAAAAAAGGCTCCGGTCAGACCGGAGCCTTTAATAAGTTCAGATTAGATTATTGATTACTCAATGATCTTGGAAACAGTACCTGCACCGACTGTGTGGCCACCCTCACGGATAGCAAACTTCAGACCCTGCTCCATAGCGATGGGTGTGATGAGCTCAACGCTGATGGTAACGTGGTCACCGGGCATGCACATCTCTGTGCCTTCGGGAAGGTGAGCAACACCTGTAACGTCTGTTGTTCTGAAGTAGAACTGAGGACGGTAACCATCGAAGAAGGGCTTATGACGGCCACCCTCATCCTTTGTAAGAACGTAGACCTGACCCTCGAACTTTGTGTGAGGAGTAACAGAACCGGGCTTGGAGATAACCTGGCCTCTCTCAACTTCCTTACGGTCGATACCACGAAGGAGGCATCCGATGTTATCACCGGCCTCAGCCTGATCCATCATCTTACGGAACATCTCAACACCTGTGATAGTTGTGGACTTGGGCTCATCCTCAAGACCAACGATCTCAGCAGGGTCACCAACCTTAACAGTACCTCTCTCAAGACGGCCTGTAGCAACTGTACCACGGCCGGAGATTGTGAATACATCCTCAACAGGCATAAGGAACGGCTTGTCAACAGGACGCTCAGGTGTAGCGATGTAGTTGTCAACAGCATCCATGAGCTCGAGGATAGGAGCATACTCAGGAGCAGAAGGATCTGTGGA
>JAFXPN010000032.1 GCA_017527865.1 Clostridiales bacterium
AAAAATCACATCCGTAGTTTCTCAAAAATGAAGGTTGATCGACGGTGTTTAGTCTTATGCCGATCCGGCAGAAGATATCGTAAAGAACAGTTCGGTTTCTGGAAGTCAGGTATATAAGTATTCCTATCAGAAGAGGAATAAACGCATTAAGAATAATAAAGACAGCGATTCCCGACTTTGATCTCAACATAGTGTAATGATTGTAGCTGAGATCATTTTTGCTTTGGTATGCCGGCAGCATACAGAACGGGGTGCGGCAGACGGTATAAGGGCATGTCTGTGTGGTAAAATGGACACAGTTGTTCTTAATGGTAATGACACTTTATTATTCCGTTCGGAGGTATGCTGTATGAGTTACGAATATTTGGGTAAGGACGGAGAGTTTAAGTTAAGCAATCCCGATAATTACAGTTATCTGTATTTTCCTGACGGCGCGCCTTCGGGGATGATGGGGTGCCTTACGCCGAAGTTCGGCGGAGACCTCAAGTCGTCCCAGAATACGTTTTTCCTGGAGCCCGTGAGTTCCGACAACCTCCACAACAACAGATCAACAAGAAACTTCTGGATCAAGATCAAGGACGGCCCGCTGGTATCCGCGGCAGGAGCGCATGCGGGACAGCACGACGAGGCGGTCCTTTATGGCGGCATGCTCTGGCAGAGGGTAGAGAGGAAGCTCTCCGGAACGGGGCTCGAGTCCGAGATCACGACATTTGTGCCGGTTGATACGGACGATAAGGTCGAGCTTAGCAGGATAATGATAACGAATACCTCGGACAAAGCCGTTACTTTCGTGCCGACAGCCGCAACACCGATCTACGGAAGGTCTGCGGACAACATAAGGGATCACAGGAATGTCACTTCGATGCTCAACCGCATCACCACGGTTAAGTACGGTGTGATCAATGATCCGACACTGACTTTTGACGAGAGAGGACACCGTAAGAATGAAGTCGAATACGGGTTCTTCGCGGCAGAGGGGAACGGCACTGCTCCCGCAGGTTTCTGTCCGGTAATGGAAGATTATATAGGCGGGGGAGGCGCGCTCGACGAGCCTTCATTCCCGATTACGGGGGAGCCTCTGACAAAGGCCGGACAGAGGGTCGACGGCTTTGAGGCCATGGGCGCTGCAAGATTTAATGAAAAGACATTAGCGCCCGGAGAAAGCGTCTGCTATGTGACGGTGTCCGTGATAGCTCCTTCGGGTTCATCCGGGAAGACGGCGGAGAAGTACCTTAAGCAGGAGCTTTTCGACGAAGAGCTCGAGCGGAACAAGTCGTATTGGAACCGCAAGGTAAACATCAGGTTCAGGACAGGGGATAAGGATTTTGACAACTGGATGTATTGGGTCGGGATACAGCCGATACTGAGGCGCATCTACGGGTGTTCCTTCCTGCCTCACCACGATTACGGTAAAGGCGGAAGAGGCTGGCGCGACCTGTGGCAGGACTGCCTCGCCCTCATCATCATGGACCCCGACGATGTAAGACAGATGCTCATCGATAATTTCGGAGGCGTGAGGCCGGACGGAACGAACGCGACTATCATCGGGACGGGAAGCGGAGAGTTCATCGCTGACAGAAACGGGATCACCAGGGTGTGGATGGATCATGCGATGTGGCCTTTCATGACCATGGATCTCTATATAAAGCAGAGCGGCGATCTCGATATATTGAATGAAACGGCGCCGTATTTCTGCGACCGCCAGATACAGAGGGGCGAGTCCCTGCTCGATGACATGCCCGATGCGCACTGCGAAGGATCGGTCCTCGAGCATCTTCTGCTCCAGAATCTTGCAGCGTATTTTGATATAGGAGAACACGGCATCATGAGGCTGCGCGGCGCAGACTGGAATGATGCGCTCGACATGGCAAAGGACAGAGGCGAATCCGTGGCCTTCACAGCAGCGTATGCCGGAAACTATATCAAGCTTGCCGGAATATTAAGAGAGTACGCGCAGAAGTTCGGTGACAATATCATGCTCGCATCCGAGATCAGCGAGCTTATCGGGACCGAAGGCGGGAACAAGGTGATCGTAAGATTCTGTAACACTGTTAAAAACGGCTTCTCAGGCAGCAGATCCGGGTTCTCTCTGGCGGAGATCGCCCGGGATCTGGAACTCAAGGCTGCGGTGATAACGGACCGGATACGCACAGGTGAGTGGTTTACCGATAAGGACGGATATTCGAGGTTCAACAGCTATTACGACAACAGCGGGAATCCCCTGGAGACAAACGGCGCGAAGGACGGTTCTGCCGCCATGATGCTCACGGGGCAGGTGTTTACCGTGATGAGCGGCATTGCGACCGATCAGCAGATCGTGCAGATCGTAAAGTCTGCCGACAAGTATCTGTATGACGGGAGATTGGGCGGTTATAAGCTTAATACGGATTTCAAAGAGATCAAGACCGACATGGGAAGGATGTTCGGGTTCGCATACGGTCAGAAGGAGAACGGCGCGGTGTTCAGCCATATGGCGGTCATGTACGGCAATGCGCTTTATTCACGCGGCTTCAGTAAAGAAGGGTGGAAGGTTATAGGGTCGTTATACAGGCATGCGGCCGATTTTGAGAATTCAGTGATCTATCCCGGAGTGCCCGAATACTTTGATCCCAAGGGACGCGGAGTCTACCACTACTTAACCGGCGCGGCTTCTTGGCTTATGCTGACCGTACTGACGGAGATGTTCGGCGTGAAGGGGCACTACGGGGATATGCTCTTCGAACCCAAGCTTATGCCGGAGCAGTTCGACGGGAACGGTCAGGCGGGCGTGAGCTTTGAGTTCAACGGCAAACCCGTTGACGTGACCTATATCGCCGACGGCGGCTGTGAGAATGTCGTGAAGATAGAAGTTGACGGCGAGGTCGTAAGCGAGGGCAAGTTCATTCTGCCCAAGGAGAAGATCGGAAGGACGATAAAGGTGACATTAAGATGAGAAAAGAACAGATAACATTTGAAGCATCGGCAGGAGGCGGAAATCTGATCGCCGGGTTCTTCTGCCCGAGAGATGACGGAAACGTAAGATCAAAGGGCGTTATCCAGATATGCCACGGTATGGCAGAGTACTTCGGACGCTACGATGAGATGATCGGTTATCTCAATGCGAACGGATTTGATGTCTGCGGCATGGATATGATGGGACACGGCGCGACCTATGAGCTTAATAAGGGCAGGGATATGCCTTTGGGGTACTTCGGTGATGTTTCCGATTCGTATATGTGCATCCTTAAGGATGAGATGAATCTTCATGCAAAGGCGAAGGAAAGATTCGGCGATGACATACCGTATTTTCTTTACGGGCACAGCATGGGCTCGTTCGTCGCGCGCAATATCTACATCACGCCCGAGTACAGCAAAGAGTTCGAAGCATTTGTATTCTCTTCGACGATGGGACCGAACCCTGCTGCGGGTGCAGGACTCGCGCTCACCGGGATAATGAAACTGTTCGGCGCCAAGTCCAAGCCCGGCAAACTTGTTAATTCGATCGCATTCGGGACCTACAATAAGAAGATAGATAACCCGAAGACAGACTTCGACTGGGTTACTTCCGATGAAACGGAAGTTGCGAAATACATGTCTGATCCTTTGGCGGGATTCCTGTTTACGAACAAGGGGTTCACTGATCTTTTCGAGCTGGTGCTGAGGATGCAGAAGAAGGATGCGTTCGATGCCGTTCCCCCGGAGAAAAAAGTGCTGCTTACATTCGGCGAAGACGACCCTGTCGGGGATTACGGCAAGGGACCTCGCACGGTGTGTGATTCCCTGCGCGCGAAAGGGGTAAATGCCGAAGCCAGAAGTTACGGCCACTACCGTCACGAGATACAGCATGAGCCGGTGCGCGGGCAGTATTTCGAAGATATCGCGCGGTTCTTTGAGGAGGCGGCAAGATCATGAGCAAACTTCCTTCATATGAGCATGTGGTTCAGTATTACGAAACGGATAAGATGGGCATCGTGCACCACTCGAACTACATAAGATGGTTCGAGGAAGCGCGCGTGTTCGTGTTCGACAGGATCGGCGCCGGATACAGGGAATGTGAGCAGAACGGGATCATAAGTCCTGTCGTTGAAGTCTCGGCAAAGTATAAGACGAGCGCGGAGTTTTATGACACCGTAGTGATCGACATGAAGTTCGTGAAATATACGGGTGTGAGGCTCTGTATCGAATATGCCGTGACCGATAAGAAGACCGGTGTCCTGCGCTGTGAGGGGAAGAGCGAACACTGCTTCGCCGACGGGGACGGAAAGATAATCTCTGTCGCCAGGACCGCGCCTCATATCGATGCGGTACTAAGAGAATATACGGAGGTATAAGATGACGGATATTGCGGTAATAGGTGCAGGTACGGCGGGCCTTACGGCGGCGATCTACGCGAGACGTGCGGGACGTTCCGTTGTAGTGTTCGAAGGTGAGGCGCCGGGAGGCCAGATAATCAATACTCCGAAGGTGGATAACTTTCCTGCCATGCCCGGCATATCCGGTTACGAGTATGCGAACAAGCTCTATGAACAGGCTCAGGATCAGGGCGCGGAATTCGTATTTGATACGGTGCGCAAAGTTGAAGGATCTTATGAAGAAGGATTCAGGCTGACGGGCGAATACGGGTCTTATTGTGAAGCGCGGACACTGATCATCGCGACGGGCGTCAAGCGCCGTCAGATGGGGATAGACGGTGAGCAGGAATACGCCGGACGCGGAATCTCGTACTGCGCCACATGTGACGGCGCGTTCTTCAAAGGGAAGACCGCTGCGGTGTTCGGCGGCGGCAATACGGCGGTCGAGGATGCGATATATCTTGCAGGGATCTGCAGTAAAGTCTACATAATCCACAGAAGGCTGCAGTTCCGTGCGGATCAGGCTCTTGTTGACGAGCTTTTGTCTTATGACAATGTTGAGACCAAACTTCCCTTTACGGTCTCCGGGATCAACGGCAGGAAGACTCTGGAGAGCGTGACATTGACATCGATCGACGGGCACGAAGAGGAACTTGCAACAGATGCATTATTCGTCGCCATCGGTCTGATCCCCGATAATTCCGTTTTTAAGGATCTGGTCGAACTCGATCCCGATGGATATGTGATAGCTGATGAGGACTGTGAGACATCGGTTCCCGGGGTATTTGCTGCAGGTGACTGCAGGGTCAAGGAGATAAGGCAATTAGTTACCGCCGCATCGGACGGCGCAACCGCAGCGATCAGAGCATCGAGATTATGACTGATAAGATCAGGTCTTCAGAAAACAGAAAGATGATCGCTTTCGCGTCAGTGATAGCGGTCATTGCATTTGCGAGGATCCTTCTGAACCCTCTCGGAGACCTGGACGAATTATGGAATTACGATATGAGCAGAGCGGTCGTTCTGGGTTATATTCCTTATCGCGACTATAACCGCGTGCAGACTCCTCTTTTCGCGCTTATAAATGCCCTGCCGCTTCTTATCAGGATGTCTCTTATGACATACAGGATAACCTGCGCGGTAATACTGACGGTCATGATGACGCTTCTTCATAAGGCGGTTTCAAAGGACAGCTGCGGAGGGTTTGCAATGGTACTCGTGACCCTGTGCATGATATTTACATATACGGTTACATACAACACCCTGTTCCTGCTCTTCGCACTCGGCGTATATCTTCTGTTGATAAGACCTTCGACCGATAAGCGCAATCTTCTCGCGGGGGCGCTTTGCGTATGTGCCGCATTGTCGAGGCAGACCTCAGGCGGATTTCTTCTGCTGTTCGTTCTCGTTATCATCGCAGTTTCCAAGGACGGAAATAGAAGGCGCGGCATCCTGATGTATCTTACAGGAGCTTTTATTCCGTGCCTGATCTTTCTCGGGTATCTTCTTGTGACGGATTCGTTTTACGATTTCTGGAGATGCTGCCTGTTCAGTCTGTTTGCATTCGGAGGCGAAGCGTCGGCTTTTCAGCTGAGTTCCGTTCCTTTTCTTGAGATCGCGGCTGCCGGGATCATCTGCGATATCGTACTCATCAGACGCCGTGATAAGAATGCCGCGGTTCATCTTTGCCTCGGTATCCCCGTGCTGTTAACCGTGCTGCCCATCTTCGATGATGCGCATTCTTATATCGCAGCCCTCTGGTTCCTCATACCCGTATCGCAGCTTCTATGGAAGGGATTTAAGCGATTCTTCACGAATGTTGTCATGATGGCTTCTGCGTGCGCATTTGCGGCAGTCTCGCTGTTCATAGCGTTTGCAGGCGTCCAGGGCTATGAAATGACCGCGGATCATCCCGAATTGACCGGAGTATATGCGGATCCCGTAATAGTCGCAGGTTATCGTGATATCGCGCTCATCAACGATGAATATGAAGACGAAGGATACAATGTGGAGCTGATATCTTTCAATGCCGTGATGATATCGGTGATCGGAGACGGTGAAGTATCGAAATTCTATCCTTCCACATATTATTCCGTGGGAGTGAGCGATCCTCTTGAGTATATAACGGCGGCATGCGCCGACGAAGGAACGGTCATCATGATGCCTGATGACTACGAGACCGAAGGCTGGCAGAATCCTTCCGGAGTATGCGGATATGTTAAGGACCATTGCGAATCGGAGAGGACGATATATCAGTTTTCGTGGTATAAATAGAGATCATGAATCTCAGATCCCGAACAGGTACGCGTAATTTCTATAAGATGATACTGCGCATTGCAGTACCGATGATGATCCAGAACGGGCTCACTAATCTTGTGAGTCTGCTCGATAATCTCATGATCGGACGGGTCGGCACAAATGCCATATCCGGAGTCGCGATCGCGAATCAACTGATATTTGTCTACTATCTCGTCATATTCGGCGCGACCGCGGGGGTCGGCATATTTACGGCGCAGTTCTACGGCAAGGGCGATGATGAAGGCGTAAGGAACAGCTTCAGGTTCAAGATAGTAATGAATATATGCATCGCGGTATTGTCGACAGTGTTTTTCGCTTTGTTGTCGCCGCAGCTGATATCGCTTTTCCTGCAGGGTGAAGGGTCGGCAGCTGATGCGAAGCAGACTCTCGTCATCGGGTCGGAATACATGCATATAATCCTGATAAGCCTTGTGCCGATAGCGGTTATAAACGCATACAGCGGGACGCTGCGCGATACGGGGAATACAGGCGTTCCTATGTTCGCTTCGATGATCGCCATTATCGTCAATCTTATAGGCAATGCGATACTTATCTACGGTCTGTTCGGCCTGCCGAGGCTGGGGGCCAACGGCGCTGCGATCGCTACCGTCGCTTCAAGATTTGTCGAGCTTTCCGTGCTCGTGATCTATACGGGGACTCATTCGCGCCGTCACAGGTTTATCATCGGCGCTTGGAAACATTTGACGGTGCCCCGCGATCTTGCCGGAAAGTTCATTCTTAAATCGATCCCGCTGATGACAAACGAGACACTCTGGTCCTTGAGCATGACGGTTATAAACCAGTGTTACTCGTACCGTTCGTTAAACGCGGTAGCTGCCGTGAATATACAATCCACCATCTGGAATCTGATCGGGGTTGCTTTCCTGGCAATGGGAGAGGCGGTCGGCATAATAGTCGGGCAGGAGTTAGGCGCGGGTGATGTCGGCACGGCGAAGGATCACGCGGTCAAGATGCGTGATTTTACAGTCTTCTGCGCAGTCCTTTGCGGCGGGATCATGGCCGCCGTGTCTCCGTTCTTTCCGTTGCTTTATAACACAAACGATGAAGTTCGGAGCCTTGCCTCTGCAATGATCCTTATAGGCGGATTATTCATGCCGTCCGTGGCTTATATGCACGCATCCTACTTTATAATCCGCGCGGGCGGAAATACTCTTATCACTTTTCTGTTTGACTGCTGTTTCTCATGGCTTGTCGAGGTGCCGATCGCATTTTTCCTGAGCCGTTATACATCTTTTTCCCTGCCTGTCATGATGGTCCTTATCCAATCGAGCGATCTTATAAAATGCATCATCGGAGGGCTGATGGTAAGAAGCGGAGTCTGGGCAAAGAATATCGTAAAGTAGATTAAGGCAGTGTGTTTCCGGCGGACTGATAGATCTCGTACCACTGTTTACGTGAGAGGGTGACTTCGGGTGCAAGAGCCATCTCGCGTACACGCTGGGGCTTTGTCGTGCCGATGATCGCCTGTATGGGGTGAGGATACCTGAGTACCCATGCGATGGCGACTGCCGAAGGATCGACGTCCTGTTCGGAGGCGATGCGGTTCAGGACGGCATTAAGCTTCTCGAACTTGGAATTGCCCAGGAACACTCCTTCGAAGAACCCGTATTGAAGCACAGACCAGGCCTGAAGCACGATATTATTGCGTCTGCAGTATTCCAGGATCCAGCCGTCACGGACGATCGCTGCATCCGAACCCATGTTCACATGAAGACCTTCATCGATCGAAGGAGTAAAGGCCGCCGACAGCTGGATCTGATTTACGCATACCCTCTCGGATACCTCTTTCTTCAGAAGTTCTATCATCCCGGGGTTCATATTGGAGACGCCGAAGTCGATGATCTTTCCAGCTTTTACCGCTG
>JAFXPN010000033.1 GCA_017527865.1 Clostridiales bacterium
AGTGACCATTATCTTTTCCTTGGAAACCGCAGGAACAGTGTCCAGGAACGGCATGCTGATCTCCAGAAGCGGTCCTACCTTTACGGCACTTGATATCAGGCTCGAAAGCGTCATCACCGCTGCGGTCATCATGCCGTATGCCGTGGAGAACGTCATGAAGTCAGCGACTGTCATCTGCTCACTGCCCGCGATGTAATAGATAATGACCGTCCCAAACAGACCGATCATAGTAACACATGCGGGCATAGCACGGACGAAGTTCGGACGGTTATAAGCGGAGCGGGCATACTCAGAATAGTCGTGAGCCCACTTCGCGAAAGCACGGTTCTCGGCACCCGAGAGTTTGATCTTCTGCACGCCGTTAAGCAGCGTCGTGACGGTACCTGACAATTTCGCTCCGGCATTCATCGTCTCCTTTTCGAAACGTGCTGTCACACGGATCGAAGCCAGAAGGAAGATGATCTGTACCAGAACGATCAGGAAGGCCGCGTCAGTCAGCTCGGGAGTGTAGTGGAATATCTGCGCGATGTAGATAAGCGACAGGAGAACATTAAGGCCGCCGCCCAGAACGAGCGAAGTTATCTCCTGCGTGAGCTGACTCATCTTAAGTATCCTGTTCGACAGATCGCCGGAGGAATAGTCTTTGAAGAAAGATGACGGGAACATCAGCACGCGCGAATAGATTGCAGTCTCGATATTTATCTGCAGCTTGGTCGAGACTCTGTTCATCATCAGATCGCGGCCTGTATTGATCAGAAGCTTCGAGACCATAACGCCCAGCAAAAGTGCGGCGACGGGCAGGATCAAACTGACCTGTCCTGAGGGGATGACAACTCCGTAGACGATGTTATTGATCCACGCGGGCATCAATCCGATCAGTGACACGGCAAGAGCCGCGGCAACGATCGTCAGGTATTCTGTCTGATTGAAAGATCCGAAGATGAAACTGATCAGATCGCGGATCTTCAGTGCACGTGCGGAAAGCGGCGGATAGAAGAGTATAACCGTATCGTCCAATTGCTCTGCGGTCTTGCTGTTGACGCGGATCTTCATTCCGGTAACGGGCTCAACATAATCATAGCCGTATGTCTTGCGGGGCAGGATAGCGACAGGCTCTCCGCTCTTAAGACGCCCAACCATGGCGCCGAAAGTCTTCTTATACCAGTTCTTGTTAAGGACCACGGAGCGGTGCATGGTGCCGCTGATCCTGCAAAGGCAGTCCGTCCTCTCATACGTATCAGTTACTTTACCGGGATCAACACTTGCTTCAACGTGGTAATGCTCAAGGCACAGTGTAACCGCCTTGTCGAACATCTCCAGGTTATCTGTCTGATATATTACGCGCTCTTCGGCAGGCAGAACACTGGAGGCCAACTCCGCGAAAGCCTTCTCGGTGATTACCGCATCAAGACGGGACCTTACATCCATCTGTGACTCGTAATACTTCATATCAGTTGCTCCTGATCAACGCGGCATAAGCGCCGTTCATATCCATCAGTTCCTGATGGCTGCCGCGTTCCTTAACTTTACCGTTCTCAAGAACGATGATCTCGTCACAGTCACGGATCGTACTCAGGCGGTGTGCAATAACGACACAACTGATCCCTCTTTCACGGATATGACGCATTACGTGTTCCTCAGTCTGCGCATCCAAAGCACTCGTCGCCTCGTCCAGGATCAGAAGCGTCGGGTCTGTCGCAAGCGCATGGGCGATCTCCATTCTCTGAAGCTGACCGCCGGAGAAATTCTTTCCACCCGGTTGGATAACCGCCTGATAGCCGCCGGGACGCGCGAGGATATCCTCATGCACCTCAGCATCCTTGCAGGCCATGATCATCTCGTAATCCTCTATGGATCTGTCCCAGAGCTTGATATTGTTAACGACCGTATCGTCAAATGTGGTCATATCCTGATCGACCATCATGACCGAGTTATGAAGCATCGGCTTCGGGATCTTCTCAAGAGGCATACCGTCCAGCATGATCTGTCCCGACCTGACGGGATAAAGTCCGGTGATAAGTTTTGCTATCGTGGATTTGCCGCACCCGCTGGCACCTACCAAAGCGACCCATTTACCGGGCTCAAGTGTAAGAGAAAGATTCTCGATAAGAGGCTCATCAAGAGGCGCATAGCCGAAAGATACATCCTTCAATTCGAGCTTACCCAGCATCTTCTTCTGGATATCGAAGCCCTCGGGTAACCCCTGCTCATAATTCTCTTCAACGTCGGCGGGATAACGCATTACATCTTCGATTCTCTCCATCTGCGTCGTCGCTTCCTGAATGGTCTGACCCATACCGATAAGCTGGGTGACAGGAGCCATAAAAGCAGACAGGAATCCGTTAAAAGCCATCAGCGCACCGGGAGTGAAATCACCCTGAACTATCAGCTTAATTCCGAGCATCAGGATAAGAACATTGGCGAGCTGACACAGCACATTCGGTATCATACCGAGGTATTCATTAATATAAGAAAGATGCGTTCTGTCATTGCTTACCAGAGCCTGGAATCCCGCCCAGCGGCTGAAGAACTGATTCTCGGCGCCGGATGCCTGTATGGTCTCGATCATGTCGATACCGCTGACCGTAGTGCCGTACATCTTTCCGATGTTGGCGGAAAGCCTTCTGGTAGCATTGATCCTCTTCTGCGAGATGAAGCGCGCGACGAACACGTTAAGCAGCACCGCGCATATACCGACGAACGTCAGTATCAGGCTGTAATTGATCATTATGATCAGGTAAAGGATCAGCATGGCGGAGTTGATCATGACAGGCGCGAGCTGCACTACCATCGTATAGACGATGCTCTCGTTGTCGATCTGACGCATCTGCAAATCGCCCGCGGAACGCATGGCATAGAAGCGCACCGGAAGTCTCAACAGATGCTGCATGAACCTCGAGGATGAGACTACCGCAGTCTTACCCTGGATTTTCACAAGATAGACCGCGTTCATGATCGCGATACTTCCCTGTATAACCGCGAGGACGATCATGATCACGATCAGCGGCAGCAGCCACTCCGCGTTGTACCCCGTAAGTATTCGGTCAAGAAAGACAGTGCCTGAAGACGTGAAAAGGATCGCTGCCAAGGAGGTAACCGCTGCCGTGAGAGTTACCAGCAGCAACGCGCTTTTCATTCCTTTTAGACGCGTCTTGATATATGCGACAGTATCGGGCTTACTTCCGCCCGGCTCGAAAGCATCTGTCGGCTTAAATACAAGTGCTATACCTGTATAAGATTCTTCGAATTCAGCGCGGCTTACCGCGATACGTCCGCGCGCAGGGTCGTTCAGCCATACCTTGTTGCCGCGGTACCCGTCAACAACAACGAAATGGTTATAGTTCCAGAATACGATACACGGGAAAAGGTCCTGCTTACGCATGCCTTCAAGACCTATGGACATACCTTTGGCTTCCAAGCCGTAAGCGCGAGCAGCCTTAAGCATATTGGTGATCTTGGAACCGTCACGGCTGACACCGCAGTCAATTCTTACCTGCTCGAGAGGGATCCACTTGCCGTAATAAGCAAGTATCATCGCAAGACAGGCGGCTCCGCACTCCACCCGTTCCATCTGCATTATCTGGGGAACTTTCGCGATAGATCTTCTCAAATCCGGACTTCCTTTAACCTGTTATTGATCAAGGATCAGATCTATCGGATGAACCGATCTTGTATGGATAACCACATTCACAGTGGCTACATCATCTTCTCTGTCCTGTCCGTCCGCCGGATCGCTCTGAACAGGCTCGAGTGTAACCTGATAACTCTTATTCGAATCGACCAGCTCATAATAAAGATAATCACTGCCGATGATCCCGTATGCCCTATCTCTCGAAAGGGGCACCGAAGAACACTCCGTAACGGTCCACGGCATATCGTTGATATAAGCGGGATCCCCGACCCTTACAAGCTGGTATTCATTTTCGGGAAGGAAGCACTGCATCTTCCCGTCCACCGTAGCGGCACGGGTCACTACAGTCGTCGCGGCAGTTCCGAAGAAGGCCCAAACTAGAAGGCCGATGACCAATGCAGCGGCTGCCGACAAGACGATCCAAACGCCAGGAGTCGTAAGCCGAACATACTGCTCCAGGTCGTCATTGGTTTTAAGTTTTCTTAGTTCTTTATTATTGAAACTCTGATCAGGCATAATTCATGATACCGTATTTTTTCTTAAATAATCAAAAAATGCCAAATCGGTCTTGCGACCGATTCGGCACCAGTTTAGGAATGGTAAACAATGAAATATTACTTATCATACCAGCCTACCGACTTAGGCGGATCACAGGACTCCACAGGACCGACTGCATTATTCGCAGGATCGCAAGAACCTAAAGGACCTGTCTTAAGAGGTCCGGTCTCTCCCAAAGGACCTGTGCCTTCATAGGGATAACCCAAAGGACCTGTCTCACCATAAGGATAACCCAAAGGACCTGTACCGCCGGCAAGACCTTCCATCATCTCGTCAGTAAGATCAATACCGATGTCCTTAGCGATGGAGATAACCTCATCAATGGACTTTGCAGATGTGATCTTAGCCTTCTGCTCAGCTGTCAATTTGCTTAAAATAGTCTCAGGAATATTCATACTGTTTCTCCCTTCATTTTCGTTTTCGTCTCTGCTGTTTGCATTAACTTATGTCGCCATATTAACACAGCAAATCTGCGTGAAAAGGGGAAACGAGCACAATTAACAAACGTGACATAACATATTAAAATTTATTAACATATAGGTCTTAAGTCGTTCTCATTTCGTCCCCCTATCTGTTGTAAATAAATCTCTGCTGCTTGGGAGTCTTCCCCTTCCATGCCTTGTAAGCCCTGATAAAATGGCTGCTGTCGAAGAACCCGGTCTGCGCCGCTATATACGAGATGTCGTAATCGGTATGCATCAGAAGTTCATCCGCCTTATGAAGACGGATGTAGTTGATGTACTCCTTGCACGAGCGCCCGTAGTTATCCCGAAACAGCCTCGCGAAATGCGAATAACTTAAGTGGCACTTCGCCGCCAGATCCGCGATCTCGAGCTTCTCCGATGAATGCATATCTATGTATTCGAGAATGCGGTAAAAGGACAAGGACACTTCGTTCTGTTTGTGTTCTTTCTCGGGCAAAACCTTGTCACACATGCGTGCGATGTAAATAAGAATTCCGAATATATCCGACTGCATCTTAAAGGTATGAAGAAGATCGCGGGAATTATACTCGCTTACACAAGAGATGACGGAATCTGAAATCTCCTCAGCGTTTTTTACAATGAGGCAGTAGTCCTGATCCGAGCCTCTGGTCACGAAAAAATCGTACATCTTCTGGACGTAGGCCTCGGGGATACTTATGGTGTGGATGTCGAATTTGATTACCGCATAATCGACAGGCTCACCCGTATCGTTATCCGCCCGCGTGATCTCATGAAGCTGAAGAGGATAGATATAGCATATATCGCCTTTCTCGAGGGTAAAACTGTAGTCGTTACAGATCAGTTTGATCCGCCCGCTTTTGATATACAGGATCTCAGAGTAATAATGCCAGTGCTTAGGCGAATTCACTGACGGGGTATAGAAGATATCGTAGGGGGTGTCCTGACGGTCGATATATTCAAACAGTTCCATAGCGATAATAGATTTTTACAATTTTCTGCACCATTCTTAATACATTTATAACACGAGATTATAGAGAATGAAAGCATGAACAAGATACTTCTTAACAACAATTGGACCATGAGAAGAACCGACACCGAAGACAGATTCCCGGCAACCGTTCCGGGTTCGGTCTACGGCGATCTGCTCAGCAACGGGCAGATGGATAATCCGTTCTGGAAAGACAACGAGATAGAAGCGCTGAAGCTCATGGACTTCGACTATGAATATGAGACCGTCTTCGATGCGGATGAGAGCTTCCTGAACTCCGATCAGACTGTCATCAGATTCGACGGACTCGACACCCTCGCCGACGTATATCTTAACGGCGAACTTATCATCACCGCGAACAACATGCACAGGACCTGGGAGTGCGACGTGAAGACTCTTCTTAAGAGCGCCGGCAACACACTTAAAGTGATCTTCCACTCCCCTACCAAGTTCATTGAAGAAGCTTTCGCGCTGGCTCCCACGCTCGGCACCGAGGACAGTATGCCCGGCTTCGTCCATATTCGAAAAGCACACTGCATGTTCGGCTGGGACTGGGGCGCGCACCTTCCCGACATGGGGATCTGGCGCGACGTATCGCTCATCTCTTACAACACAGTAAGACTGAACTCAGTAAGCTTCACTCAGCATCACGGCGAAAATATAGTTCTCGAGATCACCCCTGAATTCGAGGTGTTAGACGAAAGTAAAAACTTCACAATCGAATATGAAATAACCGCGCCCGACGGCACGAAGCGCACCTTCAGGAATGAAGACAACAAGATCGAGATCGACCCCGCGACACGCTGGTGGCCCAGAGGCTACGGCGAGCAGAATCTGTACACGGTAACTGTCAATATCTGCGACGGTGATACAGTACTGGATTCCATGACCAAGCGCATCGGAATCAGAACGATCACCATGGACAGAACTCCCGATGAGTGGGGCGAGAAA
>JAFXPN010000034.1 GCA_017527865.1 Clostridiales bacterium
ATTGTTGTTTGAATTACCCGCAGGAGCCGTTCCCGAACCCGTAACAGATACAAGAGATACGGATGTGATGTTCGAACCCGTCACCTGTATGCCGACATTGCCGTCAAATGCCCAGGAGTTGCTGCCTGATGCGGAAACAGTCGCGGTTACCCTGTTTCCCGATACCACATATGTATCAAATCCCCATCCGGACGCATCGCTTACCGTGCCGCTGAATTCCACGACCACTTCTATGGTCCCGTAACCCGAGCAGCCGGACAGGTCAAGAGTTATCTGACCTCCGTTTCCCCACGGGTTCGTCGATTCGACCGTTGCGGACGCCTCGGCTCTTACGGATCCTCTCCCTGAGGGTGTATACAGTGCGAACACCGTTAACATGATGCTCGCGGCGACAGCTGCAGACAGAAATCTGATAACTTTCTTCATAAGACCATCACTTCTTAAATCTTGAATCAACTACCCTCGCCATCTTGCCTTCAGATCTCGGCAATGATCTGGGTTCAACGAGGAGCACCTTCGCATGGATACCGGTAATGCTCGCGATATCCCCCTCTATCGACTTGGTAAGTTTCTCAAGTCCAGACATCGTATCAGACATAAGATCGGGATTGAGTTCGATCTTGACGGATATGACATCGAGATTGTTTACGCGGTCGACATAGATCATGTAATGCGGCAGTACCTCTTTGTACTTTAAAACCGCCGCTTCGATCTGTGTCGGGAATACATTGACGCCTCTGATTATGAGCATGTCGTCTGCGCGGCCAGTGATCTTATCGATCCTCGGCGTAGTCCTTCCGCAGGCGCACTTGCCGTAATGAATGCTCGTAAGATCGTGCGTGTTGTAACGGATCATCGGAACGCCTTCCTTCATCACGGATGAGAATACGAGTTCTCCGAGCTGTCCTTCAGGCAGAACCTTTCCGGTCTCGGGATCGACGATCTCAGGCCAGAAATAGTCGGAATTGATATGAACCTGATCATTGCAGTAAGGGCAGGAGCATCCGACTCCGGGACCGCAGATCTCCGTCAGGCCGTAGATATCAAACGCCTTAAGGCCGATGCGTCCCTCGATCTGATCCTTCATCTCATGAGTCCATGCCTCGGCTCCGAAGATACCGGAACGGAGCTTTACGAGAGACTTATCGATGCCGTTCTTCTCGATGACATCGATGATGTGGAGCATATACGTGGGCGTGCACATGATGACCTGCGGCTGCCACTCGGTAAGGATCTGGATCTGCCTGGCTGTATTGCCGCCCGATACGGGGATAGCGACCGATCCGAACTTCTGACATGCATAATGGGGACCGAGGCCTCCCGTGAACAGTCCGTAGCCGTAAGCGATGTGAACGAGATCGCCCCTCTCCATGCCGGACATTGCGAAACAGCGGCAAAGAGCATCGGACCACAGTTCAACGTCATTTGCCGTATAACCCACGACCTTCATCTTGCCGGTAGTTCCGGATGAAGCATGGAATCTTACGAGCTCTTCCCGGGGAACTGCCAGGGTTCCGAACGGATAATTATCCCTGAAGTCGAGCTTGTCACAGAACGGAAGCTTCTCTATATCGTCCAGCGACTTGATGTCATCGGGAGTTATCCCTGCAAGTTCAAGCTTCTTTCTGTAGTAAGGAGCATTATCGTATGTTCTCCTTACAGCGGCAACGAGGCGCTTGCCGACCAGTTCGCGGCGCTCTGCCTCCTCCATGCACTCATTCTTCTCATCCCAGATAAATGATCTTAACTCACCCATAACTAACCTCTTTACACTCCTGATATCTTTAATGATCAAACGTCCAGTTCGATCCTGCGGCCTGTCGGCACGTACTTTGTATATTTAACTCCCGCAGCGTCGAGCATCCTTCTTGCAGCCATTGTTCCCGGCATGTCGTGATACTTGTCGCTGTCGTAGATCACTTCTTTGATCCCTTTTTGAATAAGCGCCTTTGTACATCCCTCACAGGGGAAGAGAGTAACGTATATCCTGGTCCCGCGCAGATCCCCGGTTCCGGAATTAAGTATGGCGTTGAGTTCGGCATGACAGACATACGCATACTTGGTATCGAATGTCTCTCCTTCTCTTGCCCACGGGAAATCATCATCGGAGCATCCCGCCGGCAATCCGTTATAACCGACGGAGACTATCATGTTGTCAGAGTTTACGATACATGCGCCGACCTGAGTACTCGGATCCTTGCTCCTGTTGGCAGCGAGCTTGGCGACACCCATGAAGTATTCGTCCCAGGCAATATAGTCGGATCTTTTCTCGGTCACGGGAAATACCTCCCTCAAAGTAAATCTTTGAGGATTTTAACACAAAGAAGCGCGGACTGCGACATATGCTTCGCTCATCGCAGCCTGCAGATTATAACCTCCGCTTATCCCGTCGATATCGGTCATCTCGCCGATAATGAACAGCCCCGGCACGATCAGCGACTCGAATGTCTTGCGCTTTAGCTCGCCCAAGGCGACACCGCCTCTGGTAACATACGCAGTATCAAACGAAGGCTGTCTTTCTATGCTCATATGAAGATGCTTCAATTCCCTGACAAACCCGCGCCGTTCCTCACGTGTCACATCGCATGCCCGAAGTTCGGTAACGCCTGCTCTTTCCCCGAGAGCCGCCGAGAGCGAAGACGGAACAAACTCCGCGCCTATCGTCGTGAGACGCGCGTCCGGTCTTATCCTCATCTTGCTTAAGAGCTCCTCATCCACATCCTTCTCATCTCTTCCGGGAGTAAAATCAAGTTCGATCCAGCCGTCGCGCTCTCTCACATCCACGGGTATGTCTCTTGCAAGCTCGGTTATAGCGGGACCCGACAGGCCGTCGTGTGTGAAAAGCACATTGCCTTCCGCCCTGTTCTTTTTCTTATTGTCAAGATAAAGGCCCGTCCCGGCATAGACGCTCACACCGCTCAGCGATGACGTGAACTCACGGTCTTCTTCACGGACAGGAACACCTGTAAGGGCAGGAGAAAGCGGGGTAACGGTATGCCCCGTTCTCTTTACGAGTTCATATCCGTTCCCGTCAGAACCCGTGTGCGGAAAGCTCTTTCCGCCCGCCGCGACTATGAGCCTGTCAAATAGATACGATCTTCCGTCGCCCGATGTCACTTTAAACCGGTCGTCTTCGCGGCTTATATCCGAGACTTCAAATCCCGTGATGATATTGTCTTTCCCTGCATAATCCACCAGGGCATCTCTTATATCGGAAGCCTTGTCCGACACGGGGAACATCCTGTTGTTATCCTCTTCCTTGAGCGGAACCTTAAGTTCATTGACAATGAATTCGACCGCATCGTCAGGAGTAAAAGCCCGAAGCGCGGACCTTAAAAATCCGGAAGCCTCGTGATACCCGTCCTTAAGTTCTTCGGGGGGCTTGCGGTTGGTGATATTGCATCTTCCGTGTCCCGTAAGAAGGAGCTTGTTGCCGCAGGAGGAAGTCTTTTCGAGCAGGGTAAAGGACGCGCCTTCGCGCTTAAGAAAACACGCTGCGAAAAGCCCCGCTGCTCCGCCTCCGATTATGCCGACAGTGATGTGGATTACCTCCGTTCCCGAAGTCTTGCGGAGTCGATTATAGCAATCGCACTTTACCTTCAAGCGCTCATATCCGTTACATTCTCGTTACCGTCCCAAAAGTAACACGCGTGTAAAGATAGTGAATGGTCTATTTGTTAGACTTATATAAATATAATTAAAGAGGAACGTATGCTCGCGATCTTGTATCTTCTGGTCTCAGCGGCCTTCGGAATATCATTCGTCAATCTGTGTATACCCGACACGGCAAGATTCTTCACGGCCTGCTCCCCGAGCAAGAGCGTGGTGGAGAAGCTGCCGCCTGTTCTTTTCACGGCGCCTGCCGGCATCATAACCGGACTCATGTGCATGCCGATGTTCAATTACTACATCACATTCCTTCTCACATTCGTCACGGACGAAGACGACATGGCCAAGCGCGCCGGGATTCTGGTAACGTTCGCTGTATTTATCATTCTCACGGGAATAAACTTCTCTTTCTATGCAAGGAGGGTCCGCCGCGAGAGGATCACCGTCCGCGAACCCGGCGCTTCCGTTATCCCGGTGTACAGGCATTCGACCTTAAACGCAGTCTTCTACGGCGCCGTTACGGTCCTTATCACGGGCGCTTCGGTATTCCTCATGGTCTATACTTACAATCTGTCGGACGGAATACTGTCCGCGGGTTATTCAACATTCTCGGATCTGTCGCCCCACACCGCGATGATCTCTTCCTTCTCGGACGGATTCAATTACCCGACACAGTACATGCATTTCTCGGGTGACGGGATACAGTATCATTTCTTCTTCTATTTTCTCGCAGGAACGCTCAAATACTTAGGCCTTACGATCGACCTTGCCCTCAACATACCTTCGATACTCTCCATGGTATGCGCGCTCGTGCTGCTCGGAACGCTCGCAGTGCTCTTGTCGCGCAAGAGGCCTGCATTCGTTCTCGCTCCCGTATTCGTTTTATTCAGGAGCGCGCTCAATGTATTTATGTACATATCGAAGTTCCGTAAGCTCGATGTTCCTTTCAATGTCATATTCCAGTCTCTCTTCAAGAGCAGCACCTGGTTTACGGAAACCCCTTACGACAACTGGGGCATCTGGGCAATAAACGTATATCCCAACCAGCGCCATCTCATGCTCGGCGTAGGCGCGATGCTGATACTGGTAATAGCGATGATCCCTTTTGTAAGACGTATGTGCAGCAGTCTCATCAAAGCAAAAGAAGGCAACGGAAACTCGTACCCCCTGCGTCTTATAAAGACCTTTATCGCTTCAAAGTATGCCTGGGTCTTCCGTCCTGAAGATCCGCTCAAGCCAATGGGGATCACGGCGCTTTGCTGCGTGATCGCTGCGGTCATGCCGTTCTTCCACGGTTCGGCGCTGATCGGCGTCCTTCTCGTTCTGCTCATCATGGCGGTCTTCTCTGAATCCCGTGTGTCATATGCCGCAGAAGCAGCGGCCGCCGTCGTTTCAGCATTTATCCAGACAAGGCTTTTCGCAGGGAACGCTTCGAATGTCGTACAGATGAAGCATATGACCGGTTTTGTGGTACAGAACAGATCGGCTGCCGGGATAACGGGCTACCTCGTGACGATCACGGGACTCACCCTGATAGTCGCTGCAGCTTATGTGATCTATATACTCATAAGGGATATCACAGGAAGGAAGCCCGTCTACCGCGAGCTGCTGTTCCTGGCATTCCTTGCCCCTCTGATATTCGCATTCAATTTCAAGGTATCGTACGAGATGCTCGCGAATCACAAGTTCATCCAGTTCACTCTGATCCTTATTGATGCATTCACGGCATGCGGGATCGCCGAGTTGTTCAGCCCGCCCGCGAAGCTTGCCTCCAGGCTGCCCCGCGCCGGATATATCGCCTGCCGCGCCGGCCTCATAGTACTCGGCGCAGTCCTTATCGTTCCGCTCACAGCGACCGGTGTCGCCGAATGGTGCACTTATGTAAATCTCAACAAATACACGGTGGACATCAATACCGAATCGGATCTTGTCGAATGGATAGAAGAGAATACTGATCCGTCGGATGTCTTCCTGACCCCCCAGTGGTCATTCAACAGGTTCTTCCTCGCAGGACGTCCGTCATACTACGGATGGCCCTATTACGCCTGGTCGGCAGGTCATGACACCGAGACCCGTGAAACGATCTATTACTGGCTCATAAGCGGCAGCGGAAACAACATCGATGAATTCAGAAGGTATTGTCACGAACGCGGGATAAAATACCTTATCGACGATCCGGAATTCTTCGCTTACGAATATCCCGGCCGCATATACTATAACAAGGAATTCTTTGCCGAGAACCTTACGCCCGTCGCCTATTTCCCCGAAGAGGAGACGACGGTCTACCGCATCGACTGATCATTCGTACAGTCAGTCGATCGAGACGGGCTTCATCGCGCGGATCGCATTTAATATAGCAAGGATAAGGACTCCGACATCACCGAACACGGCGAGCCACATATTGGCTATTCCGAGTGCGCCGAGCACCAGTATCACCGCTTTGACAGCAAGAGCGAATGCCACGTTCTCCTTTACGATCCGCATCGTCTTCCTTGCCGTGAGGATCGCTTTGACGATGCCGGTCGGTTTGTCATCCATAAGCACCACGTCCGCTGATTCTATCGCGGCATCCGAACCCATCGCTCCCATTGCTATGCCGATGTCGGCTCTCATGAGGACAGGCGCGTCGTTTATGCCGTCTCCCGTGAATGCAACTTTATATCCCTGAGACAGGAGCTGTTCAACCTGTATTACCTTATCGGCGGGAAGAAGCTCGGCATGATAATCGGTAAGGCCCAGCTTGTCCGCGACGTTCTTTGCCACCTTTTCCTTGTCGCCGGTGAGCATCACGGTGCGCTTAACGCCGATCATCTTTAACAGCGATATTGCTCTTGCAGCATCTTCTTTTATCTCGTCATTTATTATTATGTGTCCTAGGTATTCACTGCCGGCAGCTGTTTCCCTGGCAACATGGATTATGGTCCCCGTAAGATGACAGTCGTGATAATCTGCGCCGCAAAGCTCCATGAGCCCGCTGTTGCCGCAGTAATACAATGTACCGTCTATGACCGCCTTGACGCCCTTGCCCGCGATCTCCGTGACATCCCCTATATTCGCGCTGTCTATGTGTCCTTCATGAGCCCGCACGATAGACTGAGCGACCGGATGGGACGAGAAGCTCTCGCAGGCTGCTGCTATATCGAGAAGCTCAGCCTCGCTGATCAGATTGGGATGGATATCCTCCACTGCGAAGATCCCCTTGGTCAGCGTTCCCGTCTTATCAAACACGAGCGTATCTATACAGGCCAGTGTCTCCGTATAATTGGCGCCCTTGATAAGGATGCCTTCCTTCGCAGCTCCGCCTATGCCTCCGAAGAAAGACAGCGGGACCGATACCACGAGTGCGCACGGGCACGATACGACCAGGAACACACATGCTCTGATGAGCCAGTTCTTCCAGACTTCCCAGCTTCCCGGTCCCTGTATGAGCGACGGCACTACCGCGAGTATCAGCGCGCCTATGACGACGCAGGGTGTGTAATATCTGGCGAATTTGGTTATGAAGTTCTCGACCTTTGCCTTTTTCTCCGAAGAGTTCTCGACAAGCTCCAATATCTTCGATACTGTGCTCTGCCCGAACGTTGTAGTCGTCTTTACTTTGATCACTCCCGTGAGGTTGACGGTGCCGCTTATGACATTGTCGCTGTAGGCTACATCGACAGGAACGCTTTCGCCTGTCAGCGCGGAGGTATTAACAGAACTTACGCCTTCTTCGACAATTCCGTCGATCGGGATCTTCTCGCCCGGGCGGACTATGATAAGCTCACCGACATTGACCTCTTCGGGACTGACCGTACTTTCTACTCCGTCTCTTATTACTGTTGCAGTGTCCGGTCTTATATCCATGAGCTGGCTTATGGATCGTCTCGAACTTCCGACTGCTATGCTCTGAAACAATTCTCCGACCTGATAGAACAGCATTACGGCCGACGCTTCAGGATATTCACTCGCGCCGAAGGCACCCAATGTCGCTACCATCATGAGAAACTTCTCATCGAACACCTGACCGTGTATGAGATTGATGAACGCGGTCTTTAATACATCATATCCCGCAATTACATACGGGACCATATAGATCAGAAGTTCAGCCCACCACGGCAGTTCGAACAGATGTGTTATTGCCGCCACAGCCGCGAGAAGCACTGCGGCCGCGATAATCCTGTGCATCATCTTCTTCTGTTTGCGTGTAAGCTTGAACTTCATGATCTTTTACTCCTTTTGATCCTCTCTACTTATAACAAAACCGTACAATCGGGCTCGACCTTGGCGATCGTCTTGACCGCTTCTTTCAGGATCGCTTCGTAGTTGCTGTCATCAGCCTCGAGTATCATCTTCTGGGTCATGAAATTCACCGAACAGGATGTAACACCGGGTATCTTCTCAATTGCCTCCTGCATCTTGCGTGCGCAGTTCGCGCAGTCCAGATCCTCAAGTTCGAATGTCTTCTTCATCTTCTTTTCTCCTTTACTCTGTTATGTGTTCGTATCCTTGAGCGATTATCGATCTGACATGATCGTCCGACAGTGAATAATAGACAGTCTTTCCTTCTCTTCTCGCAGCGACCAGATCTGCATCCTTCAAAGTCTTCAGCTGATGCGATATAGCCGACTGCGTCATTCCGAGAAGTTCGGCAATGGCACACACGCACATCTCATCCTCATGAAGCGCATACATGATCCTGATCCTCGTTATATCGCCGAATACCTTGAACAGGTCTCCCAGTTCCTGCAGCTTTTCATCAGAAGGCATCTCTTCTCTTACATGCTCCAAAAGTCCGCTGTGATCGTGTTCTCTCATTGCCGTTTCCTTTCCGTTATACTTTGTCTGCGGCGTTCATATGAACGATTGCTCATATGTTCAACTGTTCATATGATAATCCAGGCCCACCCCTCTGTCAACACCCTTTTCGAAAAGATGTGTTCTCCTGCCTGACAGCCCGTAGTCCTAAACACTCACAGACTCATCAAAAAGACCGTCCCGGTGTGAGCGGGACGGTCTAAAAAAACGATCAACTGTCAGACTTACTCTTCGTCAGCCTTAGAATCGGCGATGACCTTAGCCGATACATCAGACGGAGCGGGTTCGTATCTGGCATGCTCCATCGAGAACCAGCCCAGACCCTGTGTCATGGCCTTGAGGTCGGTCGCATAATCGCCCATCTCCGAGGTCGGAACTTCCGCATTGACTACGCAGCCCAGCTCATCGGCGCCGATGCCCATGATACGGCCTCTCTTCTTATTGAGATCGCCTAAGATGTCGCCCTGCTTGTCTTCAGGAGCATGGATCTCAACCGAGGAGATCGGTTCAAGGATGATCGAATCTGCCTTCTCCATACCGGCTTTGAATGCCAGATGGGCAGCCATCTTGAACGACTGTTCATTGGAGTCAACATCATGATAGGAACCGTCGACCAGGGTGGCCTTTACGTTAACGACAGGGTAACCCGCGAGGATTCCCTTTTCGACAGATTCCTGGAGGCCCTTCTCAACAGCAGGGAAATAGTTCTTGGGAACAGCACCGCCGAAGACCTTCTCCTCGAATACCAGAGCTTCGGATTCGGGATTGGGTTCGAATTCGATCCAAACGTCACCGTATTGGCCGTGACCGCCGGACTGCTTCTTGTGCTTGCCCTGGACCTTGACCTTCTTCCTGATGGTCTCACGGTAAGGAACCTTAGCATCCTCAAGGACCGCATCGACTTTATACTTTGCCTTGAGCTTATTGATCAATACCTTGAGCTGGACTTCGCCGATACCGGAGATGACCATCTGCTTTGTCTCGGGATTGTTCTCAACGGTAAAGCATCTGTCCTCATCCATGAGCTTGACGAGACCTGCCATGATCTTATCTTCCTCGCCCTTCTTCTCAGGCATGATGGCCTTTGACAGACAGGGTAACGGGAACTTGATCTTGGGCATCTCAAGGATACGCGCGCGGTCGCAGAGCGTATCGTTAGTCTGGGAGATCGCGAGCTTGGCTGTTGCGCCGATATCGCCTGCGCAGACCTCTTCGGTCGGGATCTGCTTCTTGCCGAGCATGAAGAAAAGGTTTCCTACCTTCTCATCTTTCTCCTGTGTCGCATTATAGACTGTAGAGTTGGCCTTGATAGATCCTGCATTGACCTTGAAGATCGATATCTTGCCGACGAACGGGTCAGCGATCGTCTTGAAGATGAATGCAGCGAGCGGGTCCTCGAGATTGCAGGCAACTTCCTGCTCGGAACCGTCAGGCAGTGTGCCGATCAATGTAGGTTTCTTGCCCGCCGGAGGAGTGTCCTTTGCAATACAGTTCAAAAGGAAATCAACGCCCCAGTTCATGTATGCGGAACCGCAGTAGATCGGATGGAGCTTTCCTTCGCGGAAACCTGCGTGCACGCCGTGCCTGAATTCATCCTCTGTAAATGCTTCACCTGCAAAATACTTCTCCATGAGAGCATCATCGGCTTCAGCAACGACCTGGTTGACCTGATCCTGGAGGTCATCGATACGCTCATTGAATTCTTCGGGAAGAGGGATCTCCTCCGACTTGCCCGACTTATCGATCTTAAATGCTTTCCTGTTCATTACATCGACAATTCCGGTCATCTGTCCGTTCTCAAGGATCGGAAGCGAAAGAGGAATGACCGAAGGACCGTAACGCTCCATCATTCTCGAAGTAACAGCTTCGAAGTCTGCATTCGGCTCATCCATACGGTTTACGAAGAAAAGGAAGGGAACGTTCTTGCTGTTAAGAAGTCTTATCGCCTTCTGCGAACCTACGGATGTGCCTCCCTTGGCGGAGATCATAACGATACCGGAATCCGCGATCCTGATACCCGACATCTCTTCACCCAGGAAGTCAAAATCACCGGGAGTGTCGATAATGTTGATCTTACTGCCCTTGTACTCGCAGGAAGCAACGGCAGCTGAAATAGAAGCGCCTCTCTTTATCTCCTCCGGATCGAAATCAAGCGTTGTATTGCCGTCCTGCGGCCTGCCTAATCTGTCGATGGCCTTTGTACAATACAGCATTGCTTCTGCGAGAGATGTCTTGCCGGAGCCCTGATGTCCGAGCAATGCAATATTACGTATCTTGTCTGCGGAATATCTTTCCATGTGATCTGCCTCCTTCGGAGAATTTTTATTATCTTGAAATTTATCAAGCGTTTTTAATTATAAAATAATTGCTATGCTATTTCCACAAAAGTTGTGAATTTTCCATCAATTTCTTTGTGCAGATTCAAAATCCTCTTTCCGCGCGAAAAGGACCGCGGCATTTGCCGCGGTCCCTTAATGTCAGATCACTGTCTGTCCCGGGTGATCAGGCCTTCTTGGGTCTCTCGAATATCAGGACCACACGGTCTTCCTTATTTGCATATGAACCCATCGAGAGTGAAGCTGTCGCCTCACCGCCCATGGCGTTCTGAAGCTTACCGCCGTCATCGTTGATGACCGAGACCAATGTCCATCCGTCCTTTGTCTTATTTGCAAGGACATCGGCGATACCCTTATCATCGACTTCACCGGCGCCGTTATGGTTAACAACCTCAACACTGTATTCCTTGGGACCTGCTGCCGCTCCGCCGACAGCGCCTGATGCGACCTTCTTCTCCAAAGACTTGATGGATGCTTCCAAATCTTCTATCTTGCTGTTAAGAGCCTGTGCTTCCTTCTCCATTTCCTTTATCTTATTCTCCTTCTCCTCGATAGTCTTCAGGTACTGACCTTTGTCACTCTCCTTCAAGGCTGCATCTTTAAGGAAAACAGCTCTCTTCTCGGCCTCAAGAACTATCTGTTCAGCCTCAGCCCTCGCCGTAACTTCGATATTCGCGGCATCCGCGATAATGACCTGCGCCTTGTTGTATTCTTCGGAAATAGCCTCGATCTGGGAACTCCATTCGGAAGCTGTTGCCTCATACTCGGCGATCTTGGTCTCATAATCAGATACGGCCTTCTCCTGCTCCGCTTTAGCCTGAGCGATCGCAGCATCCATCGCATCTTTCTTTCTCTGCGTCTCTTCGGCTTCAGCCTGAACTTCCTGCAGCGCCTTAAGGCTCTCATCGCGCCTTGCCGCAGCTTCTTCGGCTTCACTGATTATCGCCTGCGCCTGTTCCCTTATGCCGTCTATCTCTGCCTGTGCGGACTGCTTCGTCTGCTCGGCTTCGGCTATCAGCTGGTCTTTCTCCTTGTTGATCCTCTCAAGATCCGCTTCAGCCTGTTCCTTGGCCTGCAGAGCTTCACCGGCCTGCTGTTCGGCTATCTGTCTGCCTTCCTTCTCAAGCCTTGCCTTCTCGACCTCGAAATCTTTCTGAAGCTTATCGATATCGGCCTGCTTCGCCTCTATCTCCTTCTTCTTGTCAGCGATGACCTTGTCCTGTTCGGCTCTCGCTTCCTCCATCTCTTTCTTGATCTGCTCGGAGTTCTCAAGGAAATTCTGTGCTTCCTCAGCTTCCGCAACAAGCCTGTCTCTCTTCTGAAGGATCTCGGCGTACTCCGCGTCTATCCTTTCCGCCGCTTCGTTGATCTCCTTCTGTGTCTGGTCGAGCATCGCCTGACGCTCCTGCTCAGCCTGGGCAACGAGCTTGTCGTATTCTGCCTGACCTTCCTGTATCCTCTGCTGCTTAGCCTGCTCGCCCTGGGATCTTGCCTCACTTATCTTGTCACGCTCGACCTTGACTTCCGCGCGGGCCTGCTCAAGTTCAGTCTCAAGCTGCTTCTTCTCGACCTCAGCCTTCTTCTGCATGGCTTCGTATTCCGAATCCAGTCTCTTCTTCTCAGCCTCGAACTGTGCCGTAAGAGTCTCCATCTCACGGTTGATCTTCTCTCTTATCTCAGCGAGTCTCTTCTCTTCCTCGGATCTTCTTGCCTCGGTCCTTCCGAGCTTCTCTTCTTCATGCTGTTCGAGAACTCTCTGCGCCGCTGCCATCTGTCCGACAGCATCTCCGCCTGAGGCTTTCTGGAAATCATACTTACACATGGAGCAACGGGCCACGCTGTCGCCCATCATTACTCCGCATACAGGACATTTCTTCATTGAATAAGAGCTCCTTCTAAATTAGACGTAAAAAGATTATACACCAAATTGTAATAAAAAAATTACCGAATTGTCCCGATTTTTGTTAATTAAGTACATTTATTACTTTGATTATCGAAAAACTTTCGAAAATGCTGTAACATACCGTGAATTTAATATAAAAAGGAAAATGAATATGAACGCTATTTCGAAAAGATTATTATCAGCTGTCCTTTCATCTGTCATCTGCCTTTCCGTATTTGCCTGCGGGAAGGAAGACGGAAGCACGGATGCTCAGGGCATTTACGGCGGCGAAGCGGTCGTCGGAATCACGCAGGAACCCATGGTATTCGATCCGTTTACGGTCGAAGCAGCAGGTGACAAGGAGATACTCTTCAACGTTTATGAAGGTCTCATGAAGTTCGACCACGAGGGACACCTCAACCCTTGCCTTGCAACCGATTACACGATATCCGACGATGCGACTCAGTATACTTTTACGTTAAGAGAGGGTGTTTTGTTCCACGACGGGTCGGAGCTTGATGCCGGCGATGTCATATATTCCCTGACACGCGCATCCGAGCTCAACCCCGAACTGTCAGCAATATCATCGGTTACCGATAACGGAGACAACACGGTTACGGTAACCCTCGATGCTCCCAACAGCGAATTCTTATCGTACTTCACCTCCGCGATAATCCCGGAAGGCTCCGGTGAGACGATCGGCGACACGCGCATCGGAACGGGTCCGTTTGTCTTTGAGAGCTACGAACCCGGCATCGGTATCGTTCTTACAAGAAACGAGAACTACTGGAACCCCGAGCTTCCTTACCTCGACAAGGTTACATTCAAGGTTTGCGCCGATATGGATGCGGGCCTGATCGAATTGAACGGCGGCTCCATCGACATATTCCCTTACCTTACGGCAGACAAGGCCGCTCAGCTGGATCCTTCACAGTTCAACATACAGACTCTCGGATCCAACATGATCCAGGGTCTGTTCCTCAACAATGCCGTTGCGCCTTTCGACGATGTAAGGGTCAGACAGGCTGTTAACTATGCGATAAACAGAACTGACATCATCGACCTCATCATGAACGGTCAGGGCCTTGAGCTTACCACCGCCATGAGCCCCGTTATGGGCGATGCTTACGATACGGCGCTGGACGGCACATATTCGCAGGATATCGACAGGGCTTTGGAGCTTCTCGCCGATGCCGGCTATGCGGACGGTTTTGACATGACCATCACCGTTCCCTCCAACTACCTCATCCACGTTAACACGGCCGTTGCGATAGCAGACCAGCTCTCGCAGGTCGGCATCAACGTATCCATCGAACAGGTCGACTGGGCAACATGGCTCGACCGCGTTTACACAGGAAGGGATTATCAGTCGACGATCATTGCGCTGACCAGCGACTATGCGCCGTTCGACGTTATCAACAGATACCACTCTGCCGCGGACAACAACTTCATCAATTACAGCAATCCCGATGTCGACAGGCTGATCGAGCAGATCCCGCTTACCCCGGGAGAAGACGAGCGCATCGGCATGTACAGGGAACTTCTCGGATACATGACGGAAGATGCGGCATCCTGCTACATCCAGGATCCGTACAGCATGTGTGCAGTAGCAAGCCGTCTCGAAGGCTATGAACTCTATCCTATGTATGTTCAGGATATGTCTACCGTACACCTTGTTTCAGCAGACTGATAAATGAGAAGCGCAGCAGGGACGATACTCATCAAGATCTGTGAGTTCGCCCTCACCGCGCTTCTTGTTTCTTTTTTCACGTTCATCGCATTCTCCGTAATCCCCGGAGACCCTGCCAGAGTAATGCTCGGCACGGATGCATCAGAAGAACAAGTGGAGAATCTGCGCGCCGAACTCGGCGTCGACAGACCGCTTTCAGTGCGTTATCTTGACTGGCTCGGCGGAGCGCTCAAGGGGGATCTCGGCGATTCGCTGTCCTTCAGGACACCCGTCAACGAGCTTATAAAGTCCAGACTCCCCGTCACTTTGGGGATGAGCCTCATGGCTTTGATCATAGTCCTTATCGTAGCTTTCCCCATGGCAGCGGTATGCGCCTCGCGCCCCGGCAGCCTGACTGACAGGATCGTATCCGCGTTCGGTCACGTACTGTTCGCGGTCCCCGCATTCGCATTGTCCATGCTGCTCATACTGCTGTTTACCAAGGCATTCGGCATCTACACGGCAGGGCGCTATACGGCCCCGTCCGACGATGCCGGCAAATACATCGCGAGCCTTCTTCTGCCCTCCGTCTGCATCGCGCTTCCCAAGATCGCCATGACGTTCAAGTTCCTGCGCGCATCGATGATAGAATTCTCCGCGAGCGACTTCGCAAGAACCGCAAAGAGCCACGGTCTCACGGATCTCAAGATACTGCTGACCCACATAATCCCGAATTCGGCGGTGTCATCCGTAACCGTTATCTCACTCGTCCTGTCTGACATAATGGGCGGATCATTGATCGTTGAACAGGTCTTTAACCTGCCGGGGCTCGGCAGACTGCTCCTCTCCGCAATATCCAGAAGAGACTTTCCGCTGTTGTCGGGTATAGTATTCTATCTTGCACTTATCACTGTTATCCTCTACTTCCTGTCGGATGTGATCAACGCAGCCATAGATCCCAGGATAAGGGACGGGAGGTCACTGTGAGACGCCGCCCGAACCCTAAGATATACCTTGTTACCGGGATCATCCTTCTGTCGGTGATCGCGGTATCCTTTATCGTCGGATTGTTCTGGACCCCCTACGGCATCAATGCAACAGATCCCGCGGCCAAGCTGACGGCGCCGTCGTTACAGCATCTTTTCGGCACGGATAATCTCGGGAGAGATGTCTTCTCAAGGTGTCTTGCAGCCTCAAGATATACCATACTCGTCTCGTTCGCCGGAGTCGCATTCGCTCTGGTGCTCGGCACCGCCGCAGGCTTGTTTGCCGGATACTTCGGCGGGATCTTAGACAGGATCATCATGGTGCTGTCAAACAGCATAATGTGTTTTCCGGGAATTCTGCTGGCGCTTATGGCAGTCGCCGTATTCGGCCCCTCACTCTATAATGTCATCTGGGCGCTGGGTCTTGTCTTCGCGCCCACCTACGCCAGAGTCTACAGAAGCGGGACCATAGAGCTTTCATCCAGAGATTATATCCTCCAGGCAAAGATAATGAAGGTTCGCCCCGGCCGAATAATGTTCATCCATATCTTTCCGAATCTTATGTCGCAGATCCTTCCGGCCGTCATTACCGGACTTGCGAACATGACGCTCTCCGAATCGGGAATGAGCTATCTGGGATTGGGAGTCCAGCCTCCCGCGGCTTCATACGGAAAGATGCTGGCCGATGCCCAGAGCTATATCACGGCCGCGCCCTGGCTCATCATCTTCCCGACCTTGATGCTGGTCTTCTACATATTGGGACTGTACTTCATCTCCGAATGGGTCAGGACCACATACGGAGGCGGCCGCGCATGAGATATAAGGGCAACATACTTGAAGTAAAGGGCCTGACTCTCACCGTAAGCAACAACGGCGAGCCCGGCGCAGTGATACTGAACGGACTGTCTTTTGCCGTAAGGACGGGTGAGATCATGGGACTTATAGGAAATTCGGGTTCGGGAAAGACCATGACGGCTCTCGCGGTCTCCGGCCTTCTTTCCGACTTTGCGAAGATAGAATCGGGACAGATAATCTTCGAAGGAGAAGACCTCACGGCAAAGACCGCCAAAGAGAGGAGGAAGCTCCTTGGCGAAAAGATAGGCGTCATATTCCAGGATCCTTCATCCGCCCTGGATCCGCTCCAGACAGTAGGTTCCAATCTCGCTGAGATACTGAGAGTACGTAACCTGGATAAGGAAGCAGGAAGAAGACAGGTCCTCGATATGCTCAGGATCGTGGGATTCGAGGATCCCGAACAGATCGCCTCGAGATATCCGCACAGGCTCTCCGGAGGACAGAGACAAAGGGTGCTGATAGCGGGAGCGGCGCTGATGAAGCCTTCTCTTCTCATCGCCGATGAGCCGACATCATCTCTGGACACGGTGACATCGATGTCCATCATGCAGCTCCTGCACGAGATGTGTCAGGAGATGGGGATCTCAATTCTCTTTATCTCGCATAATCTCAATGCCGTAAGGAATTTCTGCGACCGCGTAATGGTCATGAAGGACGGAACGGTCATCGATTCGGATACATCATGGGACATTATGGGACAGCCCCGTTCCGCATTCACCGCCGACCTTTTGGCAAAGTCGAGACTCGATCCCGATAAGCTCGGTCTCACCGCAGGAAAAGCCGCTGACGATGCGCCGTGCGTGTTGTCGGTAAAGGATCTTTCCGCCGGTTATTCAAACGGCGCACTGCTGAGAAAATCTTCCCGGACCGTAATCAGGGATATAACATTTGATATAAAAGAAGGCGACTGCTTAGGTCTCATCGGATCATCGGGATGCGGCAAGACCACGCTCATCAAGACATTGCTGGGTCTTATCAGGCCCAGTTCGGGAAGCATCGAGAAGAACGGCAGGATAGCAGCTGTCTTCCAGGATCCTGCCACGAGCCTTAATCCCGCTCATACTGTAAGATGGCATCTGAACGAAGCTCTTAAAGCATCAGGCCGTAACGCAGGAGGAGATAAAGACAGTCTGTTCATCCGGACATTGAATGAGACGGGGCTTGCCGAAGAGCATCTTCACAGGTTCCCGGCACAGCTGTCCGGCGGTCAGCGCCAGAAAGTCGCCATCGCCATGTGTCTAATAGGCGAACCGTCCGCGATAATCGCGGATGAACCGTTCTCCGCCCTGGACGCCGCTTCCCAGGCGTCGGTCATAAAGCTCCTGTCGGATATCAATCGCGAACGTAAAACGACCATGCTCATTGTGTCTCATAACCTCAGGGTCATCCGCGCCATGTGTTCACGGGTCATCGTGATGAACGACGGCGTCATAGTGGAATCGGGAGATACGGCATCCGTTTTATCCGCGCCCGCCACCGAGACCACCCGCATGCTCCTCGACGCCCGGATGTACGGCGTCTGAACACCGCATCAGCATTTTAATGACATAAAAAAGATCCGCGGACCGTTCCGCGGATCTTTGTATCCATTTATTACTGTCAAACGGGTATTACACGGAATACCTGGGCGTGCTGGAAAGCATGTCGCGTCTGATGTGGTTATTCTGAGACTGTACGTGAGTTACGAACTTGGAAGTATCCCTGTTCTGAACATTCTGGCTTTTCTCAAGGCCTTCAACCCAGCTGATAAAACCTACACTTGCCAATATGACAAGGATCGCAACGACAAGCATTATCTCAACAAGTGTAAATCCGCGCTTAGTCTTATAAATCTTCTCCATAATAAGCTTCTCCGAACAAAATGTTATAACACTACGTGTCCATTATAACGCGGCATTGTGAAAAAAGATAGACCAATATTAACAATTTATTCATAAAAATTCCTAATTTATGATCTCCTGATGCTCACGGGCGTATCCGAGAAGCTCATCACGATCGTTCTTCAGGGTCTCGTCCATCACCTTTTCGAAAAGGATATTCAGCATCCTGCCTATCTGCGGTCCCTCGGGGATCCCCATGCGCTTCAGGTCATCACCGTTTACCGCGAGATCCCGGAGACAGAGGCACGCGTCCTCTTCTGTCAGCTCATCACGTATGCCGATGATGCTGTCAAGCAGCTTCATCCTTTCACGTCCCGCTTCAGAGTGGGCCGATATGTCTGCTCTTTGAAGGATGAACAGTTTGTCGAGGATATCGGGTTCAAAGATCGAGATGAACCTTCGCACTGACCTCCGGTCGGGGGGCGGGAAGCTGTCGTGATATGTAACGAGCATGGAGACTTCATCCCGGAGACTGCCCGGAAATCTGAGTTCATCCGCGAGTCTCTGTGCGATGATATTCCCCGCCAGGGCATGCTTCTTCATGTGGCCTGTCCCGTTCTCATCAACGGTGAACACCTGCGGTTTGCCGATGTCATGCAGGATCGCGGCATAGGCGAGCGCCGCATCCCTTTTCCCCGTCTCGCCGGAAGGAACGGCAGACAGAACATCGAGCGTGTGTGTCAGCAGATCCCTGTCGTGGTAACGCGATCTCTGATCAAAATCCTTCTGCAGCATAAGCTCGGGAATGATCACGGATATCACTTCGAGGTTATCTCTTATGGCGCGCGGAGCGTTGGCAGAAGTTACGACAGCCGTCAGTTCATTGAAGATCCTCTCGGCCGAAATGTTCCTGAGCAAAGGAGCGCACTCCTTCATCGCGCGCGAGGTGCCTTCTTCAACGGCAAACCCGGTTTGAGCCTGAAATCTCACGGCTCTTAAAATGCGCAGCGCGTCTTCCTCAAACCTCCGCACAGGGTCACCAACGGCACGTATTATCTTATTCTTTATATCAGCGGCTCCTCCGTTGGGATCCCTGATGCTGCCCGCAGCGTCCATATAGAGGGAATTAACTGTAAAGTCGCGCCTTGCCGCATCCTGCTCAACGGATCTTGTGAATACGACGCTGTCCGGGTGTCTGTTATCCTCATAATCCCCGTCGCACCTCATGGTCGTGATCTCTGTCCTCCGGGAACTGTCGGCAGGATCAATAAAGACCACGGTCCCGTACTTAGCAGATGAATCGATTATCTTGCGGTAACCCGATTTCTCCATCAGTTCCGCCGTCTGCGAGGGGAGAGCCGATGTCGTGATATCGTAATCGTGCGGCTTTATACCGGCCAGGATATCCCTGACCGCACCTCCGACCACATAGCACTCGAAGCCCGCTTCGTTAAACAGGTTCAGTATCCGTCTTATATACTCCGGGATCATAAACCCCTCAGCACCGACAGGATCATCTCCTCGTCGATCTTATCGTAACCGTAAAGAGGGGCTTCCTTCCTGACCTCATCAAATACCGCACGCATGTCATCCTGAGAAAGATTAAGCAAAGAAGGTCTCTCCGGCACAGCTTCCGAATATAATTCCTCGAAGAGCCAGATCATTGCCTTTGCTGCCGCCTCAGAAGAATACAGGGGCTTTAACGCGCCTTGTATCTTTCCGGCTCCCGGTCTTATCTCATCACGGACAAGATCGGCATAGAGGTTCGCGAGCCCTTCCCTTAATGTTACGTAATCACTGTTCAGATACTGAAGCATCAGAAGGTAATAGCACCCTCCGAAGAGCCGGCCCGTCCTTGAATACAATGCGTTATAGATCAGATGCGCCATATGGGGCCCGGTATTTCTCGATGCCGTCCCGGCATAGATTCCGGCAACAGCGATCTTCTTTCTCAAAAAACTGTCATCGGGATCATCCTTCATTCTGATGAGATTATCCGTTATAAGCCGCACGGCATCATATGCGCAGGCCCTGTCCGAAGGAGTCGTCCGGGGGTCCGGAATCAGACAGCATCCGACCGTCTCCGCCAGAGTATCGAGAGCCGAAGCTATCGAATCCTTTGTCGTGGTCCTCATCGCGATATCGGTATCGATGACTGCTATCTGGGGGATCAGGTAATTGGAGAAAGACATGATCCTTCTTCCTGTACCGTCAACCGTGAATTCCGCGCTGTTGGACGATACTGAAGGTGAATTATCCATGACGACGCAGCAGAGGACCGATATGTCCTTTTTGATCTTCCCGAAGCCCTGCAGCTGTTCCGGATCCTTTATGCCGTTCACCGCCATGGCCGACACCATCTTCGCGCATGATATATCATCACCGGTGCCGAAGACGACTATCGTATCGCAGTTATAGCCCATATATTGATTGAGCGCCGCATTGATGTCGGTGGAGTCCGCGTAATCTTTCCTGATCACATATGTAAAGATCCTGAAGCCTTCCGCTTCGAGTTTGTTCAGAAAATCCGCCGAATTCCAGTGTGAGAGAACGCGTGCGCGCGACATCACGAGGATGCGCCTCGTACCGAGTCCCTTGAGTTCTCCTGCAACCAGGCTGCCGCTCGAACACTCAAGGTAGAGGCTCTGGGATTCATATTCCAGATCCTTGACGTAGGACAGATAATCCCCTTTCGACGCCACGGTCAGCTTCTCCCCTAAGCTGCGCCTCAGGCTTTACCTGAGTGCGTTCTTAATTGCCGCCAGGAAGTCGTCAAACTCCTCAAATGCGGGGATATCCGGATTATCCTTCTTTATCTGCTCCGTAGACCTGAACAGGAAGCCTGCCCTTGATGCCTTGATCATGGCAAGATCATTGAAGCTGTCGCCTGCAGCTATGGTATCAAAGCCCATGCTCTGCAAAGCCTTTACAGTTGTAAGCTTCGAGTTCTCGATACGCATCTTAAAATCTGTTATCTGCCCGTCAGCAGCGACTTCAAGGGTATTGCAGAATAACGTGGGATAGTTGAGCTTCTTCATAAGGGGCATCGCAAACTGTGTAAAAGTGTCGCTTATGATGATAACCTGCGCAACGCTTCTCAATTCGTCAAGAAACTCCTTTGCGCCGGGAAGAGGATCTATAGTCGCTATCGTATCCTGTATCTGCTTTAAGCCCAGCCCGTGTTCCTTCAGGATACCGAGCCTCCACCTCATGAGCTTATCGTAATCAGGCTCGTCTCTGGTCGTCCGCTTGAGTTCGGGGATCCCCGTCGCCTCAGAGAACGCGATCCATATCTCAGGTACCAGAACACCCTCCATATCAAGACATACAATATCCATTGAGCACCTCCGCTTTGCACATTTTAACTTATCGGCACGACTTCTTAAAGATGTTATCCTCACCTTTCTTCGAAAAGGGTATTTCACCTCCGTCTCAATTGTGATAGAATTGTGAAGAAAAATAGTCATGAATGTGAAGGGTAATAATACGAGGAGGGTGCATCATGAAGATCGTTCATAAGACAAAAAGAGGCTTTACACTGGTCGAGATGGTGCTTGTCATCGCCATAATCGTTATACTCGCGGCAGTTCTCCTCATAGGTGTCGCAGGTTATCTTAACAGGGCGCGCAACGCCGCTGCATCGCTCTCGCTTCACAATCAGGAAGTAAGGGAAATAACGGATAATATCAATTCCGAGATCTGAGATCTTATACTCTATCCTTCCCTCTTAAGGATAAGGTTTTTTGCTGTCTCAATAACGCTCAGTATATGGTATTTGAGCAGGAATGAAGCATCATTGTACCGCAGGGATCCGTTCTTAAGGATGTCCGCGAGCGGCAACACATAGACTTCGGTCTCAACGATGTAATCCCTGAGTTTTTCTTCACTGAACACAGCCGCCATTGTCGATACATTATTGCATCTGTCGAGAAGCTTTATGAAGCAGGCGGCCTCATTACCGCGGATGCGCCTGTAATAAACTTCCTTCGCCGCCTCCTTATCCATGCCATCGGGAACACTGAACGTAAGGAGTCCGACGATCTCCTTTACCTCATCTGAGAAAGGAAGCTCCGTCACATTCACATCCGTATCCTCTACGACGTCGTGGAGAAGCACCGAACAGAGGATGACATCATCGCGTATCCCCAATGCATGAGCCTGACAGGCCATCAGAAGAGGATGATTGATATACGGGATCTTCTTAGAGGCAAACTTCTTCCTTTTGCGGTACTGATCCTTGTGACAGTTCCTCATATAATCCAGAGCGCGGTAAGTCTGCTCGAGATGCTCGCTCTCTGCATAGGCCCGTATCCTGGTGAACATATTCTGCTCATCGTAGAATTCTTCCCTGGGAGTTAACGCATTCATAATGATGTCGGAACTGTATCCCATCATATACCGCCTGTATTTTTCCCATATTATAACGCATTTGCCTTCATATAAGAGTGATACAATAGCGCATATCTTTCAAGAGGTAATAATATGACAATACTGCTTTATAAACTTATAGAGATCATCACGTATCTTCACGAGAAGATACTTTCATGGAACGATGCATATGAATATAACTTTACGGACAAACAGCTCCACTTCATCGTAATAGGTGTCGTCGGCATGGCATTCCTGACAGTGATCCATCCGCTCTTTAAATATCTCGCCGCAAAGAGGATGGTGCTGGCGATCTCATGGATCTACGTTGTTACTCTGCTCATAGTCATCACTTTCGCGATAGAGATAGGTCAGAGGCTCACGAAGACGGGCACCATGGACTTCCGCGACATCATATACGGCATGGGCGGATTCTTTCTCATGTTCGGGATCTTCTATGTAATACGGCTGATCGTAAAGCTCATCGCGGGACTTCTTCACCGGGATGAGAAAAACCGTGAAGCGGCGGCTCAGTGAATATCCGCTGTGACCTGCCTTACTCTGTCTTCCGCTTCAACAAAGGCTTTTACGACCTGAGGATCGAAGTGTGTTCCGGAATCTTTCTGAATGATATCCATCGCCTGCTCGAACGAGAATGCGGGCTTGTAGCAGCGGGATGAGACCAGAGCGTCGAATACATCGGCAACTGCCATGATGCGGGCCGACAGAGGAATATCCTCACCAGAAAGGCCTTCAGGATAACCCTTGCCGTTCCATTTCTCGTGGTGGTAATGAGCCATGTTGCGGGCTTCATAGAGATATCCGCTCCTGACTTCTCCGACCTGATTGATGACGTCATCGATGATCTTGGCACCCTCGATCGTATGGATCTTCATCTTCTCGAATTCCTCATCCGTCAGTTTGCCGGGTTTATTGAGGATAGTATCGGATACCATGATCTTGCCGACATCATGCAAAGGCGCGGATGCAACGACATCCACCATGTATTCAGGTGTCAGGATATCCTCATAAACGCCGTCTTTCTTAAGCTGTTCGACAATGATCCGGACATATTCCGCAGTATTCTTGATATGCATTCCCGTCGATGTATCACGGCTCTCAACGAGGTTTGCCATGACATTGATCATCGCGCTCTGGAGCATCTCGAGCTGGGTGCTCTGCCGCTGTGTCTCGGTGATGTAATCCACCGTATCCTGAGTCGTCTTGGTCAGCGCGTGATAGAGATTCTCAATCTCATCTCCCGTCCTGATGCCCAAAGCCTTTAATCTCTCGACGGTCTCGTTACGCGCTTCATCGTCGTTATAGGCGAAGTCTTCTGTCGCTTCCGCAAGTGAGTTTACGGGGGTAACGATACAGTAATTTGCAAGGGTAACGCCTACCGAGAGGATAACCGTAAAGAATCCCAGCAGCATCGAGATGGTCTTGGCGGCGAAGATCTGCTCGCTTACGACCAGATCTGTCATGGCAACATCGACGGCCGCATAACAGGTACAATTTCCTTCCGGATCATAGACCGGAGAATATGCCGTGAGCAGCCAGCCATACGTATCATTTGTTATAAGAGGATCGATGGGTTCACCGTTAAGCAGCGAGGGAATATACTCGGCAAAACTCTCGTCAAACGCTATCACTTCCCCGGGGGATCCGCCCTCGGTCTCATCCGTATCCACATCAAAGACAACATGACATCCGTCTTCTTCGATCCTGTAGACATAGAGATATTCGATCCTGTCCGAACTGCCCCATATGGCATCGAGCTTTTCTTCAGTCTCCGTATATCCTTCAGCAGCCTCACCCTCACTGATATAATCATCGACTTTATCCGGATCCACCAGAGATCCCACATATTCCGCAACGCTCAATGCATAATCGCTTTCCCTTGAGATTACCGATTCTTCAAACTGACCGTAGCTTACGAATGAAACGGCGGCCGTAACCAGAATGACAGCGACGCTTACGAGCAAAATGAGCTTGGTCCCGAGTGACAGTCCCTTGAAATTCTTGATGTCGTTACCGCTTCTGGCCTTACCGGGAAGAAGACGTGAAGGGATGAGCTTTACGGCTAAGAGCGCCGTCAAAGTGCTGATAAGCTTATCGGGAAGATCGTATATAAGATCGGCAGCAAGCTCTGCAAGATACGGGAACGGGATATACGATGCGTAAAGACGGTTGGCAAGGGATGCCGATATCTCCTCACCTATCGTATTGCCGTAGATCCCCCAGGTTATGACAGAACCTATGCCGCCTCCTATCAGGGTAAACACCAGGACAGAGACCGCGATCTTTCCGGTCTTCTTGAAATACCCTTTGGAATTAAGGTATGTTGCCGCGATAGCGATAAGAACGCTGATGATGCTGTAGTATGTATTGCTGTAATCCTTAAAGCCGCTGATAAGATTACTGAAGAATCCGACCAGGATACCTGGAAGGTATCCGCCTGATATTGCGGCGATCATCGTGCCTATACAGTCAAGATATATCGGAAGAGAAAAAGCCTTTGCAATAAAGCCGCCGAGGATATTGACAAGAATACCCCCGACGACCAGTGCAAGATATTTATAATTGTTCGCTTTATCGGTCTTCATGATTCTGTATTTTACTACATTATGAAGACAATAGTATCTGTTTATTCGTAACCTTTTCGACGGAGACCGTCGTCATCGTCATCATAATCAGACTTACGCGGCGCGAACGGATTGAATTCCGCTTGAGGCTCCTGTCCCTGCTCGGGATACGGTGCCGCCGGCATCTGCGCCTTGGGGTACTCTGCCTTGGGATACTCCGCCGTAAGAGGCGCTCCCTCCTTCTTCTTTCTCGAAAATGCCCTGACAGTCGTGACAATGGATATTACCGAGATGAAAGTCCAGACTATGCCGAAGATCAGAAGGAAAGCACCCGGCGCCCCCTGATTCGCGATCACCGCGGCCCCGCCTATTATCATACCGATGCCTACGAGAACGAACGGGATCATAAAGACTATCGATATTGCCTTCACTGCGGTCCCCGCCGGCGAATTCAATGCGTCGCTGAACTGCATGGAAGAAGCAGCTCCCGACCTTCCGAGCTTGATATCATCATCCGTAAGAGGGACTTCTTCATATTCGAAGTTCTTCTCACGTCTGTAGTTCATTATCATCGCAATAATGATCAGGACGAATATGCCCCCGATAAACAGCAGGGGAGCGATTACCTTGAGGTTAAGAAAGACCGGCTTTGAAATGGCTTTCTTATCCAGGGCAAGCAGGTTTGTGAAGGCGTCCTCAAGGACTTCACCCGGCTCTTCCCCGTCTTCGAGACCGTTCTGGACATCCCTTATGAATGATGATTCATAGTTGTCATAAAGACCGTTGGTATCATCGCCGATCATAATCTCCCACGCAAAGGAACGGATCTTCGCGTCACTCATAAGATAGGCTCCGATCTGATCTTCAGGAACCGCTAATACGAGAAGATAATGCTTCTCGTCATCAAACTCGGTGACATATTTCCTGTATGCAAAATCTTCAAGGCTTCCGTACTCGGAATATTCCTCGAATACCGTCGTATAAACGACCGGACATGCACCGGTCTCATCATTATATTCTTCAAGGACATCGTTAAGCGATTCATCGTCCTCGATGATCCCTGCCTCATCCCAAACATATGAATCAGGACGGCGGTAATCCTCTTTGATCTTATGCGTAACATCCGATGCGATACCGAGTCCCATCATAAAGGTAAATATCCCGCCGAATAAGGCGATGATGATTATGCCCGACAATCCGGTCTTCTGCGGTCTGCCGTTGGAATAGAAATACTCGTCGTGGCCGTCTCTGTAATGACGTCTGTATCTTCTGGATCCGTAAAAATATGTATTAGATGTTCTGTGTGAGCTTCCGCCGTGAGATCCGCCGTGGGATCCGCCTCCTGATGATCCTCCGCCTCCGCTGTGTGGCATAATCCTATCCCCCTTATCAAGTTTGGTTTAATAATAGCATTACGGTGTCATCTGTGTACATCCCGATGCCAATCTTAATACATTCTTATACTTTGTACCTCATACGTCCCTCCGGCGCAGCGACAGCAGCCACGCCATGATGTGAGCCGACTGCTGGAACCTTCCTTCTTTTATGAGCTTCTCGATATCCTCTGCCTTAAGCCTGACCACATTAAGGAATTCCGTATCATCCAGATCCTGCCCGGATACCCTGCGGCAGTTTTTTGCCGTATAGACATAAGCATAATTATCTGCGATAGTAGCGTTTGACGGCACTGTGATGAGATGTTCCCATTCATCTGATTCATAACCGGTCTCTTCCCTTAGTTCACGCTTTGCAGCTTCGAGCGCATCTTCCGCGGATGTATCCCCGTGTCCGCCGTATTCCCTGCCGTCCTCTCTCTCGATGCCGCCTGCGGGAAATTCCGTCGTCACCTCCCTGATGCCGTGCCGGAACTGCCTGACACAGATGTAGCTGCCCTCAGTATCCGATGCTACGATAACGGTATAGTCCCTTCTGCTGTAGCTGTAATACGGTTCGTACTCAGTGCCGTCAGGAAACCTGAACCTGGACTCCCGGAAATCTATCCATTCATTTCGGATCAGATGTTTTGTGCTTATCTCTTCCCATTTAAGGTTGTCATCATTCATCTTTAAGCCCTTCCTTCGATATCCTGTTAATAAAAGAAAGCAGGAGCAGTATCGATACTGCCATCATTATGAGTTCAGTGACAGGCTGCGCATGTATAAGCCCCGTAAACCCCCATAGTCTATCAAATAACAGCAGCAAAGGGATATAGAGGATCAGCTGCCGCACGATGGTAATCCCGAATGCATATCCCGGCTTGCCCATCGCCTGGAAAGACATGCGCGTCATGGACACGCTTCCCACAAAAGGCAGAGTCAGCATCATCGCCCTTAATACCCGCGCGCCCGTCGCGATCACTTCACCGTCATCGGTAAAGATCCCTATCAGAAGCGGAGCTGTGATCCCGTATACCGCCATCAGCACCAGTTCTGTTCCCGTGACGGTCACCACACCGGCCTTAAGGATCTTCTTCATCCGGCAATAATCGCGCGAACCGTAGTTGTAGCCCATCAAAGGCTGAACTCCGGACGCAAAGCCCTGATATACATAATTGCCGAGCGAGAGAACTTTCTGCGCAACACCCATAGCCGCAACCGTAAGTTCCCCGTAAGCTACGGCAAGATTATTATTTACCACATACGCTGCCGACGTTAGGAGCGTCTCCAAAGATGCGGGGATCCCGACGCGGTATATCTCCGATACTATCTCACCCGTAGGTCTGATGAATCTCCACGAAGGTCTGATGAGGCTCTTTCCGGACATATAAAAGACCGCGGATACCACGACTCCGGTGATGTTGCCAATGACAGTTGCAGCCGCAGCACCTCTTATCTGCATATCGAAAACAAATATGAGGACCGGATCCAGAATGATATTGACGACAGTTCCTGCTGCCATTCCAACCATTGACAGTCTTACCGACCCCTCGCCTCTCAAGAATGCGCCAAAAGTATAGCTTGCCATCGTCGGGATACTCCCGGCAAGGATGATACCGGCATATTGTGCGGTATAAAGGAATGTATTATCACGGGCGCCTAACCCTGCAGTGATCTCATCTAAGAAGATCAGACCTGCGGCACTGACAACAGCTCCATTGACAACAGTCAGCAGCATGCCTGCGGTCAGGGTATGTTCGGCCTTTGGGATATCCTTCGCGCCTAAGCACCTGGCAATGAAAGAAGAGGCTCCGGTGCCTATCATATTGGATACCGCGACCATGACCATCATAACGGGATAAGCAAGATTCACCGCCGCGAGCTGGTAATCATCGCCGGTAAGTCCGATGAAGTATGTATCAACGAGGTTGTACAGCACCATGATGAACATGCCCGCTATAAGCGGCACGCCCATCTTGACGACCGTCTTGAACGGCTCTTCCTCGCTTAATGTATATAACCTCTTGTCCTGATCCCTGCTCACGTGATCATTTTACATCTTCATCTTATCTTCAGGGACTTGAGATAATCTTTCTGCTCTGCCGTGATCCGGAAGCTTTCCACAGACTTCTGTATAGCCTTGTTATGCGTCCATTTATCAAGTTTCCGCTCTTCGATAAACGGCAGAACGGAGTCATATTGCTTCGCCAAAGCTGTCGCAAAGTACCATGCTCTCATCATGTTCACATAGTACTCATCCGATCTTATCCGGGACACCATCCGCGGGTATTTAATATCAAAATCCTCATCAAGGAAATGCTTCATCAGCATTCCTATGGCGAACCTTACCGTATAAGTATGATCCGAACCGAGCCATATCCTGATATGCTCATTTAGTTCGCTCCTGTGTTTATTAAAGACCTTGGGGGACATCTGATCGCATGTGGCCCAGTTATCGACAAAAGGCAGGAACCGTTCCGCTTCATCCATGCACTGTTCATAATCCTTCATTCCGGAGATCATGAATGCGTGAAGCTGATCCTCCTCAAAATAACGGTGGGGCAGATCATGAAGAAAGCAAGCTGCATCCTCCCTCTTGCTTAATTCCTTAGCATAAGCCCGTAGCTCCGGAGTCCTTACCCCGATAACTCTGCCGGGATCCTTGTCAGGAATGAGTTTAGCCGTAAAATCCCGATATCCCGGGTCCTGCATCCGGAACAGGCCTTCTATTATCTCTTCGCCGATCATCGTTCAAATGTTCCTGCGGCCTTATCGAGCAGCTCCCGTATCGGAAGATGCTGGGGACATACACGCTCACAAAGACCGCATTTGATGCATTCCGAAGCCTTCGCCCGGTCGCCGCCCGTAATTATCTCATCATAGTAAAAACTTGCATTCCAGTCGTTGAACATCTTATGGGCATTGAAAGCCGAGAATATGTCAGGTATGCGGATGTTCATCGGGCAGGAATTCTCTTCGATACAATAGCGGCATGATGTACACGGGATCATGTTAAGTCCTTTAAACACATCGCAGACTCTCCGGACGGCTTCATGTTCTTCATCTGTCAGGGGCATAAAATCCCTGCATGTCGAGATATTGTCATTCATCTGGGCCATATCGCTCATGCCTGACAATACGACCGCAATGTTCGGAAAACTTCCCGCAAATCTTAAAGCATAAGAAGCATTGCTGCCGCCGTTAAGATCCCTTAATATCTTATCCGCCTCAGAAGGAAGCTTTACAAGGCTTCCGCCTTTCACGGGCTCCATCACGATAACGGGCTTGTCATATTTCTCGCACACCTCATATACCTTGCGCGCTTCCACCGACGCATCTTCATAATCAAGATAATTGAACTGTATCTGAACGATCTCGATCTCAGGATGTTCATTGAGGATCTGATCGAGGACCTCCGCCTTATCGTGAAAAGAGATGCCGAAGTGTCTGATAAGGCCTTCGTTCTTAAGTTCGATCGCCGTTTCATATGCCCTGCATGCCGTAAACTTCTTATAGTTATTGCGGTCCTGGGCGTGCATAAGATAAAGATCGAAGTAACCGACCCTGCACCACTCCAATTGTTTCATAAAAAACGGTCTGATATCTTCCTGTTTCTTAAAATAGGGATCCGTAAGCTTATCCGTCAAAAGGAATCTGCTTCGGTCATATCTTGAGGACACGCACTCGCCTATCGCGGTCTCTGACAGTCCGTCGATATACCCGTGAGCAGTATCAAAATAGTTAAATCCCGCCTCGATGAAAGCATCTGCCATCCTGCAGAATTCTTCTTTATCAACGGCTGACCCCTTCATTGGGAGCCTCATGCAGCCGAATCCGAGCTTTCCGTTCAGTTCCGGAAAAACACTGCTTATATCCATAGGCACCTCCTGTTTACGGGACACCTTGATTATACAGTTACGACGGGACCTGCCGTGTGAATAAACTGTCAATTATGGAGATGAAACGGCGGCGGGCAGATATAATAAGCCGCGGAAAAGGCAGATGATAATACCCGCCGCCGGATCATTAAGAATATGTACAACAGCCGGTGTCAGACGACACTTGCCGGTTGCTGCTTCAGCGGTTTGTTCTTTACGGTCTTTACGGAAGCCGCGAATATCTTGTGGGCTGCCGTAACGGAATCGATAAGAGTTTCCCTGGTGTTCCCGGATACAGGTATGGTCCCGGTAAAATCAAGATACACGAGCAGTCTTCCCGATGCATAGAATCCGCTCTCGAGGTGTTCCAGGAATCTGTCCCTGCCGATCGATTCCGAAGCAAGGCTGGCAGCAACGGTCATCCGCATCGTCTCACGGAAAATAAGATCTCCGATCGATGTGTGTCCGTTCCCTTTAAGGTCAGCCACATATCCGTAAGCGATGATACTCGCATTGGATGCCACTTCCTTAAGATTCGAGTTCCCGTTCTGTCCTTTCTGATAATTCCCCCTGCTGCGGGTCACCTGTCTTTCCGCACGCTGCGGATTACCGTTCTGACGGGGCTGCGGTTCAGGCTGCTGTCCGGAATGCTGCGTTCCGCTGTTATCCTCAGGCTCCTGCGTATCCAGGATCTGCTGCGGCTGCCCGGACCTCTCAGGTCCCGCATCACCGTGATCCTCTTCATAAGCGACGTTGTCCCTGACCGTATCATCAAAATCTGTGTAATTATCCATTTGATCTGTCTCCTTAATCTGAAATTAGTTATTTTCGAGCCGGCAAGTAAAGCGTAGCATCCCGGATAATGAGAAACACCTGCAAAAAAACGACAAAAAACGACAAATTTTGTCGGTAAGAAGGCCGGACCGCCCGTAAAATAACGTTTTCAACGCTCCTCTTCCGTGATAGAATATTCGGTAATGCTTTTATTATTTAAACAAAGGAACAAAGATGAAAAGAACTGAGATTCCCGCGGTCATCATTCCGGATATACTACTTCCCGTACAGGATACGGATCTCAACAAATGGGCTGTTATCGCCTGCGATCAGTACACATCAGAACCCGAATACTGGGAGGCCTGCGACAGATACGTAGGTGATGCCCCCTCTGCTTTAAGGATAGTCCTTCCCGAAGTCAAGCTCGGGACCGAATCGCCCGAACAGATCGAGAAGGATCTTGCCGATATCTCATCGAACATCGACAGGTACCTTGAGAACGGCATATGGCAGGAGCCTTATAACGGATTTATCCTGACCGACAGATCCACTCCGCTCCATCCCTCACGACGCGGTATCATTCTCGCTGTAGACCTCGAGGAATACGATTTCACACCCGGGAACAAGGCTCTTATCAGAGCAACGGAAGGAACCGTCCTGAGCCGTATCCCCCCGAGGGTAAAGATCAGGAACAATGCAAAGGTAGAACTTCCTCACATCATGCTCCTGTATGACGATCCCGATGATAAGGTATTAACGGATGCGCTTAAGACGGATCCCGCGATCATCTACGACACTGACCTTATGCAGGATTCAGGTCACATAACGGGAAGATATATAGACGCCGGTTCCCCTGCGGCACAGGGCATAATCAACAATCTTAAGTCGCTGATAAGCGATGACGGTCTGCTGTTTGCAGTAGGCGACGGCAATCATTCGCTCGCATCGGCAAAAGCTCACTGGGACAACATAAAGAAGACTCTCCCCGAAGATGAGCTCGACTGCCATCCGGCAAGATTCGCGCTTGCGGAAGCGGTAAACATCCACGATAAGGGACTCGAATTCGAGCCGATACACAGAGTTATCTTCGGGATCACGGAAGAAGCCTTCGGGGATCTGTGCGTTGAATTCTTCGGCAAGGAAAATATCACGGAAGATTCTGACGGGCAGAGCTTTACGGTCGTAAGCGAAGACCGTGACGACAGGATCGTCACCCTGAAGAAAGCACCGCACACTCTCGCCGTAGGATCGGTCCAGATGCTGATCGACAGATATGACCTTAAATGCGATTACATCCACGGCGAAGATTCCGTGAGGAAGCTTGCCGCCGGCGGCAATATCGGAATACTGGTTCCCGGAATATCCAAGGATACTTTCTTTCAGACAATAGAGAAAGAAGGCGTATTCCCCAGAAAGACGTTCTCCATGGGAGAAGCGTTTGAAAAGAGATTCTATCTCGAGGCGAGGAAGATAACCTTATGAGCACTGTCTGCATCATAGGTGCCGGCCTGTCGGGACTTTTGTGCGGAATGAGACTGTCAAGAGCAGGCTTTGATGTCACGATACTTGAAGAACTTACATACCCCGGCGGGCTTCTTGCTTCCACACATATCGGAGGCGAATACATCGAGCTTTTGCCCCATCACTTAAGGAGGACAGATAAGCACCTTCTCTCCCTGACGAAGGAGCTCGGGGCCGACGGCAGGATCAAATGGTATGATGCTTTCTGGTACGGCCGCGCATCCCGCAAGAAGGTCGGATATCCCGAAGGCGGATTCGCCACGATCATCAACCTGCTCATACAGAACGTGACTGACAACGGAGGCCGGATCCTTTACTCTGCAAGCGTATCAGAGATCACGCGCAAAGAAGACGGGACCTATGTAACGAGCTGCGTCCTTTCCGATTCGCGCAAATACGAGATCGAAAGCAACTATGTGATCTTCACGGGATCATGCAGGACATTCGTAAATGTAAGTCACGGACTTCCCTTGTCCATGAACGTGCGCGACCAGCTCATGAACCTCACTTACAAATCAAGGATATGTCTCATGCTCGCCCTGAAGAAACTTCCGAGCGATGCTTATATCCAGCAGAAGTTCCCTGATATGACGGACACGCCTTTCGCGAGGATCGTAAACCACAGCGCCTGTTTCCATGACAGGAATTACGGCGGGCAGCTGCTCTATCTTGTCGGCAAATGCCAGATAAGCGACCCCGTGTGGGTCGAATCGGATCAGAAAATCATGGACGAATATTTCCGCGCATACAGGAAGCTGTACCCGCTGATAAAAAGATCCGACATCAAGACATGGAGGCTCACCAAAGTCCGTTATGCCGTATCCGAACAGTTCCCTGAGACAGATCTGTCGGAACCGATCGAGAATGTCTACGTCTGCTCTTCCGCGCTCGTGACCCATTCGACCGGCGATACTCCCGAGAACAGGATGGACCGTGTTGCCGCGCTGGCAGGACAGATAAGTTCAAAGATAATAGCAAAAGAGGAAGATCTCATTCATGGGCACGAAGAGAACGTCATCATCACTGCGATTTGACAGACGGCGGCTGTTGCTGCTCCTGATCCCCGCTGCTGCGGCCTTCATTCCGGGACTGATCCTTATGGGATCCGAAGATACCGTCAGTGTCGTAAGGTTCATGCTTACACTGCTCCTGTTCGCGGCTGCTTCATATCCTTTATCGGTTATGCTCTTCCCTCTGTCACGAAGCGGCGGGATTACATTGGCCAAACCGCTCGGACTGCTCATTACGGGACTTTTTATATGGACTCTTACATATCTTAAGATCGGCCGTTTTAACACCGTATTCATCTTCATCACGATCGGAGCTCTTGCCTTTGCCTGCTGGTACCCCCGCACTCTTCGCGAAAAGGCGCTGACCAAACTTAAGGCAGGCAGCACGATAGAGAACATCGTCATCGAGGAAACGGTCTTCGCCCTTGCCCTTACGGTATTCTGCTTCTTCAAAGGATTCCTCCCCAACATAAACGGACAGGAGAAATTCATGGACTACGGCTTTATGATGTCCATGATAAGAAACCCCAAACTGCCCGCGAACGATATGTGGCTGTCGGGTTATTCCATCAACTATTATTACTTCGGACAGTATCTCTACGCGCTACTTACGAAGATCTCCTTTATATACACGGGAACCGCTTACAATATATGCATGTGCTGTTCGATAGCGCTGCCGTTTGCCATGTGCTTCTCGATAGGTCAGATGCTCATAGACGGAGCGCGGGAACACGGCATGAAGTGCGGCGGAAAGGCTGCGCTTATCACGGGACTTCTGGCTGCATTTGCGGTAATGGTATTCGGCAACTCGCATTCCTTCTACTATGACGAGAACAGCGTCGGAAACGGTCTTCTGCATCTGTTCTCGGGACTCGGTATCAATGTGGGCAGAACGGACAGTTTCTTCTATCCCGACAGCACGAGATTCATCGGCCACAATCCCGATTCCGCGCTCATAGAAGGCATCCGGAACGGCGGAGACTATACGATAGAGGAATTCCCTTTCTACTCATATCTCATCGGAGATCTTCACGCCCATGTATGCTCCACGGCAGTAGTCCTTCTCATCATCGCGCTTGCAGTATCACTTACGTCACGCATATTGACCCTGGATTTTACTGACACGGCAGAAAAATTCTCGGGAACAGATACACCCTTCTCGAAAAGGCTTATCACCGAGATCCGGAACGTCCTGTCGCCCGAGATCGTATCCGTATCCATTCTTCTCGGCATCTGCCAGATGACCAACTACTGGGACTTCCTGATCTATTTCATCTTCGGATCGATGCTCCTTCTTCTGGTCGGCACCTACAAGTCAAAAGACTTCTCCACCGTTTTCGGCGCGTTGATCTTTACCGTCACGGTCGGAGGGATACTCGGCATCTACCTTGCGGCAGCCTACATTCCTCTTCTTCACGCATTCCTGCAGGCGGTGCTTTTCGCCGCGGCCATAGCGGGATGTGCGGCAGTCCCCTGCGCCCTTACCAGGACTTCTGCGGGAATGAGCTTTCTGTTTGCAGTCTCTTCGGTTGTCTGTCTGCCGTTCAACATGAACTTCGAGATGATATCCAACAAGATCGCTCCGTGTGTCAACAGATCTTCTTTGTTCCAGCTGTTTATCCTCTGGGGAACACACGTCATCATATGCGTCACGTTCATTATATTCGTGGTAATCACTAAGAAGCCCGATCCTTCCGATAAAAAGAGGAAGGCCGCTATCGATGCGGGGTTCAGCAACCCTGTACAGAGATTCTTCAAACAGAGGAATCCGGTCGATGTCCTTGTATCCGGAAGCATCATCGTCGGTCTGCTGCTCCTGGCCGCTCCCGAGATCTTCTATGTGCGCGATATCTATACGGGCGGATATCTGCGTTCAAATACGATGTTCAAGTTTACCTACGCAGGATTCATACTGCTGTCGTTATGCATGGCTTACGCCGTGATCAGGATGTTTTACATGGACAACAGGAACGGAGGCTACAATACTGCCGCGTTTGCCGTTGCCGTTATATTCTGCCTGCTCCTCTTCGTTCCTGCTCATTACCCGTTCGTCTCTCTGAAGCAAAGATGCGGTGATATTAGTAAAGAAAACTACAAGACATTAAACGGCACGGCCTATATCGATACCTACACGAGTTCTGATGTTTCCAATGTAACCCCGGGCAATCTCAAGGATTATATGGAGTGTGTAAACTGGTTCATGAGCGAGGTCAAGGGCGATCCCGTGATACTTGAAGCTTACGGATTAAGCTATACCGATTACAATATCGTGTCCGCCTACACGGGACTGCCGACGGTCTGCGGATGGCAGACTCACGAGTGGCTGTGGCGTTTTCACGGTATAGTCGACAAGGAGACGGATCTGCTCGTTTCGGATCCGGAAAGGGATGTATGGGCGAGATTCCTTACCCCGAGACACACTGACATCGATACCATCTATACTTCGCAGGATATCGGAACGATAAAGAACCTTATCGACTCATATGATATCTCCTATGTCGTTCTCGGGGATCTTGAGCGTTCGAAGTACAACGGATACGATAACACGAGCAACATCGCATCTCTGGGAAGGATCGTATTCGTGTCCGGAAGTCTCGTTGTAATACAGATATTCTGACAGGTCAGATGTTCTTTACGTAAAGGACCGCGTCGCGCCCTTTCCCGTAGTAATTACTGCGCACATTATACCTTTGATATCCCGAATGCTCGTAGAGCGCTATCGCGCCGGTGTTCTGCGCCTCCACCTCGAGAAAAATCTTATGAACGCCCTGTGCTTTAAGCGAGGACTCGAGACTCAAGAGCAGTTCCCTGCCGAGTCCCTTGCCGCGGTATTCCGGATAAATGCAGATATTGCCTATCTCCGCCTCGTCGAGCACATAGGATGCGCCGATATACCCGACGGTCTGCCCGCCTTCAGTACTCACCACCAGCGCTTCCTTGTTAACATTATTGATAAGAGCTTCGATACTGTCCCTGTCCCACGGATGAGATATGCCGGTGCTCTCGATGTCCATTATCGCATCGACATCCGCAGGCGCTGCGTCCCTTACGACATGACCGTCTTCACTGCTTGTCATTTTCATACCTTTCCGCTCTGGTGGCTGCGCAGTAAGCTGCCGTCACGGATGCTCCGTTAACGGGATCCACACCGTCGGCTGCCCTCATTATACCTTTGGGAAGGATCATTGCGCCCGGAGCATAATCCGCGCGGTCCGTAAAGAACAATACCCTTCTGATCACATCCGCGCCGTCACCGACGATTATATAATTCTTTGAAGAAGAATCCGGGATCTGCTCAAGGCATCTTACAAGATCCTTGTTGTAATATGCATTATCAGCGACCAGCGCTTCCCCCGTTTCTTCGGAATACGCAGCAGCGAACACGCGGTCATTGCGGGCGTCAAAGCACGGGACGATGACCGTATCGGACGGGTCGGAAGCCACATTCTCGACGCTTAAGGCAAGAGCCTTTAACGATGATACCGGGATCACGCCGGCGCCCGAAGCGAGCGCCATCCCCTTGACGGCAGCAAGTCCGATCCTGATGCCCGTAAACGAACCGGGACCGACTGTCACCGCAAATGCATCGGTATCGGAAAGATCGTGCCCCGCCTTGCCGCACACGCGCATAACGAGAGGCATAAATGTCTCGGAGTGCGTCTTCTTCTCAAAAGAGATCTCATATGACAGCTCTTTGCCGTCTTCATAAAGACCTGAGCAGCATGTCCTGTTCGAAGTATCACAACACAGTATCTTCATCGCTCACCTCGATATTTCTTGAATCGCCCGTGCCCGTTATCCTGATCCTCACCGTGTCCTTCGGCAAAAGATCATCTATGACGGAACTCCACTCGATGACACAGACGCCGCCCCTGTCAAAATACTCATCAAGACCTGCGGCAAGAAAATCATCGCTGTCAGCAAGCCTGTACGTATCGAAGTGAAACAGCGGTATGTCCGCGCGGCTTCCGTCTTTATTCTCATCATATTCATTTACTATCGTGAAAGTGGGCGAACACACGATATCCTCATTAAGGCCCATGCCTCTCGCGATGCCTCTGGTCATGACGGTCTTGCCTGCGCCGAGATCGCCGTCGAGCGCGAACACCTGCCCGGGTCTTGCATTCTTCCCGAGCATCTCGCCTATCGCCTGCGTCTGCGCTTCATTTGCCGTTATATACTCTGCCATTATCCTTCAACTCCGAGAAGCTTCGCAGCATTAGCATACAGGATCTTCTCCCTCTCTTCCTCCGTAAGGTCAAGCTTATCGAAAAGCTCGATCTCGCTTCTGTGATCCCATGCGGGATAGTCAGTTCCCCACAGGACTTTATCCGCTCCGAACTTTCTTATCAGCCTGACTGCGTCGCCCTTGTCCATGAACCTGAAACACGAACTGCAGTCAACATACATATCGTATCTGCCTGCTATCTTCTCCTCGACTTCATTCCAGACGCTCCATCCGCCGAGATGCGCTCCGATCACGGTCAGCCCCGGAAGGTTCTCAAGAAAGACCTTGAGCTGGCCGGGGTTGCTTAACTTGTATCTGAAGTCACCGCAGTGAGTCAACACCGGAAGACCTGCTTCCCTTACGATCTGCCCGAGCCTTAACGCGCGTTCTTCCGTCAAAGAGAAGAGCTGGAAATCCGGGTGTATCTTAACGCCCTTGAGCCCAAGGTCCACAAGGTGCCTGAAGTCATCTTCCAGGGTTTCCGAATCCGGATGAAGAGTGCCGAAGCCCGTGAACAGCCCCGGATGGTCTCTGACCTCGGATGCGATGAATTCGTTTATCGATCTTACCTGAGCGGGCTTAGTCGCAACGGAGTGAACAAGATAGTGAACAACTCCGAACTCAGATCCGTCTTTTATAAGATCGTCCGTCTGACCGTTAAGACCGATCTCGATCCCGTAAAAATCCGAGATGCCCTGAACGGCCCTTTGCGCGATCACTTCCGGATATATATGACAATGTGCGTTAATGATCTTCTGCATATACGTTATTATAACCCATGACCGTGATTCCTGTTATAATACCTTTATGGACAAAGGTAATACGATAATTGACCTGATCGATCATTGCCGCGGTCATCATGTCTACATACAGACACACAACTTTCCGGATCCTGATGCGATCGCTTCAGGTTACGGTCTTCAGCAGTTATTCAAATACTTCGGTATCGAATCCACGATCTGCTATGTGGGACGGATCGACCATTTAAGCACCAGAAAAATGACTGAGTCCCTCGGTATAGATATAAGGTCTAAGGAAGAATTCATATCCGGCATGTCACCGGATGACTATATTATCTGTGTGGATTCGCAAAAAGGTGCAGGCAACATAGAGGATCTCGAGGGCGACGAGATCGCCGCCATAGATCACCATCCTTTGAAGGAGAACGGCAATATGTTCTTCAGCGATATCAGGATAGTCGGAAGCTGTGCGACGATAATCGCGGGGTACTTCAGGGAACTTGGCGTCCCGGTTGATGTGAACATCGCGACCGCCCTTCTTTACGGACTCAAGACGGATACACTGAACCTTACAAGAGGTGTCACCGAAGAAGACATAGATGTATACGGTTTCCTTTTTGCATATGCAGACGAATCGATAATCCAGAAGCTCGTGAAGAACTCGATGGAATTCGACGACTTAAGGGCATACGGCGACGCTATCAAGAACATGGTCCTCTACGATAATGTCGGATTCGCGAAGATCGAATTCTCCTGTCCCGATGCGCTCGTTGCCATCGTGGCTGACTTTATTCTGTCACTCATCGAAGTCGAGGTGGCAGTCGTATATGCGACGAGAGATGACGGCTGGAAATTCTCGGTCCGTTCGGAGATCCCGAGTGTCGATGCGGGCATTCTCACGGCATCTGCTCTTAACGGAATAGGTTCCGGAGGCGGGCACTCTTTCATGGCGGGCGGCATGATACGTCTTGAAGACGTTGATAAACTGGGCCCGGAGCCAGAGGACCGCATACAGGAACTATTCATGACTGCGATCAAAAGTTTCAATTAACTATTGCCAATCAAAACCTCTACGTTTATAATGCCAACCATGAACAGAAACATTTTTACAGGCTTTGATTTCTTTTTTTGTTTTGGTTTCTTTACGGAATCGAAGAAGTTCTCACTGCAAAAAATGTGACATTCAGGATTGAATAGATAAGCACAGGCCCTGCAGTGAGAACTGCGGGGCCTTTTCTTATTCAGACAAACGGAGGACATCAACATGACACCTGAACAGCTCGACAGCAAGATCGCAGAACTCGTATCACAGAGAATACGCATGGACGCACCGAGAGATTATGAGAGACACTTCATCTATGCATTGAACGATGACGGCGATGCGACGGTGACAACTCTCGAGAAGACCTTGTTCCGTACGCTTTACGGACTTTCTCATTCTTATACTTCTTCACACACACCTAACGCTTCCACGCTCGATAAGACTGTAAAGTCTGCTTTGGAAAACACCCCCTCCATCTTCCCCGATACCGCTTTCATTGCGTGTCAGGGCATCGAAGGCGCGTACTCGCAGATCGCAGCTGACAAGCTTTTCGCGAATGCCGACATCATGTACTTCAGGACATTCGACGGAGTCTTCCATGCTGTTGAGGCAGGGCTGTGCAGGTACGGCGTGCTTCCCATCGAGAACTCTTCCTACGGTTCGGTAACGCAGGTGTACGACCTTATGAAGTCGCATAAGTTCCATATCGTACGCGCGATGAAGCTTCAGATATCGCACAGGCTCCTCGCCAAGCCGGGAACGAAGCTTGCGGATATAAAGGAAGTCTATTCTCACAGCCAGGCCATCGGACAGTGCAGTAAGTTTCTCCGCGAGCATCAGGAGATAAAGGTCAACATCGTCGCCAACACTGCGGTCGCGGCTCAGATGGTGGCGGACAGCGACAGAAATGATATAGCGGCGATCTCATCCCCTGACTGTGCATCTCTTTACGGACTTGAAGTGATGAACGACAAGGTTCAGAATTCCGATCACAACTACACCAGGTTCATTGTCATCTGCAAAGACCTGGAGATCTATCCCGGAGCCGACAAGGCTTCCATCATGATCACCCTCGGTCACACGCCCGGTTCCCTGTCGGACATGCTCGCCAGATTCTCGGCGCTGGGTCTTAATCTCACAAAACTCGAGTCGAGACCCATCGAAGGCAGGGACTTCGAGTTCATGTTCTACCTCGACGTACAGGCATCGGTCTATTCCGGGGATTTCATAGATCTTCTGTGTCAGCTGGACAGTGAACCTAATGAATTCACTTTCCTGGGTGCATATAAAGAGTCTTAACCTCTGATACGGATGCCGATAAGGCGGAACATGGTCTTTATATAGCTGATGATAAAGGGGATCAGCCGGCGCTTCGACTCGCCCGCGATCCTCTTGTTAAAAGTGATCGGGATCTCGCCGACCTTGAAGTCTTTTCCTATCTTAAGCTTCATAAGCAGCAGGACTTCTTCGAGAACATCGTAGTTTGTGGACGTAAGTTTTATCTGCCGGAGCACATCCGCGCGGTAGATCCTGAAGTTGGTCGACAGATCCTTCGCCTTAACGCCCGTAACGATGCGGAACACCCCGTTCAGGATATGCGACATGATCCTCGAAGAAACAGCGTCCTGGGTCTTGCCGCCCTTGGTATACCTGGAACCGATGACTACATCGTAACCTGTTATGTACTTGTTATAGATATCGGGAATGTAAACAGGATCGTGCGAACCGTCGGAATCGAGAACGAGCATCTTGTCACCCTTCATGACCGAGATGCCCTTGCGGTAGGCGCCTCCGAATCCGGGCTCCTCCTGATTGACATATACCGCGCCGTATTTATCGCATACGCCCTTAGTGTTGTCGAGCGGCTGTGCCGTATCGACAACTATCATCTCGTACTCTTCGCCTAACGAATCGAGCTTCTCGATCAGTCTCGGGAAGAGTAATGACAGGCTCTCCTCTTCTTTATATGCCAATAAAACTGCGCTGATCATGGATTTATTCTAACACACATACACGGTAATGTTTTCGGTTCCGCCGTTTATGAACAGCTCCACGCTTCCGACATCTTCGAGCGTGAGTACATCGGGTTCGTGCGCATACGGTCTTGCAAGGATCGTGCGGTCTCCGAATCTTATCCTCAGCTCACCGTTATCATAAAGAACAAAGACAGATTCCTTCTTAAGAAGATGCGCTCCCTCTTCTATAGGAAGCATCGTAAGCTGTCCCGCTTTATTAAAACCCATTTCCCTCGGAAAAGTGAATGCGCCGACCTGAAGCTGTCCCTTATCCTCGCGGCGGTTCCAGTTATACATCCATGCTATCGCGATCTTCCTGCCGTCAGGCGCTTCAAGTATCTGGGGAGCATAAAAATCCGGACCGGTCTCTATCGTAAGATAAGGCCAGTGATCCTCCTGTCCGTCCGGCACCTCGGGCACAAATTCCCTGCCGTCAAAATCGCCGACCGCAAATATCACGCGGTAAGGCATTGCCTTGACAGACGAGAACATGAGCACCCAGCGGTCTTCGAGAGGGAACAGGTTCGGGCATTCGATCACGTTGCCGAATCTTCCGTCGGTAAGCAAAGGCCCCATATACTCCCAGTTTATAAGATCATCCGATCTGTACAGAAGTATCGCGCCCGTGTTGTGCGCGCCTGCTCCGACCACCATCCTGTATCCGTTCCCGTAACGGAATACCTTGGGGTCACGGAATTCCCTGCTGTCACCGAGCGGATTCTCCCTTATGACAGGGTTGTCTTTATACTTTGTAAAGTTCATTCCGTCATCGGAGAATGCGATCGACTGCGTCTGATTTCCCTCTGCGTCCACGGAAGTATAGAACAGGTACAGCCTGCCGTCCTTTACGATAGCCGATCCCGAGAAACATCCCCCGTTCAGACCGTTATCGTAGGGCATATCGGGGAACAGCGCGATCGGAAGCTCCTCCCATTCGATCAGATCATCCGAGACCGCATGTCCCCAATGCATCTGTCCCCACCTGGGCGCGTGCGGGTAATGCTGGAAAAACGCATGAAAACGACCCCTGTAGAACACAAGTCCGTTGGGGTCGTTCATCCATCCGATCTTATTTCTGAAGTGATATTTCACGATCAGTCGAATTCAAGTAAAGAGACCTTAAGAACGCCTTCAGCCTTCTCGAGCTCATCGATGATCTTCTTGGTAACCGGCTGCTCAACTGCTACGAATGCCTGAGCATGCGGGTTGTCCGAACCATCCTGATTCTTTCTTCCCCAGTACATGGAGGAGATATTGATATTGTGCTTACCGAGGATAGTTGCAATTCTTCCGATAACGCCGGGAACATCGTTGTTCTTGATGGCAAGAACGGTATTTGACAGAGGGCAGTTCATCTCATAACCGAAGAAGGAAACGATTACCTCAGTATCGGGTGCGAATACCGTACCGTTGATCTTGAGTTCACGGCCGTCCTCTGTATAGAACTGAACATTGATAAGATTATTATACTTCTGGATAGAAGGATCCTTCGTCTCGACAACTTCAATACCGCTCTCGGCGATGTTATCCTGGGCATTAACATAGGATACGTGATCGTTGCCCATCCCCTTGAGAAGACCCATAACAAGAGAGAGTGTGATAACGCCTGTACCAGAGTTATCGGCAAGCTCGCCTCTGTATCTGACTTCAACCTTCTTGATGGGAGTAGCTTCAGCCTGAAAATACATGCGGCCGATCTTCTCGGCAAGTGAGCAGTAAGGCTTGATCTCATCGATGCTTCCGGAGAACTGAGGCATGTTGATGGCAGCAACGAGTTCGCCCTTCAAAGCACCATCGATGAGCTCTACTACCTGAGAACCTACCTTGTCAGTAGCCTCGACAGTTGAAGCGCCGAGGTGAGGTGTGATGTAGCAGTTGGGAGCGTGGAGAAGAACGTTATCGAACTCCTGCTCGCCCGGCTTCTTGTTATAAGAAGGTTCCTTATCGAATACATCGATGGCAGCTGCCGCGACCTGACCTTCGGCAAGCGCATCAGCGAGATCCTGCTCATTGACAAGTCCGCCTCTTGCGGCATTTACAATGCGGACGCCTCTCTTGCACTTATAGAGCTGCTCCTTGGCGATCATGTTATATGTCTCTTTGGTCTTGGGCGTATGGAGCGTGATGAGATCTGCCTGAACAAGAAGCTCATCCAATGTCTGGCAGCGTGTAACACCCAGTCTCTCGAACTTCTCGGCGGGAATAAAAGGATCGTATGCAACAACATTCATTCCGATGCCCTTGAGCTTTCTGGATACGATGGAACCGATCCTTCCCAGACCGATGACGCCTGCGGTCTTGCCCTCGAGCTCGTAACCCGTCCACTGGCCTCTTCTGAAGTCTCCGTTATGGACACCCTCATTTGCTGCGCATATATTCCTGAATACAACGAAAGCATGACCTACGGCAAGTTCGCCTGCAGCCATGTTGTTGGCTGTAGGTGTGTTAAGAGCTATTACGCCGTGCTCCGTGCATGCCTTTACATCGATATTGTCGATACCCGTGCCCGCGCGGCCGACAGCCTTAAGACAGTCTGCGTTGTCGAGGAGTTCCGGACCTACCTTGGTGGCCGATCTTACGATAAGAGCATCAAAACCTTTGATATGCTCATTGATCTCCTCCTGTGAATGACCGAGATATTCCTCAACCTCATAGCCCTGATCTCTCAAGTACTGTACGGACTGTTCCGCTATGCTCTCTGTGATCAATACTTTCATCTTCTTATACTCCTTGAATTTGTTATCTGTTTCTGCCGTCCCTGATGCTTAAAGCGATGAAAGGACTTCGTCGAGGTCCCTGAGAAGCGCATCCATCTCCTCATCTGTTGTATCAGCCATGTGAGCGACTCTGAAAGTCTTATCCTTAAGATCGCCGTAACCGTTGCTGATCAGCCAGCCCTTCTCGCCCATAGCCTTGTTGATATCGGAGAAAGGATGTCCTGTTGTG
>JAFXPN010000035.1 GCA_017527865.1 Clostridiales bacterium
ATTACCTGTTCTCTCGCCGTTTCCGAACAAGGTGCCCTCGACACGGTCGGCACCGGCCAAAAGACCGAGTTCTGATGCCGCAACACCGGTTCCCCTGTCATTATGGGTATGGAGCGAGATCAGTATCGAATCGCGCCATCTGGTATGCGTAGCGAAATACTCGATACTGTCAGCATAAACATTCGGAAGCGTGTACTCGACAGTCTCAGGCAGATTGATAATTGCCTTACGTTCCGGTGACGGCTGCCAGACATCGCACACGGCATCACATATCTCAACTGCAAAATCGGGTTCGGTGGAGGAATATGATTCAGGTGAATATTCCAGGATATAATCAGTTCCCGATTCATCCGCGTCGATGTATTCTTTGATAAGCTGCGCTCCGTCGACTGCAAGCTTCATGCATTCTTCTTTTCCGAAGCCGAATACAACATCCCTTTGCAAAGTGCTCGTGGAATTATAAAGATGAATTATCACATTAGAAGCACCGTTTACCGCATCCATCGTCTTCTCGATTATATCAGGGCGTGACTGCGTAAGGACTTGGATGGTGACATCCGGCGGTATAAGATCATTGTCGATGAGTTCACGGCAGAACAGGTAATCAGTCTCGGAAGCAGCCGGAAAACCTATCTCGATCTGTTTAAAGCCGACTTTGATAAGTAGTTCAAAGAATTTGAGCTTCTGATCGAGTGTCATAGGCACCTCGAGCGCCTGATTGCCGTCACGAAGATCAACTGAACACCACAAAGGCGCCTTTTCTATCACACGTTCAGGCCACTTGCGCCCTGGAAGCTCCACCTCAGGGATTTTCCGATACCTTTTATGATTCATACCATTCTCCTCCGGAACCTAACAACAATTAATACTAACAGAAACGGAATGCAGTAACAAATGCGGTAAAGATCAGGACTGATCAGGATGTCCTTCTGCATCAAAAGTAAAGCTTCCGTCAAGAAGTCCCGGGTATAGGACTCCGCCGCCGGTCTTGTCCGTAAATACGGTATGGAGCGAAGATGATATTCGGCTATCTTTGATAACAGGAACCCGGGTCATATCAAAGTTTCCTATCAGCATGGAATCCCTGCCGTCGATATTTGCCACTATATTCGAATCCGAGACACTGACCGAAGCTTCACCGGTCTGTGATCCGATACCTGTACAGGTGAGACTGCGGCACACAACGCTTATATCACAGAAACTCATCTTAATATCGGAATTTCCTCTGATATTGCCTATGCCGACGGTACTTCTGCCCTGCGTCTCGACCACGATACGGGCATTGTTCAAAGAGATATTTCCGCCCATTCCGGAACCTATTCCTACTCCGGTGACACCGCTGCCGCTGAGCTTCAGGGTTCCGTCGAAGCCTTCAACGACAATATTGCCGTGAGACTGTTCGGGGGATGCGCCTATACAATAGAAATCCATTGAACCCGACACGATCGAAAGATCGCCGTCACCTTCGATGTGAAGCGAAGAACCTTCAGCTACGTATATGCCCCGCATGAATTTGTTATCGCCCTTTATGACGAGTGTCACATCTGAATTGCCGTCAACGGATAAAGCAGGAGACTGGACGTTGCCTGCCAGCCCGACATTATCAAGCGTGATCCTTCCCTTATAACCGTTAGTGACATTCATAACGATATTAGTCATGAGTTCAGGCGAACCTATGACAGTAAAATCTATAAACGTGGCATCAGGCTTACTGACGCTGATGACCTCGGTATTAAGGTCATTAAGCTTGGGAAGCATGATCTTTCCTTCGCGGCCCGCGACAAACACCGTATCGGTTCCTGCAGAATCATATCTCAGTCTCTCATCGATTATCTCGCGTTTAACGGCAGGATTGATCCCTTGAATGATCATAGCAGACGGTCTTCCGGTATAGAATCCCTGGATAAGGTCCACACCGAGCATAATGACAGTCTTTAATTCTTCCGAAGTCTCAACGCCTTCTGCCAGGGTAACGATTCCGTTATCATGCGAGAAAGTGATGATATCCTTAACGAAGTGCTGCTTCTGGGGGCTCGACTGAATATCGGAAAGAAGCATGCGGTCGATCTTAACATACCTGGGCATGTATCTCAGAAGATTGGTTACATTCGAATAACCGGTTCCGTAATCGTCAAGAGCCGTATCGACCCCCATCTCCGTATAGAGCTTATTGATCCTTGCAAGTTCATCATCGGTAAGCTCCGACTGCTCTGTAAGTTCGATGACCACAGTTCCGTCAAGCGCCTTTATCCTCCTGGAAAGATCCTCAAGCCGCTCACCGGTGATCGTCTGTCCTGGGATAGAGTTGATAAACACCTTGCGGCTTCCGTCAAATATGTCCTTTCGGTTCTCCACCACGCTTATTACATTGGCAAAAGTCTCATATTCAACATCGGTAAGCCTGTCCGACAATGCCGCATATCTTATTACCGTAGGCGGATCGATATAAGGATTTATATCGACTCTCATCAAGGCCTCATAAGCAAATATCTCTCCGTCGGATGCCTTTACGATAGGCTGGAAATGATAATTAAGCCTGTTGGAATCGAGTATCTCATTTACGATAAGAGATCTCTCCTTTTCCTCTTCAGTCATGCCCTCATTCTCGGCTTTGGCAACACTTATCTTATTGCTGTTCTTCTTACTTACGGCTGTATTGATGAGACGCTCCAGTTCACTCATTGTCTCGGGAGCTCCGGTCTCAATACCGTAATAGAGGAATATCTTGGCCGACACATCTTCGCTGCTGTTATAACCTGAAAGTTTTTCCTTAAGCTTGTCATAACACATGAGCATCTCGGCATCACCCTGAGATGTTGACAATCTCAGCGCAACGAACTCACCGTTGCCGAGACATGAACAGATCGAGTCACTGTCACGGAATACCGATTCCAGCATACCGGCTGTCATCTTGATAGTCTTATCACCGTAATTCCTGCCGAACTGTTCGTTAATAACGGCAAGATCCTTGACATCGACTGCCAAAGCGCTGATATATACTCCCTTGTGCCTCATCTTGCTGATAAGATATGATCCTTCAGACAGCAATCCCTGATAATTGTACAGACCGGTAAGATTATCCTTTACGAGTCCTTCTCTCAGCATATCATCGCCGGAAGACTTGTCATTCGACCTTCTTAAGACCTCAAATCCCGCTATGCATCTTCTTGCCCAGGTCCTGAACATCTGGTCGATGCACTTGGAAGGATCATCATAACCGATCGCAGTATACCCGTATATCTTGTCATCAAAAGCAAACGGCATGAAATAGAATACACGCGGATGGTCACAGTTATCATAAAGTTCAGGGAGCATTACCTCCCTTGAGAATGTAACATCAAAATTAACGCTGTCCCGTACACCGCCGTTGCCGCACTTGATGACCTGCAGCATCTCATCGGTCAGACAGTCAGTCTTGTGTTCCCAATCGGTATTGATACAAAGCGAGAAAGTATCGAACGGGCGTATCTGATAAACATAAGAATAGATCATATTTATAAGACCCGTAAAATTAAGCTGGTTTACAACGTCCTCGCTCATATGATTAAAGACGGAATATATGCCGGATTCCGACAGCTGCGTATCCCATTCTTCCCTTATCTCATAACGGGGAACTATGCTGTCTCCTTTGCATCCGCATGTACATCCGATAAAAAGGTCGGCATCCGAAACAAATTCGGAAGGTTCTCCGCCATTCATCATATTTATGATATCTTTTCCTGAATGTTCACCGAACGAAAAAAGCGGGATCTCTGCCGATGTGAGAGGGACCGGTGCATGCTTTCCTTCCTCGTTGCTGTCATAACCTATAACGGCGATATCTCCGGGAACCTTATAACCCTTGGCAGTCAGCCCTTTTGCCAGGCCAAGAGCCATGGCATCATTGGCGCAGGCTACAGCCTCGGGGAGCTTAACATTCTTCTTGGTAATCCTGTCAGCTACGCTCTCTCCGCTCGAATACCAGAAGTCTCCGTAGAACAGTCTGTCGGGAGACACCTCTAACCCGTGATCCTTCATGGCATCGATATATGCCTGCATACGCTTCTTGGAATGCGGATGCCACGACTTACCGGTCAGGAAAGCAATGTCCTTATAACCGTGAACCTCGATAAGATGGGATATAAGTTTCTTGATCGGATAGTAATTGTCCTGAAGTTCCTCAGGATAGTCTGTTGTCTCACCTTCAACGAACAGAACCTTGCCGCGGTATTCCTTCTTTAATGAAGTCTCGATCCGTTCTATCATTCCCGGAGTCTGGATAGTATCGGCCATTACAACGACAGCATCGAATTTATTGTAATTTATGACATCGAAAATAGATGTATCGCCGGTCTCACGCTGAAGAGAATCCTGATACTTCTGGTACATAGCGAAGACACAGACATCATACCCTTCATTCATCACAACACTGTTAAAGCCTTTTATAAAAAGGTCCTGACAGTATTCTTCGGGTTGTCCGCACAAAAGTGCTATGCGTTTACGATTCAAATAAGTTCATCCTCCGGGACAACTTCAAACTCAACAATTTTAATTATATCAGAGTTTATATTGTCAAAACCGTTAGGTAAGTAAACTTTTAATGAAGCCTTGCCGGTCTTCCCGGTCGTTCTCACATATACTCCGCCCAATCCTCCGTATATCTCGGCGCGAGACGGTCCGTAGATCTCTATAGGTCCGTCCGTCTCAAGATCGAGATTGCCGTTAAAGAAAGGAAGAACATTTCCGTGCCTGTCCGTTACTTTGATCCTGACGCTGGCAACATCATATGTTTCTCTCTCGCAAAGAACAAAAGAAGACACTTTGAGATCAAGATCCATCGCGTCGCAAGCAGTCTTGATCCTGGTTATTACGGGTTTTCCTCCCTTGAATCCAACGAACTTAAACTCGGTAGCCTTTCCTCCCCAGTCACCGACATATCTGCCGTAGAGAGTATATGCATCCTGAAAAGTCATACGGTATCTGGCCATTGCCTCTCCAAGTTTGAGCATTATCTTCGGAGGGATATTATTCATTCCGTAAAGGCCGATGTAATTCAATGCTTCCCTTACTATCTGATTCTGTCTTTCGGTAAAGCCTTCCTTATCTTTCATCTGATCGCCGATATAATCATCTATAAGTATCGGAGCATTGGGAAGATTCCTGTACGATGAATCGTTATGAGTGTATTCCTTGATAAACATATCGTTCTTGTACATCTTAACGGAATCACAATTGGTCAGCATATATACATTGCCGCGGTTTCCGGAAGGGTTCTCGCCGATATTCATGTCGGATGATATCTCAAGGAACGGTTCGCTCACGTTGCCTGCTGCCGCATATACCGAAGCCGCGAGCTTGGGATTTCTCCACATATCACAGACTCCGTGATAACATATACGGTCCCCGGAACCAAAGTCCTTATGCGTATTATAATCGAACATGCACCAGCCGAATGTACCTGATATTCCGGGTTCTCCCCTTGCGGCATCGATAACATTTGCATGCCTCTTCATGTGTTCGGTTCTTGTCGCCTCACGGTCAAATGTCTTCGCAGGATACATGTGTCCGTTATATTCGGAGATGAGATACGGCTTATCCATATCCGGGGTAACATTCCTCTTCTTCTCGCAGCCGGCTGTATTGCCGTCATGAAGGAAATCATTATAGGCATAGACATCTTCGAGAAAACTGCTCTTCTTAAGATATCTTACGCCGGAAGTCGGTCTGTAGGCATCGAGCCTTCTGGCAGTCTCATTTGTCTTCCTGTAAAGTTCATCATCATCAACGGATTCGTTTATCCTGACACCCCAGAGGATGATGGACGGATGGTTTCTGTATTGAAGCACCATCTCCTCTACGTTCTTAACAGCCTGTTCTTTCCATTTCGCATCGCCTATATGCTGCCATCCCGGTATCTCCGTAAAGACAAGAAGCCCGATCTCATCGCATCTGTCGATAAAATGCTGCGACTGGGGATAATGTGATGTCCTTACGGCATTAACCCCCAGTTCATACTTCAGGATATCCGCATCAAGCCGCTGCATCGATGAAGGCATGGCATAACCCACATACGGATAAGACTGATGACGGTTAAGTCCCATAATGGTTACTTTCTTGCCGTTCAGATAATATCCGTCACTTCTGAATTCACTGTCGCGGAAACCGAACGTAACCTCCTTTACATCATACTGAGACTCGACTCTCAGGATATAGAGGTTGGGATTGTCTATATCCCATTTCCTGTAACCGGGAACCTTGCTTATCGCGGCGTATCCTTTTTTCCCGGGAAGACGCGCAAGTTCTTTTCCGGTTTCCTTTTCGAGGATTATGATGCCGAATTCCTGATCTTTATCCCCGCCGTCAAATGTCACATCGGTAAAGACGGAACCTGCAGCCGTGGCGCGCACATAAACATCGCTTATATAGCACTTCTCCCTGATCTCAAGCGAGACCTCCCTGTATATGCCGCCATAAGTCATATAATCAATTACAAAGCCGAACGGAGGGATATTAATAGACTCCCGGCTGTCGACCTGAACTCTGATCTCGTTCGTGGCATTAAGATTGATATAATCCGTAATATCGTATTCAAAGGCTGTATAGCCGCAGCTGTGTACTCCGCACAGAAGTCCGTTAACATATACGGTCGCTTCATGCGCCACCCCGTCAAAGCGTAAGAATACCCTCTTGTCTTTCCATGCCTTCAGAGCCTTAAAGTATTTAATATATCCCGATACCTTCTGATAGACGGATTCATCAAAATAATGAAAAGGCGTCAACGCCACTGTATGCGGTATCCTGATTTCTTCGCCGTCTGGAAGCGCATTGAAATCATCGTTATATATCCAGTCATTATTAAGATCGATCTTCATCTTTGCTTCTCCTTTTGATCTTATTCTTCTGCGGCGTTATCGTCAGCCTCGTCACACATGCTCCTTCGCCGAGTTCGAGCGCAGCTTTGACCGCCTGAGCAACCCGTGACGGATCCAGTCTTGCTTCAGGATCGTCATCACAGGTAAAATCCGCGTTTCTGTAAAGGTTGGTATCCGTCATATCGGGACAGATATCAATAACCTTGACACCGTATTTCCGTCCCTCTTCGAAAAGGCTCTGCGAGAAGCTCGACAGCCCTGCCTTTGCTGCTCCGTAGGCAGCGCCGTGGGTATTTGTCTTAAAAGCAGTCACGGAACTGATGTTTATTACCGTTCCCCTGCCGCGTCTTTTGAATCCCGGGATCAGGTATCCTGACAGTATCATCGGCGCTTCAAGGTCCGTTCTGACGATCTGCTTGATCTCATCCGGTGTCAGATTCTCATGGAGTCCGTAGAATCCGGCTCCTGCACAATTTACGAGCAAAGTAACTTCTCCGATCCGGTCTACGGATCTTAAAAGTCTGTCCGTATCATTTACATCGCACACTATTGTTTTGAAACCGTAACCGGCATCTTCATTAAAATGCCTTGCAATGCCGTAAACATCATAGCCCTCTGAAACGAGCATATCCGCGACCGCAAGCCCTATCCCCGAGGAAGCTCCTGTTACTATGGCAGTCCTTCTATCGCATGACATAAAGCTTTGATCCAAATCCCTCTTCAACAAATCTTTTCTCGAGCGTTCCGATCAGTCTGCTGCGTATTCCGGAGGGATAGACACAGAAACCGTTTTCCTTCTCGAACGGATAGAGTACGGCTGAAGAATCCGGGCAGGCTCTTCTCAGCGCTGCTATGTACTCCGATGATATACGGAACGATCCGATACTGATATCACGAACACGTATAATGTCGATATCCCTGATAACTTTATCGGCAAATTCATTGTAGCACAGTTCGAAGTCTTTAATATAGATGAGCGGATCAAAACAAAGCCTTACAGACGAACCTTTCGCGAGAGCGCGGTTAACGCTTTCTATCCTCTTGTCAAGCGAAGGAGTTCCCTTCTCGAATTCCTTTATTATCTTCTCGGGCGAGAGCGTAAATGCGTATATGATATTATCTTCGGTCCTTGTATCATGTATCACGGATTTTGATCTCAGTTCAAGTGTCAGTTCAGTGTGTGATGCGGCAAAATCCTCCCAGATGCTCTGCCATTCACATATACCGTTCAGAGCTCCCAGATCCGTATTAAACGAAGCGCAAAGATACATCGGACCTTTATCCAGCCTTTGCGCGCATTCAGCCAGATAATCATCACTGTTTACGAATATCACAACATTCGACGTGCCGTACATTCCCTTAAGAAAACAGTAATCACAAGAGAAGATGCAGTTCATCGCAGATTCCGCATAAAAGAAATCCCCGAGACCCATATCCTGACAAACGGGGGAAGCCTCAAATATCTTCTTGCCGTCATTTACCGCAAGAATAAGGCTGCGGTCTTTCCCCTGTATAAGCACATCCTGGCCGGGTCTGTTGAAAACATCCTTAAAGTGCCTTATCCCGATGACAGTACTGTCGCTGAACCGGTCAAGGATCCTTCGCGTCATCGCATGATCCCGTGCCTTATCCTCCACATAGATATGCCCGAACACGCAGGATAGCCTCCTTCCCGTCCTTCCTTGAAGCTATATCATTCATTTCCTTACAGAACAGCTCTCTTCCGTCCTGGCCCGTACTGTATGCATATTCAGCAAGTTCCCTGATCTGAACCTTCATTGATTCCGATGCGTGAAAGCCCTCATAGATATCTTCATAATCACGGTATTCACGGTTCGTCATTCCCGTGATCACAGAATCTGTTATCTCTTTTATCTCGGCAAGATGTCGGCTTATGAGCGAGGTAATGACCGAAGGAGTAATATCCTCCGTATATCCGTTATCGCTTACTGCCTTAAGGACAAATATCCTGTCAGGACTTATGAGCTTCGAAGAAGCCTGAAAGAAGGAAGAAGCTTCCATATCGTACAATATGCCGCTTAACGGATCTTTATTGACCCTGTCTGAAGATATGACCTGAGCCTCCCTGACATTGCATATCCTTTGAAGGTCGGGATACATATCCTTGCCTGAAGGCTCATCTGTGATCTTATCGGCGATATAAAGACCGTCAAGCTCTCTCGAACCGCAGCATCCAATATTGAAGACCAGAGTATCTTTCAGATCACTGCGCGTTAAGCCTGACGGAAATGTACGCCCGACGGCAAAAGCAGCGTTGATCCTGCCCGTTCCGGTGACTATGATCTTCACATCATCCGATTCAAGGGTTCTGAGAGGCTTAGCCTCGCACTCCAAAGCGGTAAAAATATATATCATACAGTCAATGATACAACAAAAAACCGTGAAGTATGAACTTCACGGTCTGTTCTGGTTGCGGAGGCGGGACTCGAACCACACGACCTCCGGGTTATGAGCCCGGCAAGCTACCAACTGCTCCACTCCGCGATGTTGGTATATTGATTGATGTGGTGCTCGTGACCGGACTTGAACCGGTACGGATGTTACTCCGACGGATTTTAAGTCCGTTGCGTCTGCCGATTCCGCCACACGAGCTTATCATCAAATGCCAAATGATAATATCATCGGATAATTGCTGTGTCAAGTTAATGTCCGTTTGATTACACCTTGCACGATATAATTGAAAAAGCGGCTTTATCAAATATAATTTTAATTACTAAAAATATACACGAGGTATCAGAATGATCATCGATCCCGAGAATATGAACAACAACAATAATACCAACGGAGATAACGGGAACGGCGAATTTGTCGATTCACCTTTTATGCTGTCATTCAAAGCCAATGACAAATCTTCAATATCCGATAAGATCAAGGAAAGTGAATCCGCCAGATCCGGTATTGAACCTGAAGATAACAAAGACGAGCCGGCAGCTGAAGAACCCGTTCGTTCTCCTTTTCAAAAGAAAGACTTTGAACAGGTTGCACCGATGAATGATCCCGCCTTTTCTGACGCTGAACTCGATTTCAAAGAATTCACAGGGATCAAACAGGATGACAATCCTCTTGATAAGAAGCTTTTCGACGCAGGCAGCGACCTGGATTTTGCTGCTTCCTCAAACTCTACCAGTTCCTTTACGACAGGTATTGACGATGAATTCGCGCTTGACGAGGAAGCTCTTGCCATAAATCCCTTCAAGCCTAAGAATGCCGACAGGATCCCCCCTGCGCCTTCAGCTCCCAAGACTGCTCCGGCATCTGCCGATGAGAAGACCGAAGCCGCAGGAATAAAGACATACGGAAAGGTAAAGAGCGGAGTGGATGCTTTTAAGAAGGCACCTTCAGAATCACCCGTTTCTGTTAAGGAAGATACCGCATTTACAGCTCCGGCTGCTCCCGCTGCACCGGCTGCTCCTGCAGCCCCGGTACCTCCTTTATCAGCTGCTGCACCTGCGGCTCCTATAGCTCCTGCAGCTCCCGCTGTTCCTGCCGCGCCTGCGGCTCCTGCTGCTCCTGCTGCTCCCGCTGCCCCTTCTCCGTTTGTAAATACTGCTCCTGCAGAACCTGCAAAGAGCGCACCTTCCCCGTTCGTCTTCAACGGTCCTGCGGGATCACCTGAACCTGCTAAAGCTCCGGTTTCTAACGCGGCAAAAGTGACTTCTTCATCAAGGCCCGTTGCACACAGTACGATGAGACAGCAGCCCGCTTCTTCGAGACCCGGTACTTCTCATACGGGATCTGACCACCAGAAGACCGAGATCGCTCCCGTTACAACTGTTAAGAAATCCAAGAAAAAGAGCAAACCGGACAAAAAGGTCAAAGAACCCGGCAAGGGCGGCATATTTGCACTTATCGGTGTTCTTGCGGCAATATTTGTTGCACTCTGGATCATTGATAATTATCAGTCATGGTTCGGCAAGGATAATACGACAACCCGCTCGACTCAGGTTACTGCAGTAACCGAATCTTCTGAGACAGCCGAATCCTCGGAAGAAGCGGAAACTGAACAGACAACAACAGAAGAATCTGCAGTACAGACCACTGAACCTTCTGAAACCGCTGAACAGACAACTGAGGTCACCGAGGAGACTGAAGAACCTGAAGAGACTGAGGAACCTGAGGAATCCGAAGAGCCTGAGGAAACGGAAGAACCCGAAGAATCAGAAGAAGACGAAGAAGAGACAACAACGACAACAACACGTGCTCCTTCTTCGAATTCGCCCGTAAGATGCAGCTATACGATCGCTAACCCCCGTGTAACATCTGACGGATTTGTATTTGATATCGCGATCACCAATAACGGAGATACGGTCAATATGAGCAGATTAAATGAGTTTACCATCACATTTAATACTTCCTCCACTATTACATCACTTACATCCGATTACTATACTTTCACAGCAGGTGAAGAACATAATTCATTTGTCGGTACTCCCAGATCCGGTTCTCTTCCCGCAGGAGAAACGACCAATACAACTATCACCGGAGTTACCGAGGAACCCGTTCAGCACTTCTATATCACAAACTATCACTATGACTGGGACTGACAGATAACGGTTAACAGATGATACTAAGGGCTGTCCCGTCGGACAGCCTTTTTACATTGAATGCATTTTATACTTAATTATCAGCTTGATATCCGGAAATTCTTATCCGTCAATATACGGGAGAATACCAATCCCAACGGCAGAGCCATGATTATTACCAGGGCCTTGCAAAGCCATTCGAATCCGGAAGTGTAGTTTCCTGATGTTACGAAATGTATACCTTTATAAAGGAACATTCCGGGGACCATGATAACTATGGAAGGAACCGTCAGCGTGATACGCGGATAGATGCCGACAAAACCCTTTATTGCTGTTGCCAGTAGGCCTGCAAGAAAAGCTCCGACGAATGCAGCCATATTGGCGGAGAATCCCGCATCTGTGATAAGCAGCTTTACGGAATTTGCGACCGCTCCTATTAAGCCCGCTGTCATCGCCATCTTGGCGGGACTGTTGAATAACATTGAGAATCCGTATACACCGATAAAGCTCATAACGAAGCGCAGCATTAACTTCACGGGATAAGACAGCGTAACGGTGTCAAATTCCTGCGGGGCATACTCAAGGAGCAGGACCGTAAAAGCGCAGGTAACTGCTGCAACAACAGTTACAAGAAAGGCATAGACTATCCTCTCTATGCCTGATCTCAGATCGAGCTTGGCAAGGTCGATCCCGCCGGTTATCAACGGGAATCCCGGTATCAGGAATAATATCGAACAGATATACCCTGCCCCGAAATCTTCGTCCGTCATCATAAAACGCCCCATGAACATAACAAGGAAAAGATAGACCAAACACGATGTAAGCACGGCAGCAAACACATTTGCGAAAAGCGTGATCTTTCTTTCGAGCAACGTCTTTCTGATAAAAAAGCCGGCCGCTGCAGCAAAAAATGCGAATATCATCTCCAGCCAGTCAGCGCCTAATAGGAAAGCAAATGCAGCGCAGGCAGAACCCGCCGCCAGGCATAACTGCAGTTTATTATAATTACTTCCCGATGCGTTTATCGTATCGAGCATCCTGTGAAAATCATCAATGGAATACCGGTCCGCTCTTTCGGTGAAACCGTCACAGAATACTTCCAGATATTGAAGTTTTCCCGTATTTACACCCGTTGTGACATTGGAAAGTGCATTTGTATAGGACTCCTTTCCGTCAAAGCAGGTATATTCAAGCGACTTTATGCCGATATTGGCATTACAGGTTATATTAAGAGCTCTCGACAGTTTGTTCATAGCTGCCCTGACGCGGTATGCGCCGGCACCAGAAGCAAGGAGCATAAG
>JAFXPN010000036.1 GCA_017527865.1 Clostridiales bacterium
ACATTTGGAAAGAGCCAATATAACAGTCTCCGACAAGTAGCCACTCTGTTATTCGTGGATTGGTTACCGACAGGCTAATGGTTTCGTCGAGAGCCTTGCTATCTAAGATCGTGGATCACCTGATAAGGTGCGCACATAGTCCATTCGCAACTGGCTGCTACCTTTTCTACCTAACTTTAGAGTAGCAATTAATCCTCCCATTGATTATGGTAATCTGAATGTATCAGATCTTTGCCTGAAGGAGTTTGGGAAAATGGAAATCAAACGAATCACTGAAGACTTCCGAACCGGCAGCTTCATCGCTGATGAATTCTCCGGCTATGCGATCGATAACGACGTTGAACTTAACTTCGAGGAGTTCTGCTTTGCGGCGGAAGATGACGTGGAATATGTCCTTGAGGATGAGGCCCCCAAACTGAGCAAGTATTTTTATCTGAAGAAGATCTGATCGGAATGCTGTTAGAAACAGAGAGATTGATAATTACTGAACTGACCATGGACATGGCAATGGATGTCCATAAGAACTCCCTCGATGAAGATACGAGAAGGTTCGTTCCGGATGAGGTCTTCGAGACTTTGGATGTGGCCGTGGAGACGGTCAGGTTCCTTATTTCTCAGTATGGTTCTGTTGAAGGTCCGCTGGTCTATGCGCTGATCACTAAGGAAGACAATGAGAACATCGGCTATGTTCAGTTAGTCCCGATCGAAGACGGCAAATGGGAGATCGGCTACCATGTGGCTAAGCCTCATACAGGAAAGGGCTATGCCACAGAAGCCGTTGCCGCGTTCCTTCCCGTGATGGCTGCAAGAGTCGGTGCATCCGAAGTTTACGGCATAAGGCTGCAGGAGAACACTGCCTCGGGGCGAGTGCTCGAGAAGTGCGGCTTTGTGGTGCTTTTCGAGGGGGAAGGCGCTTATCACGACGGTGTGTACAAGATAAGCAAGAGCGTGTGGCGCAATACGGATATCAGAAGGATGTCCCCGCTCACTCTTCGTCAGCGGGGTTATAAAGGAGAATTACATGCGTAAACTATTAATACATCATCCCGTCTGTCAGATTATCGACCTTAAAGCTCCGGCTCTTGACATTGGTGCTCGCTATTGCCTGTATCCTTTTCCATTCTTCTTCCGTGCGTTCCAGGTGAAGGATATCATCGTTATAGATCTGTTTCAGTGAAACTTCATCTATCACTTCAGACCAGTCCCATGTGGTAATGAGCATCCGTTTGTCGTTGCGGACATAATAGAGGTTTTCCCTGACGGAACCCAAGTTGTTAGCGGAAGAGAAGGCGCTCTTCTTCAAGGTTGTACGAAGCATTTTCAGCGTGCCTTCTTCGGAAAAGATAACAAGATCACATTCGGTTACCGAACGTTTCATGAGTTTGCGGTTGAGATCTGCATCGAGTTCCTTGAACACGATATCGCGGACCTCGCTGTTGACCTCTTCTACGGACTTGTACGAATGCAGTACGGATTCTTTATTGTTCTTCTTGGTATATACGGCATAGTAGATCGTATCGTGAAACTTGGCATTGAGTTCCCGGATCCGTGCTTCCTCGCGTTCTCTTTTCCTTTCTTCGATAGAAGCGATATATGAATCGGATACATCGGAAATAAAGATCGATGCAGTCGTATAGTTGCCGTCATTGTTCTTGATCTTGAATGTGCGGGTCTCATCCTTGGGAAATACAAGTTTACACACTGTATCGTTGAATGATATCCGTTCACCTTCGCATACAAATGTTGCAAATCCGTCAGATGACATGCTGCGGCATACACTGATCGACACGGCGTACAGTTCTTCGTTGCCGTGTGTATCCATCTTCCTGACTTGATTGTTCTTGATATTGTCTATGATGACGCTCATTTTCTTTTGTCATTCCTTACCTTTGCGAAATACCCCGGGAGCTACCTCCCAAAATAATATTATATCATATCTTACTGTGCCGATTCGATATAAGCTTTTCTGTACTGTGACGGCGATGAGTTCTTATATAAAGCGAAAACGCGGTTAAACGACGGAATGCTCTTGAATCCTGAAAGCATCGCTATCTCCGTCAATGTAAGGCTTTCTTCGGGGAATAACGATACCGCTTTCTCGCAGCGGACGGCATTAAGCCACTTAATATAATTCTGCCCCGTGACTTCTTTGAATGCCCGTGAGAAATAATCTTTGCTGATGCCTGCGAGCGAAGCCATGGCGGTCTGTGACAGATCATCTGCCGTAAGATTGTTCTTGATATAGTCCATAACACAGATGATGTTGTTAAGGGTTGTATCGGAGACCGTCTTGCTGCCGTCGTTGCTGATATCGGCATCAAGTTCGTAGTGACCGTTACCGAGAATGCTCATAAACTCGAGAAGATGCATGGCACATCTCATCTCCCGTGTAGGATCGTCATACTGCCATTCCATCTGTAACTTCTCAATTATTGACTTGAGTTTATTGACAAGGACCGGGTGAGATCTTATGCAGAGAATATGCAGATCGTGGTAACGGCTGATTATGCGCTTGAAGTCAAAAAGTGAATCCGCAAAGGTGTTGCTGTATTGAACTATTATGCAGTCTTCGCGGTTCGCATCGACTATCTCGTGAGTCTCCATCGGCCAGACGAGGATTATGTCTCCGGGGGTGAGGGAATACAGTTTATCATCTATCCGGAAGATGTTTTTGCTTCCGCTTCCGACCACTATGATCTCGCCGTAAGCGTGGCGGTGCGCGGGAAAAGACCGTTCGGAAACCGGTCCGGCGACGTTAATGGCACGGGCGTTGTTAAAGGATAATGATTCGTAGCCGGATGTATCCATGTTTTAAGACCTTATGTCAAAATCTGATAAGATTATACCTCGGAATGTGAGAAGAATAAATCTGCCGTTCGGTTATTATGAAGGAGAAGAAAGGAAGTGACCATTTATGAGAAGAGCATTGTTTATCGGCGGAACAGGTACTATCAGCACTGCCATAGTAAAGCGCTTGTCGGAAGATCCTCTTTGGGAAGTTTATGTTCTTAACAGGGGCAACAGAACTGATGTTATCCCTTCTGATGTCAGGCTGATAAAGGCTGATATCAACGACGAGGCGGATGTCCAGTCGAAGATCGGCGACTTGAAGTTTGATGTTGTAGGTGAGTTCATAGGTTTTACTCCTGATCAGGTTGAAAGAGACTACAGGCTCTTTGCAGGGAGAACAAAGCAGTATATCTACATAAGCTCCGCATCCGCTTATCATAAGCCTTCGGCAGGGTACATAATAACCGAGGGTACGACACTGTCGAATCCTCATTGGCAGTATTCGCGCGATAAGATCGCATGTGAAGAATTCCTTATGCGCAAGTACAGGGAAGAAGGGTTCCCGGTTACGATAGTCAGACCCAGCCATACTTATGATGAGCGTAATATTCCCCTCGGAGTACACGGCAGGAAAGGATTCTGGCAGGTGGTAAAGCGGATCATCGACGGCAAGCCGGTGATTATCCAGGGAGACGGTTCTTCTCTGTGGACAGTTACCTGGAACGGAGACTTCGCCGTCGGTTACACAGGCCTGATGGGCAATCCCCATGCCATCGGAGAAGCTTTCCATATCACATCGGACGAGTCTTTGACTTGGGATCAGATCTATCAGACGATCGCGAATGCTTTGGGGAAAGAACTTAAGGCATATCATGTTGCATCCGATTTTCTGTCGGCATGCGGCGATAAGTACGGCTATGATTTTGAAGGATCTCTTACGGGGGATAAGTCAGTATCGGTCGTGTTTGACAACAGCAAGCTTAAAAGGGCAGTGCCTCAGATGAGGACGGCAATAAGATTCGATCAGGGCGTGAAGATGGCGCTCGATAATGTCCTTTCCCATCCCGAACTTCAGGTGGAAGATCCGGAGTTTGACGAGTGGTGCGACAGGGTTATCGATGCTCTCGAGAGCGCGAAAGGAGCAGTCTGATGGTAGACCTGGGCGGCAAATGGGTATTAATAACAGGAGCATCACGGGGACTTGGCAGGCTTGCAGCCGGGTTTATGGCAGACAGGGGATGCAACACTATCCTTCAAAGCAGGAGTGTCGGACACACGTTGCCGCTCGAGAAGGAATTTATCGGCAAAGGTCTTAAGTGTCATTCGGTAGAAGCTGACCTTAGTGATCCTGATTCCGTAAAAAGAATGCTCGAGCAGATCGACAGCTTAGGTGTAGATGTAGATGTGGTCCTTAACAACGCGGGCCTTCAGATCGCATACCGTGTGGATTACTTAAAGACTCCGGTTGAGGACTATACGGTCAGCTTCAATGTTAATACGATCGCACCCGCGATGATCTGCTATCATTTTCTCCCCGGGATGATAGAGCGCGGCTTCGGAAGGATCGTAAACACTACGAGCGGAATAGCCCTTGAACCTGAACAGGCAGGGTATTCTGCGGCCAAGGCAGCGCTCGACAAGATCACGATAGATATGGCTTCAAGACTTGGCGGTACAGGCGTTACGATGAATCTCACAGATCCCGGATGGTGCAGGACCGATCTCGGCGGGCCCAATGCTCCCAATTCCCCCGAGAGCGCCCTTTCGGGCATTGTTGTCGGCGCGTTTGTCGATAACGACGTCAACGGCAGGATCTTCAGGGCTCAGGAGTACTCCGGGATGACTCTTGAGGAAGCCGCAGCAAAGGCGCAGATGATCTAAAGGGAGAATCATATGGATAATTTCACTTTCTATTCACCTACGAGATTTGTTTTCGGAAAGGGTACGGAGTCGCAGGCGGGACAGCTTGTTAAGGCGTGCGGCGGAACGAACGTGCTGATCCATTACGGCGGAGGCAGCGCGGTAAGATCCGGTCTTATCGACAGGGTTAAGGATTCGCTTGCGAAGGAAGACATACCTTTCATGGAGCTTGCCGGGGTTAAGCCTAATCCCAAGAGCGGGCTTGTTTATGAGGGAATCGATCTTTGCAGGGCAAACGGCATTGATTTTATCCTCGCGGTTGGAGGAGGAAGCGCTATCGATTCTTCCAAGGCTATTGCTGCGGGTGTCCTTTATGACGGAGACTTCTGGGATTTCTATTCGGGCAAGGCTTCGGTTAAGAAGGCGCTGCCAGTAGGAACCGTTCTTACCATAGCGGCCGCGGGTTCCGAGGGATCGGGAGATTCGGTTATCACCAAGGAAGAAGGCATGTATAAGAGAGGAACGGGAGCCGAAGCGTTGAGACCGAAGTTCTCTATCCTTAATCCGGAACTTACAACCACACTTCCTGCATATCAGACTGCATGCGGCATAACGGATATCATGGCTCATCTGTATGAGAGATATCTTACTAATACCAGGGATGTAGAGGTCACCGACAGACTGCTTGAAGCCCTTCTTATTACTATGAAGAACGAGGGCCCGAAGGTTATTAAGGATCCCAACGATTATCAGGCGCGTGCGAATATCATGTGGGCGGGTACAATGGCCCACACTAATTCCTGCGGTGTAGGAAGATCTCAGGACTGGAACAGCCATGCTATAGAACATGAGCTGTCGGCATTGTACGACTGTGCGCACGGAGCGGGACTTGCGGTAACCATGCCCGCGGTATTTAAGTTTGAATTAAGCCATGACAGGGCAAGATTCGAACAGGCTGCAGTAAGGATCTGGGGCTGTCAGACGGCTGAAGAAGGAATAGATGCATTTAGGGATTTTCTTACCTCTATCGGGATGCCGTCGACACTGGGTGAACTCGGCGGCAAAGAAGAAGACATTCCGGCGCTCGTTAAGAATCTTTGTTACGGAGACGGAAGAGACGGCACTGTCTCGGGATTCGTAACGCTTAACGAGGAAGACTGCACCGCGATATATAAGATGATGCTTTAAGGGCAGAAGGGGCGGGGGTTTATTCTATCCTCGCCCTCGCCTGAGACGAAGTGAGCGCGGAATTCCGCGTTGATATCCTTTATCTCCCGCTTGCCGTCGATATAATCCTGATACATATCGGCCAGTCCCGCCATGCACCCGTCGCACATGCCGTCTATATTGCCGATAGACTCGGCAACTATCTTTTCGCGTTCTTCGCGTGTCGTTTCTTTGATCAATATACCCATAGACAGATTTTAATATAAAAACTGCCGACTGCAAGTCACTGCCTCCGGGGGATCCGAAGAGGAGGGTTGACAGTGGACAAAGTCCGAAGAATAATTAGCTTCAGTATATATGAGGATTCAGGAATGGGTTATATAAAGGATCTGAGACAATCTGTCGGCCACAGGCCGATCATCCTTGTGGGCGCCGGAGCGATCCTTGTCAATAAGGACGGGGAGATCCTGCTCGGCAGACGCGCTGATAACGGTTTTTGGGATTATCCCGCAGGAGCATTGGAACTCGGAGAGAGTTTTGAAGAATGCGCAAGGCGGGAGGTGTTAGAGGAAACCGGTCTCGTCTGCGGAGGGCTGACCTTCCTGACCACCCTGTCCGGCAAGGAATTCTATTATGAATACCCCAACGGGGATACAGGATATGCAGCTGCGGTCATCTTTATATGCTTTGATTATTCGGGAGATATGAAGGTTCAGGAGGATGAGGTCGTCGAGCAGCGGTTTTTCAGTATCGATGCTCTGCCTTCAGATACCGATCCGCGCAAGCGCGTCCTTTATGACAGGGTCCGTGACTATATTAAGAGCAGTCTTTGAACTGAGTTTGTGAGGGAGAGAAGTTTATCTATGGCAAGAGTCATTGTCGGAATGTCGGGCGGGGTAGACAGTGCCGTGGCAGCTTATCTTCTTAAGCAGGAAGGCTATGATGTTATCGGAGTGACTCTTCGCGTGTGGCAGGATGAAGACGGCGAGGAAGGACGCTGCTGCGAGATAGACGAAGCACGCCGTTCCTGTCAGATACTTGGGATAAAGTATCATCCCCATAACTGCACATCGCTGTTTACCAAAGAAGTGATCGATCCCTTCGTTAATGCATACCTGGAAGGTCTTACGCCTAACCCCTGCATCGAGTGCAACCGTTACGTCAAGTGGGCTAAGCTTACGGAGCTCATGAACGTATTTGAAGCGGATTATGTTGCGACCGGTCATTATGCTTACATAGAGAGACTTCCTAACGGAAGATATTCCGCAAGGACGGCAGACAGCGCTTCCAAGGATCAGACTTACATGATTTATAAGCTTACTCAGGAACAGCTGTCTCATACACTTATGCCTTTGGGCAGATACAGCAAGGAAGAAGTGCGTGAGATCGCAAGGAAAGCAGGCCTTCCGTGCGCAGAAAAAGAAGACTCGCAGGAGATCTGCTTCGTCACCGAGGGCAAGTATCCTGACTTTATAAGCAGTCACTCAGCCGACCCCGTCCCGGGCGAGGGCAGCTTCGTCGACTGTGACGGCAATATCCTGGGACGCCACAAAGGCATACACCACTATACCGTAGGCCAGCGAAAAGGCTTAGGCATAGCTCTCGGAGTCCCCGCTTACGTCACAAAGATCATTCCTGAAAGAAACGAAGTTGTCCTCGGGAACGAGATGTCCCTGATGAGTGATTCTTTTATCTGCAGAGACGTTAACTTCATGAGCATCGAAGATCTTGAAGAGGGGATCAGGCTTGAATGCTTTATTAAATCGCGTTACCACCAGCCGTTGAGGCCGGGCTTTATAGAGAAGGCCCCGGGAGGCCGGGTAAAGGTCACGTTAAGCGCTCCCGTTAAGGGTGTTTCCCCCGGTCAGTCGGCAGTGTTCTATGATGACAAAGGTTATGTCATAGGCGGCGGAAAGATCGACAGATCGTAGATCCGATGGATATATTAAGAACAACGGGATTTTACGGCATATTCTTTGATGAAGGCTGACGATCCTGCAACTTGTACATCCTGTAATGCAACTTGAGCAAAAACGCCGTCGCGGCGCCGGCTGTTCTGCTAAAGTGTGCTCATCAAGGAAAAACAAGGAGTTTTACGGCAATGAAAAAGAATAAGTTGATCAAGGCAACAGGTATTACACTCGGAGTGATCGCTTTTATCGCTCTGGCAGGTTCCGCTTTCATGGGCGGCTATGTAGCTGACAGGATACTTCATCAGAATGACGGCAAAGACACAAAGGATGCAAGCCTGAAGCAGCTCGAGATCTGGGGCTATGATACGGAGGCTTTCCTTGCTTCTTACGAAGGCACAGAGGTGAGCGCGACTGCTTCTGACGGAAATGTCGTGCCGGGGACGTTCTTCGACGGGCAGAAAGATGAGTGCGTAATCCTTGTGCACGGCGCAGGCGGCGACAGAGTGAGCATATATCCTCTTGCCGAGCAGTATATCTTAAGAGGATATGATGTAATCGCGATCGACCAGAGAGGCTGCGGCGACAATCCTGACGGCAGGTTAACATTCGGTATCAACGAGCAGCTCGATGTAGCGGCGATGGTAGAGTATGCGAGGGAGCAGCTCGGTGATTCAAAGGTTATCGTTCACGGCCAGTCGATGGGCGCGCAGACGGCAGCGGTCTATGCTTCCAATGTTGTTCCGGGTTCTGCGGAAGCAGCAGATGCAGTTATCTGTGACAGCCCTGTGCCCGGTATGGAACTTATCTTAAGAGAGATGTTCGGCGACGGCGACACGGATTCATTCACGGCGGTCTATCTTACAGGTACGAGCAAGATCTATATGAAGCTTATTAACGGCATCGATTACGATGATGCTGATACGATCGAAGTCGTAAGAAACGATAATATTCCCACGATGATCATAGTCTCTGACCGTGATGAAGTCTGCCTTCCTGACCAGGTGGAGGCTGTCTATGATAATATAGCTTGCGGGGAGCGCGCGGTCATGCATGTCAACAGTGAGCACATCATGGGCGTTATAGACGATCCCGAAGGATATATGGAAGGCGTAACGGAGTTCCTGACATCAGCAGGTCTCTGATAAGAAGATGAAGCTTAATCTTTACGAAGACAAAAACAATAATGATGAGCACGTGGACGTATATTATTCCAATATGCGTCCCGTGATCCGTCAGATCATAGATTCGGTGAATTCGGAAAGGCCGCAGCTTAAGGGGCGTCCTGCAGACGAGGATCTCGATGACGGCGAGGAAGTGATACTCGACCCTAAGCATATCTACTATCTCGACCACGTCGAGAGAAAGCTTTTCGCTTATACAGCAGACGGTGTGTACCGGATCATGGACACACTTGCTTCTTGTGAGGAGATGCTTTGGCATTACGGTTTTGTGAGAGTGAGCAAGTCGAATCTCATCAATATCTACAAGATAACCCAGCTTAAGCCGGACCTTAACATGAAAGTCTACGCCTCGTTCGACAACGGCGAGAGGATCTGCATCAACAGAAGTTATAAGCAGAGTTTTAACGAGTACCTGCAGAGGATGAGGAGGATGAGATGATGGACAGGAGCAGATTTGTTCAGTATCTGATCGAGATGTGCTGCGTCTATACTATCATCTCGGTCGCAGGCGCGATAGTAAATATCATAGCAGGGACGCAGACGAATAATGTCAATGTGCTCGTCATGTTCGCGACTTGCGTTATCGCGACATTCGTACTGTATATGCATAAGCTCTTCGATAATGTAAGCCCTCTCGTAATGATAATAGTGCAGTTCCTGACGGCCTGCGCGCTTATAGGGCTGATGCTGCTCGGGATAAGCTTATTTATCGAACCCATAAGCGCGAGAGGATGGTTCGAGTTCTACAGATCGTTTACGATCCCGTATATCATCTTTGCTGCATTCTACTATTACAGAGTCTTCGCGGAAGCGAGGAAGCAGAGCGAACTTATCAGGCAGCTTCAGCAGGATCACCGGGACCTTCAGTAAGGTTTATCTCCGGCGGCGCATTGTGTTAATATCTTTCCAAAGCTGTTTTCCGGGAGGTTAATATGACGTTGAAGCAAAGAGCGGATGAGGCAGTAAGGCTGAAGACATCGGAAGGCTATAACTGTTCTCAGGCAGTAACTGCCGTTCTCGCCGATCAGACAAGTCTGACGGATGAACAGTTAAAGCAGGCAACGGCCGGATTCTGCGCAGGGATGGGTAATCTGGAAGCGACCTGCGGGGCTCTCATCGGGGCCGGGATGATCGCCGGACTCAAGACGGAAGGAAACGGCACTTTAAAGTATGCAAGAACGATACAGGAGACCTTCCGTGACCGGTGCGGAGCCATAAAATGCAGGGATCTTAAGACCGTGACTGACGGAAAACCGCTGTGTTCCTGTGAAGACTGTGTCCGTAACGCAGTTATGATCTACGGGGAAATAATGGGGTTGGAATAACGGGATATGTTTAATTATATTTGGCCGATCGCACTGGTGATACTGTCGAACGTGGTATATCAGATCTGTACAAAATCAGTGCCTAAAGAAATGGATCCGTTCGCATCGCTTACGGTGACTTATATCATAGGAGCTATAGCAAGCGCTGTCCTGTATTTTATACTCGGGAAGAACGGCAATCTGGTAAAGGAATACAGCAAGCTGAATTGGGCGCCTTTTGTCCTCGGAATAGTGATCGTGGGATTGGAAGTAGGATGGATCTACGCATATAAAGCGGGGTGGCAGGTAAGCACCGGATTCATAGTGCAGAGCGCGGTGCTTGCGGTCATGCTTCTTATCGTCGGTTACTTTCTTTACCGTGAAGCGTTTACATGGAATAAGGTTCTCGGGGTCGTAATCTGCTTGATAGGACTTGTATTCATTAATTTTAAGTAGTTTTTATCCATTGGCGACACATGGCGCCGATGTGTTGATTAATCGACAAAAAGCAGGATGAATGACATGAAGAAAAAGAAAGATATCAAGCCTTTAGCATTTCTGAAGAAGGTGATCTGTAAGACCTGCGGTAAAGCAAGGTGGCTGGTACTCCTGTATGTATTTCTGCTCGTCTTGTCGAATCTTCTTTCGATAATTCCTTATACAGAACGCTACTGTTCCCCGTATATGAACGATGAATGGAATACGCCCGACATCGTCCCTCTCGAGAGGGTTGTTGAGTTTGGCATCAACGATGAGGGCAATGCGATCTTTTTCCTGGATAACGGTATCGGAGAGGATAAGCTGTGCGCAATTCTTGATATAGACAATGGGGTTCAAAGCTATGCTAACGCATCCCAACATCTGACAGACTCCGATGGTGAAGAAATACGTGTATATAATTTTGCCGTTACTGATGATAATGTTATCTATGCAGTCACGTATGATACTACTGACAGTACATTTATAACGGAAGAACGAATTATCAGGTTATCCGCGGACTACAGGTATTTAGGCGACGTATGTAAGATCGAATACCCTGTAAGTTCGAGCGGGTCAAGATTAAGCAGACTTCATTACTATGACGGCAAGATCACTTTTGCTGTTGTAGATCTGGACGGTGTAACTCTTTATTCCATCGATACGAATACATCCGGAATAACCATAAGTGATAAGTATATGAACGATTCGAACGGTACATATACTTCTTCGGTTATTCCGATCGACGGAGGGTTCCTGTTCTTACGAAGCGACGGTAATGTGTACAGGACGAGCTTTGGAGAACCGCTGGAAGATATCATTTATACATTTGATATCAGTTCCGAAGGACAGTCGGAGAATCCTTACTTCGCGCAGGCGACACTTCTTAACGGAACGCTCTATGCAGTTGATCAGAATGAACCGACCAAAGTATTCGCGATCGAAGACGGTGAGATTCACGAAGTCTTCGATATAGGCGGTGATTCTGTTATCAGGTATATGGATACATATGTCGATGAGACCGGTGAAGCAGTCTTAGTTGTCTGCTGTGATAATTCTCTTCAGGTATATAAGAACGGAACGCTTACGAATAAGAATATTGTCATCAAGCCCGAAAGATATATTGCCATATATGTCTTGTCCGTCTTAAATTACGTTCGTTTTATATTGATCATCGGACTTCTGATTAATCTTATCATCAGAAAAAAGACTTTGTTGTTCAAGCAGATCGCTGTTACCATTCCTATTCTTGTAGCCATGATATTTGTTATAGCGTTCAATCTGTACAGTTATTTTATAAGACTTAATAACGAGAATATCGAGAAGGAAGTAGCGATCATAGCTGAACTTGGATGTGAAGAGCTCGACGGGTATGATTTTTCCGGACTTCTCACTGTAGATGAGAATACGGGCGAAGCGTACCATGAGCTCGGTGACAGACTCATGAGCTTAACCCGTGACCGTCTGTCGATATTAAAGGACGATTTCTATTTCTCCGTTATATATCAGAAGCCTGACGGGAAGGAGGTTGTTCTTGGAAGAAGCGACCGCATAGTTCAGCCCATGTACAGCGTATCTGACTTGAATTACGTTAACGGGGATCAGACCGCAGGTGATGCTTATATTGTTAATGACATCAATTCGTTCTGGTTTGATAATGATTCGAGGACCAGCAGCATTAATGCAGTTAAGAGAATTAACGACAAGGATGGCAGCGGCAACTTCTATTTTGTTGTAACCACCGAGAATAAGGGCTTCTGGATTATAAGAAGAGACTTCGTTGTAAGTGAGTTCATGTACGGCTCTCTTATCTTCGTTATCATGACCTTCATCGTTACCATGAGCACCATCGGTATTACGAGATCCATCAGGAAAGCCCGTAAAACGGTCGAGAAGATCTCTGAAGGTGACCTTACCGCACGAGTTAATTACAGGTCTAACGATGAGCTCGGCGAGATCTGTACCAAGGTCAATGAGATGGGTCAGAGCCTTGAGACACTCTTTAACGAGAAGGACAAGGCAGAGAGCTTCTACTACAAGTTCGTCCCGCAGAAGTTCAAGGAGTATCTCGGTAAAGAGAACATCGCGGAATTGTCTCTCGGCGATGCGAGCAGCCGCGACCTTACGGTCCTCTTCTGTGATATCCGCTCATTCTCGATCAATTCGGAGATCATGACGGCCAAGGAAAACTTCGCTTTTGTCAACACCGTATACGGTAAGGCGGGTCCCGTCATAAGAGAGAACAACGGGTTTATCGACAAGTATATCGGTGATGCGATAATGGCGCTTTTCGAGAGCGCGGATGACGCGGTGAAGGCGGGAAACGAGATATATAAGGCTATCGTGCTTGACCCGACGACGGCTGATGAACTTAACGTCAGCAGCATCAACATCGGTATCGGCCTGCACTCCGGCATGGCGATGGTGGGCATCGTGGGTGAGAGCGAGCGTCTGTCCGGCACCGTCATCTCGGATACGGTCAACTTAAGCTCGCGTCTCGAGTCGCTTACGAAGCAGTTCAAGACGGCGATGCTCATATCGAAGGATACCCTCGACAGGATGGAGGATACCGAAGCCGTTAATCTTCGTTACCTCGGCATGATACAGGTAGCCGGCGTAAATGAGGTCAAGTCCGTATACGAGGTGCTCGACTGTTTGCCCGAAGAGGAGAGACAGAAGAGAAGCGCCAACGCGGATGACTTCAAGGAAGCGATAAGACTGTTCCACTTGGGACGCAGAGACGAGGCGTGCGCGATGCTGCAGAAGATCGCTGACGACGGCAGAAACGATTACGTGTCGGATATGTATCTTAAATACATCACGGAACTGTCAGACGAAGACAAGGCGAACGTTTTCAGATTTGTCCGCAAGTAATATTATCTCTCGATCCTGATATCGGTGAGTGCGACCTGATCACCTGTGTTTCCAGAAGTCCGTTAATGATCAGGTCCAGTAGATATCTCTGAGCCCGAGTTCCATGATGAGCGTGTAGACGGGAACCTGTTCCGGTCTTATTGACTGTTCCACCAGCTGAGGAAGATCGATCGTGTTGTCAGCTATGCCGTTGCGTGTATTTTGGATATTGCTGCTGTCATACCATGTGATGACACTCTTTGTCCCTTCGGGAGGTATCGACGAGATGATGCCGGCTTCAACGAGCCTTTGGAATTTGGAGGTTCCGAGATATACGATCCGGTACCCGTGATCCTTAAGAAGACCTGCGATGGCCGTAAGGTCCTCGTCGCTTAAGAACAGTGAGCCGTTAATATCGTTAAGTATCAATATGTGTCCCTGACATCCCGGGGAAGACGTAATGTTCAGCGAGTTGACGGTTCTGGCGTTAAGCGCTTCGGGACCGTTGTTTACCGTCCTGTAGAACATGATGTCGTAATGACGGTCATTGACCTTTCCGACATAGTTGTTGTAATAGTCCCACTGATCTTCAAGTGTCATCGGGACAGTCCCTCCGAGACACTTAACGCATACTGCGATAATGACAATGACCAGCAATAAAGCGAGCGGAAGCGCGTAAATATAAAACTTTGATCTGTTCATAATATCTATTTCCCTTTGTTATTACGGTAAGTTTATAATAACATAAGGATCGTAATCTGCGATGAACAGGATTGATCATCTGTGTACAGACCGGTGTTGAGTAATAAAAGCGGTTCATGTTATGTTTGAAACAGTTTGCCGCTTCTGAAGAGTGGGCGTCAAGATGTGCCTTCCGGGGCGTTAATATCTAAACTTTAAGGAGAATACAGTTATGACATTTGATGAGATCCTGACTAAGGTAAGAGGTATCGCACAGGGAGTTGATGCGTCGGGGATGGGTTTTCTCGCGGTGCAGGTCAACCTCACAGGCGATAACGGCGGAGTTTTCTATGTGGAAGTTAAGGACGGCAGGATCAATGTCGAGCCGTATCCCTACGACAACCGCAGCTGCGCCGTTACGATGAGTCTTGCAGATTTCAATAAGCTGATCGACGGCAAGCTCGATCCGATCTTCGCTTTCACCACAGGCAAGCTCAAGGTGGACGGCGATGTCGGCAAGGCACTGGAGTTTTCAAAGATAATCAAGAAATGAGTGACGTCCGGTTAAAGACTGTCCATGCATGGGAGCCGTGGTTCTTCCTGTTCTTCGGCGTGTTCCATCTGCATAGGATCTGGGCGCTTATCGACCGCGTTTCTTATGCCTCATTCTGGATGGGCATTCTGGAAAACAAGGGCTGGCCGTACTTTGTACTGATGGGCCTGCTGGCAGGACTGTGTATTCTCGGCATTGTGACTTTTATATGCGAACGAGGTCATAATTACTGGTGGAGATGGATATACATCGGAGGCGGAAGCTATGTGCTGTTTGACCTGTTCGCGATCGCGACCGGGATGAAGTTGTGGGCTGATCTTCTGGCTAAGATGTTTGATGTTGATTCCCCGTATTGGAATGTGGTGTGGGGATTATTTATAATTCTGGGAGGACTTGTGTTCGTACTGGGGCTGAGGCTGCTTAAGAAAAGGAGTGTTCAGAATGGCATCAAGTAAGGAGTATCTGGATTTTATAATGGGACAGCTGTCTGCGCTCACCGATGTGACATGCCGCGCGATGATGGGTGAGTACATCATCTATCTTGGCGGCAAGATCGTCGGCGGCATCTACGATGACCGCTTCCTTGTTAAGCCCGTGAAGGCTGCGTGCGCTATGATGCCCGACGCGGAATTCGAGCTGCCGTATGAGGGCGCGAAAGAGATGCTCCTCGTGGATAATGTTGATGATGCAGACTTCCTGTGCGAACTGTTGAACGCGATGTACCCGGAACTGCCCGCGCCGAAGAAAAAGAAGTGAGATGTTAATAATATGAACATCAGACAGGCAACGGCGGGTGACTTTGAAGCAGTCAAGAAGATCACGCAGGAGACGATACATGCGGTGTATCCGAAGTATTATCCTGCGGGCGCTGTCAGGTTTTTCTCGGAGCATCACGCGGATGAGAAGATCATGCGCGATATTACTGCGGGAATTGTGTACTTGGTTGTTGACGATTCCTGCGTGCCCGCAGGTACGGTAACGCTCACTGATAATGAGGTAGACCGGTTGTTCGTGCTGCCGGAGTTCCAGGGCAGAGGTTACGGCCGGGCACTGCTGGACTTTGCCGAGGAGAGGATATCCGAGAAGTATGACGTCATTATCCTTCACGCGTCGCTCCCGGCGAAGAATATCTACCTGAAGCGCGGATTCCGCGAGGTCGATTACTTAAAGATCGACACGGGCTACGGTGACTTTCTGTGCGCCGATGTCATGGAGAAGAAAGCAAAGTGAATATGAACAAAGTGTTTGAATCGGAAAGGATCATCTTCATCGAGCCGACGCTGGATCTTGTACCGGATTATCTCACGATGGTCAACGACATCGAGAATGTGGCGAAGTACATAAACGACCGCCGCGAGCCGTACACGGAGCAGGAAGAGATCGAGTATATGAAGGAGAAGATCGAAGGTCCCGACATTATGTTCTCGATGATAGAGAAGGAGACGGGTAAGTTTATCGGCAACACGTCATTCTTCAATATTGACGGCGACGAAGCTGAGTGGGGCATAGTCATGACGGCTTCCATGCAGAATAAAGGCTACGGCACGGAGGCGTTGAAGCGCATGATCGAGTACGGGTTTAATGAGGGCGGATTCAGGAGAATTTACTTAGGCGTATACGTCGACAATCCGCGCGCGATCCATGTTTATGAACAGTGCGGTTTCAAAGAGTACGACAGGACTGAAGTTGATGTGTTTATGGAGATTATAAAGTCATGATCAGAGAAGCGGACAAGGACGATCTTAATGCACTGCTTGAGCTGTATCTGTGCCTTCATGAGGAAAGCATATCCGAAGAGACCGAGCACTTGAGCAATACGTGGGAGCAGATTATTAATGACCCGAACCATCATCTCATCGTGAACGAGGTCGACGGCAGGATCGTGTCCTCCTGCGTGTGCGTTATCATACCTAACCTGACACGCAATGTGCGTCCTTATGCTTTCATCGAGAATGTGGTGACACATAAGGACTACAGGCGCAGGGGTCTTGCGCAGGAGTGCCTGAACTTCGCGCGTGCGATAGCACTTAAAGAAAACTGCTACAAGATGATGCTGCTGACGGGCTCGAAAGATCCGAATACCTTGCGCTTCTACGAGAAGGCGGGATATAACAGTACGGAGAAGACGGCTTTTATTCAGCGGCTGTGAGTACACCTCGAAAGGAGTTAGTATGGCGAGTTGTGAGACATGCCAGTATGCGGCGACAGATGAATTAACAGGCGAGGCTTTCTGCGATCTCGACCTCGATGAGGATGAAGTAATTAGACTGTCCAACCGCAGAAGCAAGGAGTGCCCGTTTTACAAAGACGGCGACGAGTATAAGACTGTAAGACATCAGATGTGACGGGGGAGTCTTAATGAACAAAGAATGGTCCGCGCTTAACAAGACGATGCAGTCCCGGATCAAGAAGAAAGATACCTTTGAAGAAGGTATCGGAACTTTGCTGACGCTTCGAGATGAGCTGATGAATGAGATGCTGTCGTGGCGTGAGAAGTTTAAGCGTGAAGACTTCGATGCGATGCCGTTCATTAATGCGGACGGATATCACTGCAAGAATCTCGCTTATTCGATCTGGCATGTCTTCAGGATAGAAGATATAGTTGCGCATGACCTGATCGCGGGTGATGACGAAGTGCTTCTGGCAAGGGATTATCAGAAAAGGATCAAGTCGCCCATAATTACGACAGGGAACGAACTTCATAAGGAACAGATCGCGGAGTTTACACGGGGACTTGATCTCGATGAACTCTATGCTTATGTGCAGGAAGTGAAGAAGAGCACCGAGAGCATTCTTGCTGACATGGCGTTCGAGACTCTTAAGAATAAAGTGCCTGATGAGCGCCGTGCGAAGCTTGAATCGCTCGGTGTCGTAAGTAAAGACGAAGATGCCGTCTGGCTCATCGACTACTGGTGCGGCAAGGATGTCCGCGGGCTTATTCAGATGCCGTTCTCGCGTCACTGGATCATGCACATCGAAGCGTGCCTCAGGATAATGAAGAAACTGTGATCGTTCATCCGATACAGCCTGTTTACGATAAGGATTCCCGGGTCCTGATACTCGGAAGTTTTCCGTCTGTGAAGTCGAGGGAAGAGGGATTCTTCTACGGGCATCCGCAGAACAGGTTTTGGAAGGTGACGGCTGCTATATTTAACGAAGAAACACCAAAGACAACGGAAGAGAAGAAAGCCTTCCTTATCAGAAATCACATCGCACTCTGGGATGTGATCGGCTCCTGTGATATCGAGGGTTCATCCGACTCGAGCATCAGAAACGTGAAGGTCAACGACATAAGCAAGATCCTCACAACAGCGGACATAAAAGCCATATATCTTAACGGAAAGAAGGCTTATCATCTGTATCAGCAATATCTGCAGCCGGTCATCAACAGAGAGGGCATCTGCCTTCCGTCAACAAGTCCCGCGAATGCAGCGTGGAGTCCGGAGAGACTTATAAAGGATTGGAGCATAATAAAAATATGAGACAGACAATTACAGATCATATAACACAACAGTACGGGGTGGATCCGGAGTTTCCGTGGGACAGCACGCCGGAAGCGGCTGTCTTCCGCCATCAGGACAATCGAAAATGGTTTGCCCTCATCATGAACGTAAGGCGTGAGACTCTGGGCTTCGAAGGCAAAGAGACGATACCCGTCATTAACCTTAAGATCGACGATATCTTCCTTCGCGAGATGATATTGAGTGAAGACGGCATCATCCCCGCTTACCACATGAACAAGCGTCACTGGGTGACTGTTCTCCTCGACGGAAGCGTGGAAGCCGAAAGAGTATTCGAACTCATACAGGTAAGCTTCGAGGCGACAGCAAGAAAGAAACGCAAGAAGAAAGACCGTGAGCCGAAGGAGTGGATCATCCCCGCGAATCCCAAGTACTACGATGTAATCGGTGCTTTCGGGAAGTCTGATGTGATCGACTGGAAGCAGGGAAACGGTATCAACACCGGCGATACGGTATACCTTTATGTCGCGGCTCCCGTGTCTGCGATACTTTATAAGTGCAGAGTCCTCGAGACAGATATCCCGTATAACTATGAAGATTCGAATCTTACGATCAAAGCCCTGATGAAGATCAAACTTCTTAAAAGGTATAAGGAAGATGAGTTTACTTTCGATTTATTAAGGGACGAGTACGGGGTGACGGCGATAAGAGGACCGAGAGGCATTCCGAATTCACTAAGCAGTGCACTGAGGTAAGTATGGTAACCATTGCGGTTATAAGTTCGGCCGCTGGTACAACATGATCCGGATGGAGAAGATAATCGGGGAACATATGCCGATCTTTAATAAGAAATCTGAAGCTGGCAAAACTTCTGATAAAATAGAGGCATGAGTTCAAAGAAGAAAGACAGTTCGTTAAGACATCTTCTATATGCTATGAAACAAATATGGGAAGCAGATAAACTGCTTCTCGTATTTACTTTGTTCAAGAATTCTATCGAGCAGGTCTTTTATGTATTCTTCTTCGTTTACCTGACAAAATACATCTTTAACTGTATCGAGAATAATATCGAGTACAGCCGTCTGTTCCGGTTCCTTGTGGTCGCATGCTCGGGTCACATATGCATTCACTTCATCTGCGGCTGGTATGAGACATACAGGAAGATCAAGACGCCCGAGGTCTACAGGCATATCTTCCACAGAGTAATCGATCTGTCCGATACGCTTGAACTTAAAGACTACGAGTCGCCCGAATTCTACGATAAGTACGCGAGGGCTCTCGATAACTGCGTTGATCAGGCGATGAACATCGCGATCAAGACGGGCGTGTATATAGGTAATGTTATCTCAACTGTCATGTCAGTGGCTCTGGCGATTATGGTCGATCCCGCGTTCCTGGTATTTCTGATCGTTCCTATGATCGTAAGTCTCTCCTTCGGTAAGAAGAATGCCAAGACCAACTTCGAGCGCGAGAAAGCTGTCACCCGTGACAAGCGTACTGCAGAATACGTTAAGCGCGTCTACTATGAGAAGAAATATGCGGCTGAGGTCAGACTCTATGATGTTAACGACCTGATGCTTCAGAAGCAGGAAGAGGCCGTCAATAGGATGGAGCAGATCTCACTCGGATACAGAATGAAGACTGCCTTTTATTCGTTCATCATGAAAGGCAGTTATTCGATCTTCGCAGGCATAGTCGCATACTTCTATGTAGCGTTCCGCGTTAAGTACGGCAGCGTCGCTGACGTTTCAAGTTATGTCGCCATGATCACTGCCATGTCGTTCTCTACACACCAGCTTAAGTCTGCCGTAGAGAACAGGATCTATATCTTTAACGAGTCGAAGCTTTTCGAGAACTTGGAGGAGTTCCTTGAGCAGGACAGAAAGCCGAAGGAAGAGAAGATCGTGCTTAACGAGATCGAATCGGTTGAGCTTAAGAACGTGTCTTTCACATATCCCGGTGCGAATACGCCTACCATTAACGGTGTCAGTTTCAAGTGGAACAAGGGCGGGAAGATAGCCATCGTGGGCTACAACGGCGCCGGCAAGACGACGCTCATCAAGCTTCTCATGGGTCTCTACCCCGTGACGGAGGGGCAAATCCTTGTAAATGGCATCGATATAAATGAGATAGACCTCGACGTGTACCGCGACAGATTCGGCACGGTATTCCAGGACCTTCAGGTGTTCGCGATGACACTTTCTGAGAACGTCCTCATGCGAAGACCGCAGAGCGAGGAAGACTACGCGAAAGTGCGCCGTGCTTTGGAGGACGCACAGTTCGATTGTGAGCACAGAGGACTTACTAAAGGTCTCGATACAGTCATAAGCCGCGAGTTCGACGAGGAGGGCTTTGTGCCTTCCGGCGGACAGGCGCAGAAGATCGCCATCGCGAGAGTTTTTGCCGCGCAGCCTGACATGGTAATCCTCGATGAGCCTTCGTCGGCGCTCGATCCGCTTGCCGAGTACAATATGTACCGCAACATGATGAAGCTGTCCGAGGGTAAGGGCGTCATCTTCATCTCGCACAGACTGTCGTCCGCGAGAATGGCTGATGAGATCTACCTTGTGAAGGACGGCAAGATCGTGGAGCAGGGAACGCATGAACAGATGATGGAGCTTAACGGTTACTATCACGAGATGTTCATGCTGCAGGCCGAGAACTATCAGGACAGCCTGCCCGAAGAGATCATGAAAGGAGCTGTTGCTTTCTATGGGTAAGAAAGAAAACGGCATCTCCATCAAGCGCATTATTCAGAACGCGTTCTTCATGATCAAGTATGCTTCGCACTACGATAAGCCTCTCATTACGCGCATAATGGTCCTCTTTATCCTGTCCAAGGCGGGTAAAGCAATCAACGATACTTTCATCCTTAAGATGATCATCAACGGCCTTACGGGCAAGGCGGAGTTCTCATCAATGATAGTTCTCCTTCTTATCTCGCTCGTGCTCGTTGTGTGCCTTGAGTGGATCAACCAGCTGATCGATGAGTGGTCGAAGGCGAAGCTTATCAAGCTTTCCGGTACGATACAAAGAGACCTCATCGAGAACAACAGCAAGATGGATCTTATCTATTACGATGATCCCGAATACTACAACACGTATGTAATCGTCGCAGGCAATGCAGATGCTGCGGTAGAGCAGACGGTAATGGTCGTAAGCAAGACCATCGGAGGCATCGCCGCATTAGGCATCGCTTCCGCGATGATATTCACGATCGATCCTCTTCTCGCGGTATTCCCGATCGCAGGCTTCACGGTTAATCTTCTGACGCGCTTCAAGATAGAGCAGCTGCAGTACAGCTGGGACGTCGCGAATAAGACCGCGATCCGTAAGGCGAATTATTCGCAGCGCGTCTTCTATCAGCCCGAGTATGCCAAGGAGTGCAAGCTCACGGATGTTAAGATCCCTTTGAAGCAGCAGTTCGATGATGCGCTTGATGAAGCGACTGCGGCGGGCAGGAAGTACGGACCGAAGCTTACATGGATCTCGCTTATCAACTGGATCTCGGTATTCACGGTATTCTCGTTCTTCGCAATCCCTGCGTACTTAGGCTACCTCGCGCTTGTGCTCCGTAAGATCGCATTGGGCGATGTCGCTTCCGGTAACAACGCATCGAACTACATAAGAAGCAATCTTAACGAGATCAATTTCTGCCTCGTCGACTTCCAGCAGATCGGTCAGTATGCGGAGAAGTTCAGGCAGATGCTCGACTATAAGCCGGTCATAGAGAAGGCGGACGGACTGACGCCGGAAGAAGGCGCGGCAGCGCTTACTCTTGAGAATGTATCTTTCCGCTATCCTCACTCCGAGAAGGATACATTAAGCAACATCAATCTTGAGATCAAGCCCGGCGAGAAGATAGCCATCGTCGGCGAGAACGGCGCGGGCAAGACTACATTCGTTAAGCTTCTAATGAGGCTGTACGACATCACATCCGGGAGCATAAAGTACGGCGGTCACGACATCCGTGAGTATGCGACGGACGAGTACCGCAAGAAGATCGGTGCGGTCTTCCAGGACTACAATATCTATGCCGCGTCTCTTGCCGAGAATGTCCTTATGCGTAAAGTATCCGAAGAAGATGCTGACACCGTAGTTAAGGCGCTCGAGAAGGCAGACTTCGGCAAGAAACTTCAGAAACTGCCCGACGGCATCAACACGCAGCTTACCAAGGAGTTCAGCGAGGAAGGCACGAACCTGTCAGGCGGCGAGAGCCAGAAAGTAGCGATCTCCAGGATCTTCGCGGGTTCAGGCGACAGGACGATATCTATCCTCGACGAGCCTTCGTCTGCGCTCGATCCCGTCTCGGAATATAAACTCAATAAGAACCTCATCGAGAATGCCAAGAATGACACGATCATCTTCATCTCGCACAGGCTGTCCACGACAAGGATGGCTGACAGGATCTATCTTTTCGAGCAGGGCACGATAAAAGAGCAGGGTACGCACGACGAGCTGATGGCGCTTAACGGCCGGTATCGTGAGATGTTCGATCGCCAGGCGCAGAATTATATTGTCTGACATCACTTCCGGGCAGTGATGCCGTAACACCATCTTTGAAGTCTGATGAAGCCGCTTACCGTGTTGCGCGCGATGTATTCGTCAAGAAGCGCATCGTCGGGCACACCTTCGAGGATCGGAACTTTGGTCAGGAATCCCTTGAACGCATCGCGATCCTTGAAGTAATCGCGCTCGCATACCGGTACCAGCGTCACGTCATTGAAGCCTGCATGTATCACATTCTCATAGTCGGTGATGCTTACAGGCACAGGATCATTCCAGCCCTGTCCGCCGCCGAAGATCATTTTCAATTCCCAGCAGTCATACTTGTCAACGCCTCTTATCAGAAGGTGTCCTCCGGGCTTGAGACAGCGGTGTATCTGCTTCGCGTCCGTTATCGTGTGACGCGCCACGACCACATCGTAGTACTCATCAGGCACATCCATCTTAAGGTTGTCCATTACCCGGAAAGTGATGTCTTTCCTGTCGCTCTCCTTAAGGTTTCTGTTTGCGGTCGCGATCATCTGAGGCGAGTAATCCGTCGCGGTGATCCCGGCACACTCGGGGTAATTCGTGATGACTTTCTCGCCGCCGCCAGTGCCGAGATCAAGGACGCGTGAATCCTTTGTCACCAGTGTGCGCAGGACATCATAAAGATCCCAGTCTGTCAGGCACTCGGAACGGATGTCGAACTCGTCGAACTTCCAGGAAGCGAGCCTCTCATAGTAGTCAAAATAGTTGTCGTGAAGCATAAAAAAGAACCTCCTTTCACGAACAGCAAAAAACTTGCGCCTGAGCGCTGTGCTTTGTCATTCATGATGAGATTCTGAGGTTCTTATCATTATTAACCCCGCCCTTACGGGCGTCGCGGCAGCGGAACGCGAATAACTAATTGATCCGTTACTCTTTTATCGTAATGCCGGATGAGGATTAAGTCAACAAACGAAGCTCATACGGATTTACAGAAAGTTTCTACCAAAAACCTATGTTGGCTACTAAAATGTATGTATGGTCATTATTTTAAGAAGTACCCGTAAGACTATAGTTAGATATCAGCATCATAAGTTTTCCAGGAGGTCGCCATGCCGGTTCTCGCGTCATTTATGGTCCCTCATCCGCCGCTCATCGTTCCCGCTGTAGGAAGGGGCGGCGAGAAGGAAGTCGCTAAGACTATCGAATCCTATGAGAGAGTCGCAGATGAGGTAGCTGCGATTAATCCTGATACGATTGTTATCACAAGCCCTCATTCAGTGATGTATTACGATTATTTTCACATAAGCCCGGGAGCGGGTGCGCACGGATCTTTCGCTCAGTTCCGGGCTCCGCAGGTGGAGTTTAATGAATCTTATGATGAGGATCTCGTAAAGAAGATATGTGAGATCGCAGACCGCGAGGACTTTCCTTGCGGGACGAAGGGTGAGCGGGATCCTGAACTCGATCACGGCACGATAGTGCCGCTTTGGTTCATCCGTAATAAGTATAAGGGCGGCAAGATAGTGCGCATCGGCTTGTCGGGCCTGCCGTATAAAGACCACTACAAGCTGGGAAGAATAATAAAAGAAGCGGCAGATTCAGAAAAAAGTAACATTGTTATAATCGCGAGCGGCGACCTGTCTCATAAGCTTAAGACGTACGGTCCGTACGGGTTCGCGAAGGAAGGTCCCGAGTACGATGAGAAGATAATGGATGTCATGGGACGCGCTGCTTTCGGTGAGCTTCTGGAGTTCGATGAGGATTTCTGTGACAGGGCAGCCGAATGCGGGCACAGATCTTTTGTAATAATGGCGGGTGCGTGGGACGGCAGGAAAGTGACGTCAAAAGTTTATTCGCACGAAGACATCACGGGTGTCGGATACGGTATATGTTCTTTCTATCCCGAAGGAGGTCAAAATGGGTGATATCTATGTCGAACTCGCGAGGCAGTCCCTGACAAGCTATATAAGAGACGGGAAGAAGCTTAAGATGCCCGAGGGGCTTCCTGACGAGTTGATGAACAGACGTGCCGGAGCGTTTGTCTCGCTTCATAAGAACGGCGAGCTTCGAGGCTGCATAGGAACCATCGGTCCTACAACACCCTGTGTCGCGCAGGAGATAATCAACAATGCGGTAAGCGCATCAACGAGGGATCCGAGATTTCCGGCCGTGAAGGAGAACGAGATCGGTCAGCTCGAGATCAATGTTGATGTTCTGAGTGAGCCGGAAGATATTGATTCTCTTGATAAGCTCGATGTAAAGCGGTACGGCGTCATAGTCTCAACGCCTGACGGCAGAAGGGGCCTGCTGCTGCCCGATCTCGAGGGGGTGGATACGGTCGAAGATCAGGTGTCGATCGCAATGTATAAGGGCGGCATTCATTCGCATGAGAAGATTTATCTTCAAAGGTTCGAGGTGGTCCGGCATGTCTGACAGGAAACAGATAAGCAAAGCCCGCAAGGTCACAGGTAATTTACTGATAGTTCTTGCTGCCGCATTTACGGTATATCTGTCCGTCATCATGATCTACAGGATTAATACTGTTGTTCTTAAGGATGCCTACAGCAAGGTGTTCAGATATGAACTTATAGTATGCGCCTGTTTTATCCTGACGGCGGCAGATGTCCGCTTCGGTTTCTTTTCGATGATGAAGAACAAGTTGCAAAAAGGCATAGGGTGGATACTGAGGCTTGCGGTGATCGCGTTGACAGTATTTGTTTTGGTGCTGGGCGTGAAGATATGCGTCGGGACCCTTATCAGGAACGATGCCTCTGCAGATCATGCGATCGTGTTGGGACTTGCGCTTCAGGACGGCAAGCCTGTGCCTGATCTCATTTCCCGTATTGATACTGCTCAAGACTATGCGCAGGCTAATCCCGATGCCGTTCTTATCCTGACGGGCGGCAACCCCGATGAATCAGGAAGGACGGAAGCCGATGTTATGCATGGTCTTCTCATCGAGCGCGGCTTGCCGGAAGACAGAATGATACTGGAGGATCAGGCTGAGACCACCATAGATAATTTTCGAAATACCATAAGCATGATCGGCTCTGATGAACCGGTCGTTCTCATAAGCAGTAATTACCATATGGACAGAGCCGTAAGCATTGCCCGTTCCGCCGGTTTTACCAATGTCCTGCGTCTTCCCGCGCCGTCGTCGCCGTTGAGCTTCGGCGCCAACGTCATGTGGGAAGTGATCCAGGAGATCGATGCTATGACAAAATGAGCACGAATACGGCCGTATGCAATGTCTGTTTCCGGCACTGTGAGTTAAGAGAAGGTGCCACAGGTTTCTGCGGAGCCCGCGTATGCCGTGGCGGCAAGGTGGTCGCGGAGAACTACGGGTGTGTGACATCTCTCGCTTTGGACCCCATCGAAAAGAAACCGCTCAGCCGTTTTTATCCCGGATCGCGCATCCTGTCCGTCGGAAGTTACGGGTGTAACTTGAGATGCCCGTTCTGTCAGAACAGCGAGATATCGTGGGGAGATGAAGTTAAACTCTATCGGGAAGACGCACGGATCATCGATCCCGAAGAGCTTGTGAGCATCGCGCTGAATTACAGGGACAGAGGCAATATAGGAATCGCATTTACATATAACGAACCTTTGACAGGATACGAGTTTATCCGCGATACGGCGAAGATATCTCACGAGAACGGACTTAAGAATGTGATCGTGAGCAACGGCACCGCGGAACTTGATATTCTGAGGCAGATCGCCCCGTACATTGATGCGATGAACATCGACCTTAAGTGCTTTGATGCCGGCATATATAAGAACACACTCGGAGGCGACTTTGAGATGACGAAGATGTTTATAAAGGAAGCCGCTGAGACTTCGCATGTGGAACTGACTACGCTTATAGTCCCCGGGATCAATGACTCAATCGATATGATGCGCGAAGAGGCTGAATGGATCTCTTCGGTAACTGAGAAGATCCCTCTTCACGTCTCGCGTTTCCATCCGTGCTTTCACATGACAGACCGCGGACCGACGCCTGTCAGTACAGTTTATGAATTAGCAAAGACAGCAAGAAAGAAACTCAAATACGTTTATACAGGCAACTGCTGATCCATATTAAAGAACTGTACGGGGCTCTCATTTTTATGGTTGTATATAATAGAATAGTCACAGGCGGTATATCGGAGGTGCATCATGAAGTTCACGGACGGGGCATGGCTTGTTAAGAACGGGATCAGGATAAATAAAGCAAACAGCGTAAGATTTGCAGATGTTGATAATGACATCCTGACGATCACGGTTCCGGCATATCACATTTCCGGCAGAAACGATACTCTCGGCGGCGTTTTTATCACGGTAAGGATAAGCTCGCCTCTCGAAAATGTCTTTCACATCCGCGCTTATCATCATAAAGGGGATAAGACGCTTGAGCCCTCTTATTATGCAGCAGCGGACCAAAAGATACCGCTGAAGATCAGTGATGACGGCAAAGAAATCGAAGTGATAAGCGGAGAAAGCCGGCTTATTATCGGCAAAGAGGATTACTCTTTGACACTCATGCGCGGCGGAAGGCGTATCACGGCTTCTGAAGGCGGGGCGCTCGCTTACATCAATGACGGCAATACGGATCAGAACTATATGAGGGAGCAGTTATCCCTTAAGGTCGGAGAACATGTTTACGGATTGGGCGAGAGATTCGGCGCGTTTATAAAGAACGGACAGACCGTCGACATCATAAATAAGGACGGCGGAACATTTTCCGAGCAGGCATATAAGAATGTGCCGTTCTATATTACGGATAACGATCTCGGCGTATTTGTAAATCATACGGAAGAAGTGAACTTCGAGGTCGCAAGCGAACATGTTTCCAAAGTACAGTTCTCGGTGAAGGGCGAGTGCCTGGACTATTATCTTATCGCGGGAAGTTCCATGAAGGATGTTCTGTCGGTCTATACTAAGCTGACGGGAAGAGCGCCGCTTCTTCCGGAATGGTCTTACGGACTTTGGCTGTCGACATCGTTTACGACGGATTATGATGAGAAGACAGTGCTGTCTTTTATAGACGGGATGAAGGACAGGGGGATAGATCTTAAGGTCTTCCACTTCGACTGTTTCTGGATGAAGGACTCGCACTGGTGCAATTTCCTGTGGGATAAGGATATGTTCCCGGATCCCGAAGGACTCATCCGCAAGATACATGACAGAGGGCTTAAGGTGTGCGTGTGGATCAATCCGTATATAGCCCAGATGTCGGAGCTTTTCGATGAGGCGCAGCAGCAGGGGTATCTTATCAGGAAGACTGACGGCAGCGTATGGCAGACCGACCTGTGGCAGCCCGGGATGGGGATAGTGGATTTCACGAACCCGGGGGCGAAGAAATGGTATCAGGATAAGCTCGCGGCGCTCCTTGATATGGGGGTCGACTGCTTCAAGACGGACTTCGGCGAGAGGATCCCGACGGAAGGCGTGATGTATTCCGGTGGACAGGATCCGCTGAGGATGCATAATTACTACACTTATCTGTACAATGAGACCGTTTTTGACTTGCTCCTTCGCGCCAAGGGCGAAGGTCAGGCCGTTCTCTTCGCGCGTTCCGCGACCGCAGGAAGCCAGAAATTTCCCGTTCACTGGGGCGGAGACTGCAGATCGGATTATGTGTCGATGGAACAGACCATAAGAGGCGGACTGTCGCTCATGATGTCGGGGTTCTCTTACTGGAGTCACGATATCGGAGGCTTCGAGGACAAATCTACGGCTGATGTCTATAAGAGATGGGCAGCCTTCGGACTTATGTCATCCCACAGCAGGCTTCACGGATCGTCTTCGTACAGGGTGCCGTGGAATTACGATGAAGAAGCCGTTGAGGTCGTAAGATACTACACTGAGCTTAAGAAAAAGCTGCTGCCGTATTTCCTGGAAGCATCAGAACAGGCGCATGACGAAGGGATTCCCGTGATGCGGCCGATGGTGCTCGAGTTTGAAGATGATCCGGTGTGCGCGTTCCTTGATAAGCAGTATATGATCGGAGACGATCTGTTGGCAGCGCCCGTTTTTAACGAAGAAGGGACGGCACAATTCTATCTTCCGGCCGGGATATGGGAGGATGTCCATACCGGACAGAAGGTTACGGTCGAATGCGGGCGCTTCTTTAAGGAGCACAGAGACTATCTTCACATGCCCCTTTACCGGAAAATGCAATAATACTTTTCAAAACGTTAATAACTTAAATGTTAGAATGAGATTATCCATTAAGATCACAAGGAGGAAATAAAATGCAGGTTAGAGTCTATCGCTGCAGGCACTGCGGCAATATTGCCATCAAGTTAGTAGATTCAGGTGTCCCGATGACATGCTGCGGTGAAGCCATGGAAGAGCTTTCCCCCGCATCTGTTGAAGCATCGGTCGAGAAGCATGTACCGGTCGTTACAAGAGACGGCGACAAGGTAACCGTAGATGTAGGTTCAGTTGCGCATCCCATGACGGCAGAACACTATATTCAGTTTGTGATACTCGAGACTACTGCGGGAGCTCAGATAGCAAAGCTTACGCCGGATGCAGATCCTCAGGCTGTATTCGCAGTCCTTCCGGGCGCAGAAGTCAAGAAGGCATATGCATACTGCAACCTTCACGGTCTTTGGGCAGACGCGTAAAACATGAAGTCGGAGACCGAAGACAATCTGCTGGTCGCGTATCCCGAGGAGAATATCACCTCGAATAATGCGGCGCAGTTCGAGCAGGATCTGTCCGGTCTTTTGGCAGGTTCACCCGGCATGGAGCTTGTTATCGATGCCGGGTATATTACATACATGTCGAGCGCCGGTCTCCGCGTACTTATAAAACTGTCACAGGATCGTGACACGCCTCTGACTGTCAGAAATGTCGGTTCCGAACTCTATGAGATCTTTGATATCACCGGGTTCACCGACATTTTGAATGTGCAGAGGAAAATGCGCTCCATAAGCATCGACGGATGTGAGATCATCGGCAAGGGAGCCATGGGGACTGTCTACAAGATCGACGATGATACTATCGTTAAGGTGTACGAACCGTCCGTAAGTCTCGAGATCATCAACAAAGAACGTGAGCGAGCCAGACAGGCCTTCATTAAAGGTATCCCGACCGCGATAAGCTTTGATCTGGTCCGCGTCGGCGGTCAGTACGGTGCTGTGTTCGAGCTTCTTAAAGCAGAGAATCTCAATGATGTGGTCGCAGGAAATCCCGATAAGCAGGATGAACTGATAGACACCTATGTTGAGCTCATCAGGAAGATACACTCGATCGAAGCGCAGCCCGGCCAGTTCCCCGATGCCAAGGAGGTATTCGCGGGATACCTTGATAAGCTTAATGATGTACTTCCGTCTGATATCTCGGACAGGGTGCGCGGCCTGCTTGTCAGTATGCCTGAATGCAATACCATCACCCACGGCGATATCCAGATGAAGAACGTTATGATGACGGAGAACGAACCGATGTTTATCGACATGGAGACTTTAAGCATCGGAAGTCCGATCTTCGACCTTCAGGGGCTGTATGTAACTTATATCGCTTTCCCTGAAGATGAACCCGATAATACGATGAAGTTTATCGGGATAAGCAGCGAGAGGTGCGAACGGATCTGGCAAAGGATCCTGACGGATTATTTCGAAGGCTTGAGCGAAGAACAGATAAGGCAAAAGGAAGACAAGATCAGGGTCGTTGCCTATATCCGCTTCCTTAATATCATCGCGACATTGGGGATCACAGTCCCTGAGCTGCTTCAGGTACGGATTGATCATACGATCGGGCATTTAAGAGAACTTCTTGACAGGGTAGATACACTCGAACTGTAAAAACAGTCTTATCCGTGCTACAATCACTTCTTGTGGCGGAGGTCTTTTAAAGTGCAGAAGAAGGATGTAGTTAAAGCGGAAAGAGGTTCATTTAAAGGAACCATCGGATTCGTTCTTGCGGCAGCGGGTTCAGCGGTAGGTCTGGGTAACATATGGAGATTTCCCTATCTTGCAGCGCGTGACGGAGGAGGATTGTTTCTCGTCGTATATATCGTTCTCGCGCTGACGTTCGGTTTTACGCTTCTTATTACGGAAATATCGATAGGAAGAAAGACTAAGCAGAGCCCTCTTACGGCATATATGCACATCTCGCGAGAATGGAAATGGATAGGTTATTTTCAGTGTCTGGTTCCTTTCCTTATCCTGCCCTACTATTGCGCCATCGGCGGATGGGTACTGAAGTATTTCGCTGCGTTTCTGACCGGTCACGGCGACGATGCGGCTGAAGACGGATATTTTGGGGATTTTATAACCGGCAGGACTGCACCCGGAATATACATGTTCATATTCCTTGCCATCTGTGCGGTCATTATATATATGGGTGTAAGCGGAGGCATAGAGAAGTCTTCAAGGATTATGATGCCTATCCTTGTCGTCCTTGTTATCGTTGTTGCAGTGTTCTCTTTGACGATAAAGAATGATGATCCTGCAAGAGGCGTCGTTACGGGCATAGACGGATTAAAAGTATATGTTATCCCGAGCCTTAAAGGTATTACGCTGAAGAGATTTCTGCTGATAGTAATGGATGCGCTCGGGCAGCTGTTCTTCAGTATAAGTGTCGCGATGGGGATCATGATAGCATATGGTTCGTATATGCCGGACGATTCCAATCTCGTTAAGTCGGTAAATCAGATAGAGATATTTGATACGGTTATAGCATTTCTGGCAGGTGTCATGATCATTCCCGCGGTCTATGTCTTCATGGGTCCCGAGGGTATGAACGGAGGGCCTTCGCTGATGTTCGTATCATTGCCTAAGGTCTTCGCGCAGATGGGCGTTCTTGGTAATGCCGTGGGGACGGCATTCTTTGCAATGGTGCTTTTCGCGGCTGTAACAAGCGCCATGTCCATACTGGAAGCTGTTGTGTCAAGTCTTATAGACGGCTTCGGCATGTCCCGCAAAAAGGCAACCGTTATGGAGTCCCTGATAGCTCTCGTGATAGGGCTTGTTGTCTGCTTCGGATACAATATCTTCTACTTTAAAGTCGATCTTCCGAACGGAACCACAGGACAGATACTTGATATCATCGATTATCTTACGAACAATTTGCTTATGCCGTTTACCTGCATCGCCACCTGCATTCTTATCGGATGGGTGGTAAAGCCGGATACGGTAATCAAAGAAGCGACCCGGAACGGAGAGCATCTCGGGAGGAAGTGGCTTTACATCGTGATGATCAAGTTTATTGCCCCTGCCTTCCTTCTGGTGCTGCTGCTGATGTCCATGGGGATCATCAAGCTTGCTGACTGACGGTCTTCGCCTCCGGAACGTAAGCGGGGGTCTTTATCAGGAACACAGCTGATACTATTCCGATGACAGTCAATACAATGTATATGATCATGTTTGCCGAATCGGACAGACCGAGTTTGGCGGAAACGATCTCTCCTCCGAATGAGATCATGTTATTTACTATGTGGACGATGCATGCCATACGGATATTACCGAATTTGTATGCCACAAGGCCGAATGTCATTCCCAGCAGGACTGCATATGAGCTTTGTACCAGATTCAAGTGTGCGATTCCGAAGAACAACGCCTGTATGAACAGAACGAGACCTATCGGCAGACCGGACCTTCTGAGATAGCTTTGTGTTACTCCGCGGAACATCAGATCTTCTGCTATGGGTCCCAATATGCTTCCGTAGACGACAGTCGTTATAAGATTGCTTCCGAGTCCGGAGCTGTCCATAATCTGATCGAAATTGTCCATGAGATTGGGTGACAGCATGATGAGCAGGTTTAATACAAGATTGATCAAGCCCCAGGTTCCCAACGAAGCGCCCAGGGCCAGGGCAACCTTTTTCCCGGGGAATGCTTCCCTGAAAGTCTGAACCGGAAGCTTCTTAAGAAAAGCTTTCCTGTACCAGAAATAGAAAATGATGATGGATACCACCGCATATATCATAAAACCGATCATGAGTGCGAACTGAGCTTCGTCAGACGCGAGAACGCTTATATCGATCTCTTTGATTCCGGCCTTAGCATTCATGTAAAAGCCGATAAGTATCGCAGGAAAAGTGCAAATCGTATTAAGCGTGAGCATGATGATGAGCGGCAGAACGGATATGAGTATATCGTTGATGCTGATCTTTTTGCGTACCGCTGCAGGTGTTGTTTCTGACATATGAATGCCTCCTTGATCGTTTCTGCTGTGCCATTATACTTAAGCGGGGTTAATATAATGACAAGTAAAGTTAAAGATTTGTTTAAGACGGATCTTCTTCGTAAAGACTCCAGTTATCGTCATCGTATATATTGTCGCGAACGGAAAGCCAATAAGCGTTGGGGTCTTGGAAGGTGTTGCCGTTGTTCGTATATATGTTGAGTTCTTCCGATATGAGGATGAGCTGTTCCCCGTTCTTGGGTTCAGTGTTGATCGGATTACCCGTGAAGGGGTTGACAGGGTCATTGATGATACCACCGAGCGCCAGAGAAGGCGTGTCTGCATTGGTCATGAATTCATATGATGTCGTAAATCCCGATGCATTATAATCTTTGACCAGGAGCACGGCATTTACCGCCTGAGCATCGAATTCCGGATCTTCTACAAGAAGATCGTCGAATTGCCTGAGTTCACTTCCGTGGTCGGATACTATGATGATGCGCGTATTGTCATAAAGATCATTCGCGCGAAGGCAGTCGAACCAGTTTCCCAGGGCTATGCAGGCTTCCATGTTGCACTCGTAACTCGCGTATGCGAGGTAGTCCGTATCCATGTGCATGGTGACTCCGTTTACCGTGAACCTGTCCGTATGAGCCTCATCGTATTCCGTGTTGTCTATCACCGGTGCGGCGATATATTCGGGTTCCTGAAGCAGACAGATATCATGCGTGGTTCCGTTCGAGAGCATGAAGAAGCAGTTTGTATCTTCATCCGTCGGAGCAGTTACGCTGCTCAAAGCGTCGAGGACTGTATGCTCTTGTATATGCTGTTCATGGAGTCCTGACTGAGTATGAAGGGAATTTCCCGTATATGATGAACCTGCATATCCGTTATAGTACAGATCTGTGTTGTTGTAAGATCCGTCGGAGTATGCAAACGGCTGCAGTAACAGTGGAAGTGTCTTCATTAATCCGAAGCAGAACAGATTCCTGTTAAGGCGCAGCTCATATTCCTCTCCGGCATTCTGAAGATAGTCGCTCCTGTCGTTGAACAGACCGGACATATGGTAAGCGGTGACTCCGTCCATGCCGTCATAGATGCTAAGATCGGGTATCCATTGATAACCTGCGTAAGTCGGATCGGCTACGGTCACGGTCCAACCGTTTCCGGAAAAGACTGAAGGCAGTACGAGCAGGGATTCATTGTGTTTTGAAGCAAGTGTCTCCTCTGTCCTCGCATTGATATTAGCGGGAGTGTAATCATATCCGCCGAATAAAGCGGGGGCTCCGAAGTTCGTGTATTTTCCGAACGAGACGGTATTGGGATAGTAGGTGAATCCGTCAAACTGCGCCGCTACGTCAGGACGTTCATTCATGATGTAGGGGATATAGGCGCTGTTCATCTTGTCCATCATCAGTATGACTGTATTCATGCCGGTTGTTGACAACGGAATGCTTACATCCTCCGCCTTATTGCGGAATGAACTGTTGTACTCGGAAGAGAAGATCACGGTTACGGCTGAATACATCACCGCAAGTAATACTGTTACAACGAGGAGCGTTGTTACTGCGTAAAGAGAGATTTTCTTAAATCTTTTGACCAGAAAGATGATCACTGCAAAGAGCGCTATGTTAGCAGCAAGATTAATGATGATGTCCTGTATCTCAAATTCCATGTGATAAGGATAAATGAGTTTCTTGGACAGAAAACCGAAATTCCTGTTGAAAAGGATATAGTTCAAGATCCCGGTGACTGCGAGGGCAGTGAGCGCCGGAGCCGACAGGATGTAATTACCCTTATTCGTAAGGAATATAAACAGAGGTATCCATATGAGAAAAGCGCCTCCAGCAGTCAAAGCGTTCGGGATGATATAGAGCGAAGGATCATGAGGAGCGCCCGAGAAAGTATTGATGAATTCCGCAGGATTCTGGGAGATGATGCTCGCGGGTATCATTATGCCTGTCATAACTGCAAGTGCCGCGCATGACAGTATGATGATCGTGAAATTGGTACGCCGGAGCTTGGGATATACCGCCGGAGTCTTGTTCACGCCCGTACTCTTTTTATAATGCATAACGATATTCTTGCAAAGCGAGAAGATGTTGTTAAGCGTCCAGTAGAATACGAGTCCTGCAGGAGAATCATAGAGCAGCACCAGGAAGACAAGGGCAATTAGAATGAGCTTGATCTTATCTTTGACATTGCCCTTCTCGGAATAGATGAACCCCGAGATGATATTGATGACAGTCATCAATACGGGAAGAAGATTGATGCTTAATGCTCCGATCCTGATCAATGCATCAGGCGCTCCAAGATCGGGTATCGGGCCTAACGATATGCCCTGAAGTATCTTAAGCCCCGACAGGAAACTGTAAGCCGCGATGAAGAAGGGGATCTGAAGGAATAAGGAAACGGATTCCTTCAGCACATCCGTCGTTCTGTAACCGTTCTCGCGGTAGTAAGTCTGGAGCATCATGACCTTCTCATCGCCCTTGAACTTTTGCTTTATGAAATCGGTCCAGTATTTCATGGAGGCTTTCTTGGCCTTCTGCTGTCTCTCGAGCTTGTCTGCACGGAAGTACAGGGGAAGGAGCAGGAAGTTTACTGCGAGGCTCATGATGAATATGGAGAGTCCTGCGTTTCCCGTGAGTTTATACGCATAGAAGAATATGACTTCAAACAGAAGCTTCAACGGTTCGACGAATAAGAAGAAGAGGTAATCGATTATTGTCATGATTCAGATGTCAGTTCGGATCTCCTTCATAAAGTCTCCAGTTGCTCTCTTCAAATATATTATCGCGGACCGTGAGCCAGCGGCGGTCTGCTTCTTCAAAACGGGTGCCGTTGTTGATGAGTACGTTTCCGCTTCCCGATAAGTATATCAGCTGGTCGTCTTCTTTGGCATTTTGATCGATGGGATTGCCTGTAAACGGGTTGACCGGGTGATCGATGATGCCTTCCAAAGCAAGCGCGGGTGTATCCGCATTTGTCATGAAGTCATATGAAACGGTAAATCCTTCTGCGCCGTAATCCTTTACGAGCAGGACCGGATTTACGGATTGGGCATCGAGATCCACCGAATCAAACAGCAGATCGTCAAACTGATGGATGCCGTAGCCGTGATCTGCAACGATTATGATGCGCGTGTTGTCATATACATCATTTGCACGCAGATAATCGAACCAGTCGCCGAGGAGTATGCATGCCGACATGCTGCATTCGTATTGGGCATATGAGAGATAATCATCCATATGCATCGTTTCCCCGTTAACGGTGAATCTGTCACCGTGTGTACTGTCATATTCGGTATTATCGACGATCTGAGCCGGTTCATAGGAGGGTTCTTCAAGCAGGCTGATATCGTGAGTCGTATTGTTGGAGAACATAAAGAAACAGTCAGTATCGTCGCTGTTGATGTCCGTGATATCTTCAAGAGACTCAAGGACCAGTCGGGCTGATATATATGATTCATCTATTCCCGCCTGCGTGTGCGCAGGGTCGGATAACCGGGATATATCGGAGTTGTCGGCGGCATAAAGATTCATATCGGCATAAGATCCGCCCGCGTATATTACGGACTGAAGAAGATACGGCATGGTCTTCATTAATCCGTAACAGAAAAGATTGCGGTTAAGTCTCGTCTCGTAGTCTTCTCCGAGTCTGTACAGAATATCGCTTCCGCCTGTCAGCACGCCTTCGAGATTATATGCATGTATATCTTTATTATCATCATATATGCTCACATCCGATATCCATTCATAATTGGCATATGTAGGATCGCCTACGGTTACATTCCAGCCCTCCTGCGCGAAAAGCTGCGGCATGACCCTTAAAGCCTCATTGTGTTTATCCACGAGCAGTTCCCCGGATCTGGCATTGATATTTGCCGGAGAGTAATCATATCCGCCGAACAGTGCGGGAGATGCATTGTTGGTGCTGTGTCCCAGCGAGATGGTGTTGGGATAATATGTGAATCCTGAAAACTGTTCCGCTACATCCGGCCGTTCGTTGAAGATATACGGAATATACCCGCTGATCATCCTGTCCATCATAATGACTACTACATTCTTTCCCGTTGAAGTCATCGGAACCGATACCTGTTCTTCTGTGTTGGCGTAGCTGTAATTGTGTCCTGCCGTAATGATAAGACTCATCACGATGTTGATCCCGGATATTGCAATGACCGCTGCAAGGAGTGCGCCGAGGAGAAGCTTCCTGTATTTAAAGAGCTTGAGAAAGATAAAGGCAGCGGCAGCCAGAAGTCCGATGTCGATCAGAAGATTTATCAGCATCTCGGATGGCAGAAAACGCATGGCGTATTCGTATATGAGCTTCTTGGACAGGTTGCCGAAGTTCCTGTTGAGCAGGACGTAATTTACTGTGCCCGTAACCGCAAAAGCCGGAAACAGCAGCGACAGCTTGTCCTTTGTCCTTGATGAAGCAAGACCGGTGAACAACGGTATCCAGATGAGGAAAGCCCCGGCGGCGATGAGCGCGCTGCTCAGGATGTACAGCACCGGATTGCAGGGATCTGTGCCGAAAGGCTTTACCAATTCGGTAGGATTCTCGGATATCACATCAGCCGGGATCATTATACCCGTGAGAACGGCGAGCACAGTACAGGAAAGCATTGTGACCGCATTATCAGGTCCGGTCTTTCCTGAAGTGTTTACGCTTTTTTCTTTTTCTGTTCTTGTCGGGATATACGTTGTTACGATGTTCTTGCAAAGCGAGAAGATATTGTTGAGCGTCCAGTAGAATACGAGTCCGGCAGGAGAATCATAGAGCAGCACCAGGAAGACAAGGGCGATGAGAATGAGCTTGATCTTATCTTTGATATTACCCTTCTCTGAATAGATGAACCCCGAGATGATATTGATGACAGTCATCAATACGGGAAGAAGATTGATGCTTAAAGCTCCGATCCTGATCAATGCATC
>JAFXPN010000037.1 GCA_017527865.1 Clostridiales bacterium
ACCGAGACCGGTGCAGGTCAGTGGGGAACGGCTCTTTCCATGGCATGTGCTTTCTATAACATTCCGCTCACCGTTTACATGGTTAAGGTATCCTATGAGCAGAAGCCTTTCAGAAAGTCCATCATCGAGACATTCGGAGCTGACATTATTCCTTCACCTTCCAACACAACAAAGGTAGGACGCGAGATCAACGAGAAGTTCCCCGGCACAGGCGGATCGCTGGGATGCGCCATCTCCGAGGCTGTCGAGAAGGCAACATCAACAGAGAACTGCAGATATGTATTGGGTTCTGTTCTGAACCAGGTAATCCTCCACCAGTCCATCATCGGTGAAGAGGCTAAGCTTCAGCTTGCCAAGGTAGATGAGTATCCTGACATCGTTATCGGCTGCGCAGGCGGCGGATCAAACCTCGGCGGCATCATGTCCGCATTCATGAGAGATAAGTTAACGGGCGCTGCCGATCCTGAGATCATCGCTGTAGAGCCCGCTTCCTGTCCTTCAATGACAAGAGGAAGATTCGCTTATGACTTCGCTGATACAGGTCATGTTTGTCCTCTTGCAAAGATGTACACATTGGGTTCCGAGTTCATGCCTTCGCCTTCACACGCAGGCGGACTCAGGTATCACGGCATGTCTCCGATCGTCTCGCAGCTGTACCACGACGGTTACATGAAGGCTGTTGCCGTAGAGCAGACCAAGGTATTCGAGGCAGCTGAGCTTTTCGCAAAGACAGAGACGATCCTGCCCGCGCCTGAATCTTCACATGCGATCAGAGCAGCTATAGACGAAGCTTTGAAGTGTAAGGAGAGCGGGGAAAAGAAGACCATCCTCTTCAATCTTACCGGAACAGGCTTCTTCGATATGACAGCTTACCAGGCTTATAACGAAGGTAAGATGAGCGATTTCATTCCTACGGATGAGGATCTTGAGAAGGGATTCGCAAGTCTTCCCGCTGTAGATTGATCCGTTCGGGGTTTATCTTTCTGACTATTGATAAACCCCACAAATATATAACCCGTTTCTTGTGAACCTGTCAGTTGTGGCAGGTTCTTTTTTGTGCAAAACTTACAATGATCTAAGTTATCCGGAAGGCGCGGATATGAAGACTGTATTAACCATATCTGACTCGGTCGAAGATACGATATTCGACTTAATAAGATGTACAACGACTATCAGGGATCTTGAACTTGATCCTCTTTTGGTTGTACCGAGGATCGTTCGTAAAGACGGAACGGTCGAGCTTAACGATATCTCGGAAATGCTCGATTATTCTTTGGACAACTGTGATTTTGCCGCTATGAACATCGGTTATATCACCGAGCCTGAAGCGCTTCTCGGAATTGCCGACAGACTTGAGAAGCAGAAGAAAGCACCTGTTATCTGCTGCCCGTCTCTTATATCCGACGAAGGCGAGATACTCGTAGGACCCGAAGTCTATTCCGCGCTTTGTGACCGGCTCCTTCATTTTGCCGATTTCCTTATCATCAATACGATCGAAGCCGAGACTTTCTGCGGGTTTGACTGTGTCATCCCGAGTGACTTCATGCGGGCTGCGAAGAAGATATTCAACGTTTATGGCTGCCGTGTCCTTATCAGAGGCAATGAGCGGACGGCGGGTAAGAACGTGCTCTTCGAAGGGGCGAAGCCCGTCATGATAGATGCCATCCCGTATGAGCCGGGATTTGAGAACAGATACAGCCTACTTACTGCGATCGGATGTGAGTTTGCGCTCGGAAAACCCTCTGAGCTTGCTGCTTCGCTGGCGCTGGAGTTTGTCAGCGGGAAGACTCAGGCAGCTGCAGCCCCGGCACAGGAAGCGCCTGCAGCCGCGCCTTCATCCGTATCTGCCGAACCCGCGCCCGATGAGCCTGCAAAGACTCCGGTGCCGTCTCTCGATAGCATGTCGCGCCTGACATCATCACTCGTTTCTCCGGGTAAATCCATTCGCGATATAGCGAGGGAGATCACTCCGGCTGCCAAGGCACAGGATGTTGAGCCTGCAGTGACGAGCTCGATCGAGAAGCCGGAGGAACCTAAGGGCGAGGTTACGTCACTTGCCGATTCCCGTTACAGATTCGATGCCGAGGTGCATAATTCCATTACAGAACTCCAGTCATTGAGAGACAGGCTTAATAACCTTAACAGACTCGCAGATTCCGGGAAGTGATCCGGTGACGAGGCTTTTTCTCGAGACAATTGAGGCATCTTCAGGTTCCATCCTGTTAGGCAGTGACGATTCGAGATACCTGTCCCAGGTCCTTCGCATGAAGGAGGGGGATGAACTCACTGTCGTTCTTAAGGACGGCATTGAAGCTCTTTGTAAAGTGGATGATGCCGGCAGGACCAACGTTACACTTAAGATAATCTCCACAAAGAAGAATACGAGCGAACCTCCGTTCGGCATCACGCTCTACCAGTCGGTGTCCAAGGGCGAACGGATGGAACTGACCATACAAAAATGCGTGGAGCTCGGCGTAACGAAGATCGTTCCCGTCTTCTCGGCAAGATGCGTAGTAAAGCCGGACAAGCCCGACAGGCAGAAGGCGAAGACCCAAAGATGGCAGAAGATCGCGCTCGAAGCCGCGAGACAGAGCGGGAGAGGGATCATACCCGAGGTTACGGAGCCCATGCTTTTCGAGCAGGCGGTGAAGGATGCGGCATCTTCTGATGTAGTCCTTTTTCCGTGGGAAGAGGAGAGAGCGGTAACGCTTAAGCAGGCCCTTGCCCGAGTCCCGAGGGAGGATCTTAAGACTGTCGCTGTCTTCATAGGCCCCGAGGGAGGCTACGAGGAGAAAGAGGCTCAGCTTGCCCGCGAGGATAATGCAGTCACCGTTACCATCGGCCAAAGGATACTGAGGACCGAAACGGCAGGGGCCGCAGTTCTCGCGATGCTTCTCTATGAATACGAGTTGTGATCTTTATGATATAATGATTTGTCATGAAAGAACAAAGGAGATGACGGATCGTTATGTCAGAGTCTATAGCAAATATGAAGCGCACGGACATGTGCGGGGATTTAAGGGAGAAAGATGTCGGTAAAGAAGTCACCCTCATGGGATGGTGCCACAAGGCAAGAGATCTCGGGGGACTTACTTTCATCACTTTGAGAGACAGGACAGGTGAGGTCCAGCTTGTCATAACACCCGAGAGTTCCGAAGAGATCCGCGCGAAGGCTTCTAAGATCAGATCCGAATTCGTTCTTGCCGTAACGGGTAAGGTCGCATTGAGATCCGCGCCGAATGAGAAGATGCCCACCGGCATGATAGAGGTCAATGTGGATGACTTAAGGATCATCTCGGAATCAGAGACTCCTCCGTTCTATATAGAAGATGATAATACCGCCAATGAATCTTTAAGGCTTAAGTACAGATATCTGGATCTGAGACGTCCTGTTATGCAGAACAACATGATCTTAAGACATAAGATCGCTAAGTCGGCAAGAGACTATTTTGACGAGAAGGGATTCCTTGAGATCGAGACTCCGATGCTGGGCAAGAGCACACCGGAAGGCGCGAGAGATTACCTTGTTCCTTCAAGAGTCAAGAACGGTTCGTTCTTTGCGCTTCCCCAGTCACCTCAGCTTTACAAGCAGCTTCTTATGCTTGCGGGCTACGACCGCTACATGCAGGTCGCGAGGTGCTTCAGGGATGAAGACCTGAGAGCCGACAGACAGCCTGAATTCACACAGCTTGACCTTGAGATGAGCTTTGTTGACTGCGATGATGTCATGGGAGTGACAGAAGGCTTTGTTGCACGCGTATTTAAGGAAGTCCTAGATATCGACATCGAGCTTCCGATAAAGCGTCTTACATGGAAAGAGGCCATGGACCGCTACGGCTCCGACAAGCCTGACTTAAGATTCGGCATGGAGCTTCAGGATATCTCGGACTGGGCTTCTGGTATCGACTTTGTCGTGTTTAAGAATGCGCTCGAGAACAAGGGTCTGGTAAAGGCTGTTGTAATTCCGGGCGGCGCCGCTTTCTCCCGTAAAGAGATCGATGCTTTGGGTGAAGTGTGCAAGACATACAAAGCAAAGGGCATGGCATGGGTCGTTCCTTCAGAGCAGCCCAGAGGATCTTTCCTTAAGTTCCTGCAGCCCGAAGACATTGCCTCGCTCGCTGCGACAACAGGAGCGGGTGCGGATGATCTTATCTGCATCATTGCCGATAACTTTAAGGTCACACATGACAGCTTGGGACAGCTCCGTATAGCTGCCGCAGAAAAGCTCGGCCTCATCCGCAAGGATGATTTTAAGCTTTGCTGGGTTACCGAATTCCCGATGTTCGAATGGTCGGAGGAAGAGGGAAGGTTCATGGCGATGCACCATCCGTTTACATGTCCGATGGATGAGGATCTCGATCATCTGGAATCCGATCAGGGCAGTGTAAGATCCAAGGCCTATGATATCGTTTTGAACGGATGTGAGCTGGGCGGAGGTTCCATAAGGATACATGACCGCGCTTTGCAGATGAGGATATTCAAGCTCCTGGGATTCTCCGAACAGTCCGCGCAGGAGCAGTTCGGTTTCCTTCTCGATGCATTCAAGTTCGGCGTTCCTCCTCACGGCGGTCTTGCGATTGGTCTTGACCGCTTTGTCATGCTCCTTACGGGTGCGGGTTCCATCAGGGAAGTCATTGCTTTCCCGAAGGTTCAGAATTCTTCCGATCTCATGACCGATGCACCCGCTCCTGTTGCCTTGAAGCAGCTGGATGAACTCGGGATCGAAGTGCGGCAGTCAGAGGATGATGCCGACAGTGATAATCTTGTGATGGATTGATGGCTTAATATGAAAAGAAACGATAAGAGTGAATCGATCGAGGTCAGGCCCGAAGACAGGAAGACGGAGATAATCTCCGCATCTTTGGACTGGTTTATAGCAATTGCGATAGGCATCCTTGCGGGTGTTATGTTGGTCATATTCGTTGTCCAAAAGGATAATGTTTACGGCGACTCCATGGTTCCTACATTAAAGAGCGGTTATGTTGTCATGACCGAGAAGATATCGACTTACATCGACAGCTACCACAGAGGCGATATTGTGATACTCAACGGTTCCGGCATGGACGGTTACAACCATGAGGAGTATCTTATCAAGCGCATCGTGGGACTGCCGGGCGAGACTTTAAGGATAGCCGACGGCCGCGTTTATATCAGAGAAGCGGGAGCTGCCGATTTCTATGTTCTGGATGAGCCTTATCTCGAACAGGGAGTGGAGACCTACGTTATGAGCTATGGACTCGATAAGGGCTATGACGAGGTAACGCTCGGTGACAATGAGTATTTCTGCATGGGTGACAACCGCCCGGTGAGCAATGACAGCCGCAATCTCGGACCGTTTACGGCCGACAGGATTAAAGGCATAGCTTTCTTAGTCATCTATCCTTTTAATTCATTCGGATCGATATGACGGCTTAAGGATCCGGGTATTATGGAAAGACAGGACCTCATAAGAAATTTCTGCATAATCGCGCACATCGATCACGGCAAGTCTACGCTTGCCGACCGCATAATCGAACACACGGGCGTTGTCGATAAGCGTGACATGAAGTCGCAGATCCTGGACAATATGGACATCGAGCGCGAGCGCGGCATAACCATAAAATCCCAGGCTACGAGAATGACCTATACGGCAAAGGACGGGAATACCTATGTCCTTAATCTCATAGATACTCCGGGCCATGTTGACTTTAATTACGAAGTCAGCAGGAGTCTTGCCGCCTGTGACGGCGCGATCCTGATCGTAGACTCATCCCAGGGGGTCGAAGCGCAGACGATGGCTAATGCTTATCTTGCCGTCGATGCCGATCTTGAGATACTGCCGGTGATCAATAAGATCGATCTTCCTGCAGCCCGCCCCGAAGAGGTCAGGCAGGAGATCGAGGATGACATCGGTCTCGATGCCTCATATGCGCCGCTCATATCGGCAAAGAATGATATAGGTATCGAGGATGTTCTCGAAGGGATCGTTAAGTATCTTCCTGCTCCCAAGGACCCGGAGGATGAACCCTTCAGGGCATTGGTTTTTGATTCCAAGTACGACCCCTATAAGGGCGTTATCGTGAGCGTAAGGGTGCGCGCGGGAAAGATAAAGTCAGGCCAGACCATCCGAATGATGCACACCGGCAAAGAATTCACGATTACGGAACTCGGATTCTTCCACCCCGGACAATATGTACCTGCTGACACTCTGGAAGCCGGTGAAGTCGGCTATATATGCGCGTCGATAAAGTCGGTCTCCGATACGGCTCCGGGTGATACCATCACTTCCGCGGAGAATCCTGCGGACGAGCCGCTGCCCGGCTATAAGGGGATCCAGCAGATGGTGTTCTGCGGTATATACCCCGTTGACGGCGCAAGGTACGGAGATCTGAGGGATGCTCTCGAGAAACTTCAGCTAAACGATGCAGCTCTGTCTTTCCAGGCGGAGACCTCGGCGGCTCTGGGCTTCGGTTTCCGCTGCGGATTCCTGGGACTGCTGCACTATGAAGTGATCGAGGAGAGGCTCGAGAGGGAGTTTAACCTTGATCTTATATCCACCGCGCCTTCGGTTATCTATAAGGTCCACAAGACAGGCGGAGAAGTCCTTAATGTCGACAATCCTACTAATATGCCGGATCCTGCCGAGATCGACTTCATGGAAGAACCGTATGTCAATGCCGATATCATCCTTCCCAAAGAATATGTGGGCAACATCATGGAGCTGTGCCAGAACCGACGCGGCGAATATATCGACATGAAGTACCTTGACGACAAGCGAGTCGTGCTCAGGTATCTCATGCCCCTGAATGAGATTATCTACGATTTCTTTGATGCGCTGAAATCACGCACCAGAGGGTATGCTTCACTCGATTATGAAATGGCCGAATACCGCCCGAGCAAGCTCGTAAAGCTCGATATCATGCTCAACGGCGATCCCGTTGATGCCCTGTCTTTCATCGTTCATCAGGACAAGGCATACGAGAGGGGCAGAAGGATGGCCGAGAAGCTCAAGGAGAATATCCCGCGTCATCAGTTCGAGATCCCCGTTCAGGCCTGTATCGGCGGCAAGATCATAGCGAGAGAGACGATAAAAGCTTTTCGCAAAGATGTAACCTCCAAGTGTTACGGAGGCGATATATCGCGTAAGAAGAAGCTCCTCGAGAAGCAGAAGGAAGGCAAGAAGAGGATGCGTCAGGTAGGCTCCGTTGAGGTTCCTCAGGAGGCATTCATGAGCGTTCTTAAGCTCGATGAAGAGTAAAGTCAATGTAATATTCCAAGGTGTAAAATAGAATACGGAGACTTAAAGAAGGAAGAAAGAGAGGTCTTAATATGAAAAAGCATTTAATTGCAATAATGTCATTGGCAGCGGTGATCGCTCTTGCCGGATGCGGTTCGTCCGATTCCGAGCAGACAGAGTCCGCTTCTGCTCTGGATAACACGGCGGCGCTGGTACAGGAGACTGTTTCCGGCGGTGATGAGGCTTTGGCGCCGGTTAACGGCGGCGAGGAAGTTCCTGCTGAGCCTGCGTTCCCCACGGGAGTTCCGCTCAACCAGGATGCCTATGTTGAATTTGACGAGCCTAAGATGTATGAAGTTACGGAAGACTGCATTTCGTGGTCCGGAAACGATGTTCAGACCTCAGGCGGAGATCTTTATCAGGGAAGCGTTGTTACAGTCGTTGCAAGTGACGGCAATTACCTGATACTTGATGACCAGAGAGTAGTTGAAGCTTCACATCTGCAGCTGTTCGAATAATCACCGATAATCCACTGATTCCAATCAGATGAACGTCCCGGTGCTCATCATCCCCAGAGGGCTGTGAGCATCGGGATTATCTGTTTCTTACGGCTCATGACTCCGGGAAGGAAGACCTGATTATCCTTGGGATCGACCGAGAACGCGAATCTTATCGTTTCATCGGGTCCAAGGTAGAGAAGGTAAGAGCCTTCGATAAGGACGTCCGTGAGCATGAGGATGATCATGTCGTAACCGTTCTTTTTCTTCAGTGTCTCCATGGTATCGAGGAACTCGCGTCTTCTCTTGAGCATCTTTACCGAATCGACACAGATGATCTGGGATACTCCGAGTATCTGCCCCGCTATATGGAACTCCTTGAAGTCTGATTTAATGAGCTGTTCTGCGCTCCTGTCCTCAGCCGTTCCCGCATCGAAAAGCACTTTTCCGAGTTCTTCGATCGTGACCCCTGCTATCTTTGAGAGTCTCTCGGCCATCACGGTGTCGAGCTTCGTACAGGTCGGGCTCTTGAACATGACCGTATCCGACAGAATCGCGCAGGTCATGAGACCTGCCATTGCAGGTGAGGGCGTCACGCCTTTCTCCCTGTACATCTCACCGACTATGGTCGTTGTGGATCCGACGGGTTCGTTGCGCACGTGGATAGGCTGTAATGTCTGTATATCGGCCAGCCTGTGGTGATCTATGATCTCGAGGATCTCCGCCTGTTCCAGTCCCGGAACTGCCTGCGCGGATTCATTGTGATCGACCAGAACGAGCTTCTTGCGGCGCGGCTTCAGCAGGTGATATCTCGATAAAGTACCGACGACCTTATCATTATCATCGAGGACGGGGTAAGACCTGAATCTGCTCTGCAGTACCACATCCTTTACATCGTCAAGATAATCGCTTAAGTGGAACGCTACCAGATTGTCATGCGAGCACGTTCCCGCGATAGGAGCAGCCTGGTAAACGAGTTTGGACACTTTGAGCGGATCTAGCGGAGTCTGGATGATGCATGTATCAAGCTCCTTCGTATCCTTCAGCAGGTCTTCGGGAAAATCGGCGTTGCAGAGTATGAGACACGATACCTTGTGGTCGAGGGCTCTTTTGATCATATCGGGCTGATCGCCGCAGATCACTATATTATCCTTGCCTTCGAAAAGCAGTGTATTCTCATTCGCAGGAAGAGCGATCACTATGTTGCCTGATATCCTGTCAGCCATATCCGAAGGGTCCTTGACGATATGTCCCTCGATAACCCCGAGAAGATTGAACAGCGGCAGATCAGCAACTTCGGGCTTCTCGATCGTGTTGAGATTATAGGTGGCAATGTCGCCTGCCGTTAAAGTGCCGTAAAGCGTTCCGTCCGGATTGACGACCGGTATCGATGTTGTCTCATTTTCGATCATTACCTTCCAGGCATAATCGAGTGTGACCGTCGGAGCGAGTGCTGTCGGCGTATCAAAATCGATGTCACTGACCTGTGTCCTCACATCCTTAAGCTTCACCGGAGCTTCGACTCCGAATCTGTTGAGTATCCTCCTCGTCTCGTCAGAGATATGGTCGAGCCTTGCCGCCTTGAATTCACGGTCTCCGGCCGCGTTGCGCAGCGCCGCATAGGCCATCGCCGAGACTATCGCATCGGTATCGGGATTCTTGTGTCCGACAACATATACATCACTCATATTAGATTCCAGCTTTCCGATCGGTGTATTAATTCAGCGATAATATTAACACATGCGGGGCGCAGTTACATACTGTCTTGGTCAATCAAAGGCCGTATGGGATTAGACAGCCGCATTGATTAGGTCTTTTTTCAGTTGTTCCGCCAAAAGAAGGATTGCCGATGACTTCAGGAACGGTTGCCAACAATTCTTAAAACTCCTATAATTACAGCATTCGCGGGCGTGGTGGAATTGGCAGACATGCCAGATTTAGGTTCTGGTGAGCGATCGTGCAGGTTCAAGTCCTGTCGCCCGCACCATGCTCAAGTCCCTGCGCTTGGCCGCGGACAGTGCGCTCGTCGCGTTGCTCCTCCGCAACTTGGCTTACGCAGGGACTTTCGCATGGGTCCATCGCTTGGCCGCGGACAGTGCGCTCGTCGCGTTGCTCCTCCGCAACTTGGCTTACGCAGGGACTTTCGCATGGGTCCATCGCATTGGCACTTTTGCAATAAATACCCGTTAAAAACATATTTTTTTGTTATTAGTGAACAATACGAGTTGTGTTGTTAATAAATGCCGTAATGCTATCATTGAATTGTGACAGGAATGATTGCCGTTTTTGTCACTCTCATAAAAAATTTTGCCCGAACTTTTTATGTTGTTGGATCAGACAGACCGCTTAACCCGAGCGGTTTGTTTTTTATGCTGTTATCTCTATCAGGTTCACTTCCGGTCTGGCGAATAACCTGAAAGGCAGGAAAACACAGCCTATTCCTTTGGAAATGAATACCTTGATCCCGTTTACTTTGTGAAGTCCGGAGATTACTCCCATGAAGGGGAGTTCGTCGTGACGCAGCCTGAATTCAAGTCCGAAGGGGGTCCTTATCTGGCCGCCGTGGATGTGTCCGGAGATCATGAGATCGACCTTAAAGGGAAGATCTGCGGGCATGTGCAATACCAGATCCGGATTGTGCGACAGCAGTATATAAGATTTGTATTCTATGCCGGCCGAAGGCTTGGGCGGAACTGCCCATTTACGGTTCCGGCGGCCATGATCCCGAACTCCGGCAAAAGCGATATACCGGCCGTCCGTACGGGACTTGAGGTACTTGATGCAGCCGTCCATGTTGTCGAATTCGAAAAGCCCGAGATCCTCGGCGGGCGCGCCGCAGTCGTGGTTCCCCGTAACTGCCATAAAGGGGATATTAAGTTCCCTGCACGCTGCTGCTATGGCATTGAGATAATTGATCCCACGTTTCACCTTTCCGCGTCCGATGCAGATGTCGCCGCCGAATATCACCGCATCAAGGCCGTTGACCGATGATTCTTTTCTTATGATCCTGATCACGCGCCTTGCGGGTATCAGGCAGAATTCCCTGTGCAGGTCACTGAAATATAAGATGCGAAGATCGGACGCCGCCGTATCTGCTCCGGAACCTGTTCCTGCGTTTATCTTTGTGCGGGTAACATTAAGCAGGGAGGCCTCAATAAGCCCCCACAGCATAAGGATCAGACCGATGCCGGCGATCGCTGCGATGATCGTAATAAGAAATACTTTCATAAATTCCTTTTTATTATAATATTTTTATTATATAATAGGCGGTAATTTATACCAATCAATAAAATATGTCTGATCATAAGGAGGAAGCAAGATGCCTAAGGCAGAGATCAAGTACGAGATAATAAAGAATATCGGAGTCCTTGCCACTAATAAATCAGGGTGGCAGAGGGAAGCAAACATTGTAAAGTGGAATGAAGGCAAGGCCAAGCTCGATATCAGAGACTGGGGTCCCGATCACGAGAAGGTCGGCAAGGGGATCTCACTCAATGACGAAGAGGTCGCCATACTGAAGGCTCTTCTCGAAGATTTCGATCCCGCTGATATCGAGGGATGATAATTGAGAAGTGAGGAACGCGCCGGTATCGTAGCGGCGGCTCTCCTTCTGTTGTGGGGGACGGTCCTGACTTTTCCTCTCCATAGATTTACAACCTTTCTGGAGGACGCGGGCGCGGCAGCTGTGGATCTGCTGCCCGCGTCTGTTCCTTTTTTTGTCAGAGGATTGATTCTGGTCGTGCTCCTTACGGCAGCAGAACTGTTGCTTTTGTTCGTGTCGGGAACAGGCTTTGCCTGTTTTATACCTGCCGCGGCTTTTCTTATGACAACGGTCTTTTTCTGCGTGCGCTGCATAAGGACAGGTGTGTTCGGCGCGGCCGAAGGGATCTGTCTTGCAGCTGTCCTGACAGTCCTTGCGGTACTGCACTTCTTTAAAGCCGAGAAGATCCTTTTGTGGGTCACGGACATCACGATCTTTTCCATAAGCGCGCATCTGCTCGCTTCGATAGTAGCGGCGCCGTTAGCTGCGGCGTATCCCGCACTGAAGACTGTTCTTTACATAACACATTATGATGACACGTTTATCGGGGAGTCCTTCGGAGGATTCCTGACGCTTCCGGCATTTGTCTGGGGGATATTCTTTATGATCATTTTTACTCTTCCCGTGATCTATTACAGTTTCTCGAGGAAGAAGGCCTGAGGAGGAAAGCATGGAGCAGATTGATCTTTTCAATATGATGGAGCAGCAGGCGGTCCCGGAGCAGATCAGCTCGGAATACAGGAAGCTCGTGGAGACCTTGAATTATCATGCAAAGCGTTACTATGACGAGGATGCTCCGGAGATCAGCGACTACGAGTATGACATGATGAATAACCGCCTTAAGCAGATCGAGAAGGAGTATCCCGCGATAGTAAGCCCGGATTCGCCGTCTCTGCGCGTTGGCTGGAAAGCAAGCAAAGGAAAGAAAGTAAAGCACAACATCCCCATGCTGTCGCTCCAGGACGTGTTCAGCAAGGAAGAGGTATACGCGTTCGTCGATTCGATGCGCGAAGAACTGGGCCCCGATACGGAGTTTCTCGTGGAGACAAAGATCGACGGTCTGTCGATGTCTTTAAGATATGATAACGGTGTGCTTACGACAGCCGTTACAAGAGGAGACGGCATTACGGAAGGCGAGGACGTTACCGAGAATGCCGTGCAGATCCCCGATGTAGTCCTTAAGATGCCTGAACCGATCGAGTATATTGAGATCAGAGGCGAAGTGTACATGACGCGCGAGGCTTTCGCGGCGGTAAATGAAGCAGCGGAGCAAAGGGGAACGAAGACCTTCGCCAACCCCAGGAACTGTGCTGCAGGCACCCTGAGAGGCGAAGCGGACGTCACTAAGGAAAGAGGGCTGTCCCTTTTCATATTCAATGTGCAGGAATCAAGGGGACGGACGTTTAAGACGCACAGTGAAGGCTATGAGTTCTTAAGAAAGAACGGCGTCACCGTGATCGAAAAGTATTTTAAGTGCAAGACTTCGGATGAGGTCTGGGAAGCGATACAGAAGATCGGTGATATGAGAGGCGATCTGGCATACGACATCGACGGCGCCGTAGTCAAGCTCAACGATATAGAAGCGCGGAAAAAGCTCGGGAACACGATCAAGTTCCCCAGATGGGCGATAGCATATAAGTATCCTCCCGAAGAAAAGGAGACCCGACTTCTCGACATCGAAGTCAATACCGGAAGGACGGGAAGGGTAACGCCTGTTGCGGTCTTCGAGCCAATAAGTCTGTGCGGGACATCGGTGTCGCGCGCGACGCTCCATAATCAGGATTTTATCGATGAGATGGATATCGGTATAGGTGACACTCTCATAGTTTATAAGTCTGGCGAGATCATCCCTAAGGTAAAGGGCGTAAACAAGGCAAAGAGACCTTCGGACTGGCAGCCTTACAAGATTCCCGAGATCTGCCCCGTGTGCGGACACCGGCTCGTGAGGGAAAAGGATGCGGCCGATCTTAAATGCGTGAACCTTAATTGTCCGGGAACGATAGTCAACTCCATACTGAACTTCGTCAGCAGAGATGCCATGAACATAAAAGGCTTCGGCTACGAACTCGTAAAAGCGCTTGTTGACGGCGGATATGTTCACGATTTTGCAGATATATTCATGCTTAAGGAAAAGAGAGACGACCTTATAGAGAATAAGGTCCTGGGCCTTGCGAAGAATACCGACAAGCTTCTTGCATCCATCGACTCCGCCGCTTCGGAAGCGACTGCGGAGAATGTGCTGTCGGGACTGGGTATCCCGAATGTCGGCAAGGCTACCGCCAGAGATCTTCTCAAGGCATTCGGATCCATCGATGCCATCTGTGATGCATCGACCGAACAGCTCGCGTCCGTAGAGGCATTGCTGACGTTTCCGCGGAAGGCATTAACGGATTCTTCCGGGACGAAGGCAACCGTGAGCTCATAGGAAGGCTTAAGGCTGCAGGGCTTAACTTTGTGAGCACCAATGTGGCGGCATCGGATGTCTTTGCAGGGAAGACCTTTGTCATAACGGGAACGTTGCCTTCCATGACTCGTGATGAGGCGGCGAAGTTCATCGAGAGCAACGGCGGTAAGGTGGCTTCTTCTGTTTCGAAGAAGACGTCGTTCCTCGTAGAAGGCGAGGCTGCGGGTTCCAAGGCTGTGAAGGCCAGGGAGCTCGGTATAACGATAATCAGCGAAGATGAGCTTCGCGCCATGGCGGAAGGCTAATATGAATGACATTGAGTGGGAGAAGACCCGCATAAGATCCCAGGTGCGGGAGTACAGGAAACTCATTACCGGTCAGGAACTTGATCAGTATGACCGGGATCTTCTCGATGCGTTCAAGGATGCGTTAAAGACCGATAAAGATCTTAAGAAGGCGTTTGATGCTGCGCGTGCCGTTGCCGTGTATAAAGCGGTGGGAGGAGAGCTTCCGTGCGATGCTCTTGCGGCATATATGCGAAAAGAAGGTAAGAAGACCTTGTACCCTTTGGTAAAAGGGGATGACATGGTGTTCATCGACGTGACGGATCCCGATAAGGAACTTGTTCCCGGGCGCTTCGGAATACCGGAACCGGATGGCGGAAAAGGCGTCTTTGAGAACGGGAAGATCGATATCGTGATCATGCCGGGCATTGCATTCGATCCTGAAGGAAACAGACTGGGTCAGGGCAAAGGCTTCTACGACAGATGGCTTGCTTCTTTTCCCGAAGGAAAAAGGCCGCTGCTTATAGGCGCGTGCATGGAGTATCAGATGATGGGACTGATCCCGGTAAACACTTCCGATATTCCGGCGGATATGGTATTGTGCATATGAGGTCAATAAGGTGAAGTATTATCTTTTAAATCTTGCGGTGCATGTCGCTATAACCATTGTCCTGATCTCCGTAACGCTCTTTCTATTCGACCGTAACAGGAAGCGCAGGACAAAGTATCCTGTAACCTATTTTGCCGCGTCTGTGATGGCTGTTGTTACCGTTGTCTATATGTTCTGTTTCTCCGGCCCCAGGATGCTCGATCTTTCCGATGTTGCGACGCAGGATTATTATTCATACACGGGAACTATCGATGATATCTCCATATTCAACAACGCTTTCGAGATGGACGGAGAGATCTATTATATAAACCCTTTGAGAAAGCTGCCTGAAGAAGGCACCAAGGTAAGGATCAGATATACAAGGTACAGCAGATACGTTATCTCCGTGGATGTAATAGAAGACGTGGATGTTACCGCTGCGATCAACGAGGAGATGGAGACGCACAGCAGCGTGTCAGAATAATCCCTTAACCCCTGTATTTATTGGAAAACACAGCCCCAAACCGCATGTTTTTTCCCAACTTTTGGGAATCTTTCCGATTTGCTTGAAAAGCTGCTTTTGCGCGTAGCAAAATATACCCATGGAATAAAAAGGGGGAAGGATAAGTGGAATATCGTGAGCTTTATAAGAACTCAGAGGCGGGAATATATGTAGTGTGCAGCGATAAAGGCCTGCTCGACAGGATAAACCGCATGCTCAAGAGAAACGGTGTCATCGGGATCGCCGATGCGGAAGGCAAATTTCACTACTTTGTAGACGGGAGGCAGAATACGGGCAGGACCGTTGCCGAGGTAAGCGATATAGTGATAAGGAACGCTGCCAGTATCGAAGAAGAACTCCCGAGCGATATCGTATCTTCGGTATTGAGAACGGTACTGGTATTTTATGATTTTGACATATCGCTTATCGGTACGACGGCCATATTTCTCATGGTCAGGAAGATGGTCATGTTCAGTGACCTTTACTATCAGAGCACCTGCAAGCTCTATTCGATGGCGAGTGAAGCCCTTAAGCTTTCCTGTGATCAGATAGAGCGGGATGTAAGGTACTCGATAAAGAAGAGCAGTTTCAACAAGACGGGGATAAAGACTTCGATGATACTTCGCATGCTGTCGGATGAAGTCAGCGACAGAGTAGCGCAAATTAAAAGGCAGCCGGTTTCCTGACTGCCTTTCCTTAGAACTTAATTCTACAAAGATTCAAGATTACTTCTTGGACTTCTTCTTGGAGTTAACCTTCTCCTTGAGGTCCTTACCAGCCTTGAAAGCGGGAACCTTAGAAGCCTTGATCTTGATCGTCTCGCCTGTAGCGGGGTTACGACCCTCACGAGCTGCTCTCTCCTTAACTTCGAATGTACCGAAGCCAACGAGGGTAACCTTATCTCCTGCTGCAAGTGCAGACTCGATGGACTCGATGGTAGCCTTAAGAGCGCCCTCTGCATCCTTCTTGGAGATGTCAGCCTTCTTAGCGATTGCATCAATCAGTTCTGTCTTATTCATAGAATGCCTCCTGTAAGCCTTAATATAGGCAATTTGCAAAGTAATTATCACCTTAAAACACAATGATGTCAAGCCTTTTTGCCAATTTTAACAAAGTTAAACAGTAAATATTTTCAAGGCTTTGCGGCCGATCATGCCGGAACACGTCAAAAAATCATGATGCCTTCATTGTTATATGGAAAACAGTGCCCTTTCCGATGGTGCTGCGGACTTCTATCTTGGCATTGTGACGGTCTAATATCGTCTTTACTATGGACAGTCCTATACCGGTTCCCTTGATGTTCTGACCGGAGTTCTTGGCTCTGTAGAATCTGTCGAAGATCATAGGTATCTCGTTCTCGGGGATGCCTATGCCGTTATCTTCTATCTCTATGTTTACAGTTTGTCTGTCGGCGGGCAGCCCTGCGCCTTCTCTCCATGCGCGCACCTTGATCGCGGCTTCGTCATATGTGTAGTTTACCGCGTTCGAGATCAGGTTCTCGAATACCCTTGAAAGCTTCTTGGGATCGGCATTTACGAAAAGCAGATCTTCTTCGGGGATCTCGAGTTCGATATGCTTGCCCGTGCCCTCTAGATCCGCTTCATACATCATGCAGATCTCATCGAGCATCTCGCATATGGAAATGTCCGTGAACCGGAATTCGTTGGAATTTGATTCAAGTCTTGTAAGTTCGACGATATCCGATATGATCGTTTCCATCTGTTCGCATCTGCGGATAATGTTCATAAGGTAGTTGCCTTTTTGCTGATCGGACATGTTGTCGCGTGTACGAAGCAGGATCTCCGCATATCCCCTTATGGCCGTTATCGGGGTCCTTAAGTCATGGGAGACGTTGGAAAGGACGTTCTTTCTCGCTTCTTCATTCTCAAGGAGCTTCCTGTTCGTTTCCGACAGATCTTCATTGATCTCCGTGATCCTGGCGGTCTTTTGCTGAACGAGGATCTGCATGTTGTTCATGGTGTCTTCGAGCTTACGTGTATTGATGACATATTTGGATGTGAAATAGAACTCGAGCGTAAGGTTCGCGATAACAAGGAAAACCGTGTACGTGGGGATGTTGTATTTGCCGCTCGTATCGGTGATCGCATTGACGCAGAAGAAGACATGACATACTTCAACTATACACACAAAGAATGATGATTCCTCTCCGTAGTGGAATATGAGCATATTCAGTGTAACCAGTATTCCGGTTGCAAACGTGAATAATGTCTCGGGAACGACCGGAAACCATGTGTTGAGACTCTGTCCGTAAGAAAGCGGAACTACGACGGCGATCAATGCAGCGACAAGCACGACTATCGGGGCGATATTGAGCACAGGAAATTTCCTTTTGCTTTCTTTCGTAATGAAAAACGAGTCGATATAGGCAAATACCGCGGCATTGAGAAGGATGAACAGCATATATTTGAACATGCCTTTGTTATATGCGTCGAGAGCCAGGTAATTGCAGTCGATCATTGTATATGCAAGCGCGAATATCTCGATCGCTATGAACTGATAAAAGACGAGCCTGTTCTTGAATGTTCTCGATACGAGGAATCCGCCTAAGAGTATGAACGCGAAAAGCGTGAGTTGGACCATGTACCACAGAGCCGGGATTATCGAGAACCTGAGCGAATTGCCGGAGTCGATGACGGAAGGCATTGCAAGAAGACCGGGATTGCCCATCTTGACATTGGTGCTCACTGCGATAACTACCTGGGCATATCCGTCCTCATCCGGCAATACGGGGACAAGTCCGGAGCCGAATCCCACGACAGGAGTCCATTCATCATGCCTGCCCCACAGGAATCCCAGGTTATCATAGTTGCAGTAAATTCTTACAAGGCCGTTGGCATTAGGGATGTTGATGTAGTAGGCGTCGGTTGTATCCTCGAAATACAAAGACAGAATGTAAAGCCCGCATGTTTTTTCTTTGCCGTCTTTCCTTATAATGCGCATATCGGGAGCGCCGTCTGTATTGTGCCAGACCGCGTCGGCGCCGAGATCGTTCCAACCGTCTGTCGGTGATATCGAGACGCCTGATGCGTACGGTACATCGTGAAGATCACTGTAAGTGAAAGAGCTGTCGTCGATATCCGTGTAATCGATATTGGGAACGAATATGTAGTTCTCGCCGATATACACGGCGTCATCGGCGCCTTCACTGAGGTCCGGGATCTCGTATATCCCGTCACTGTATAAAAGCCCCGAATCTTTACGCTCGTTGGCATGATTTATCATGAGAGATATGCAAAGACAGGCAAGTGCAAAAAGCAGCACCAGGAGGAGCTGCTTTGAGACGTTCTTTTTATGCTTTATCTGACTGTCATCCTTCGTGCTCATGGGCACTGTCCGAATCAGAATTCGTTATGAAGGCTGTTCTTTACAGGCGGGTTGGCAAATGAATAACCGATGCCCCATTCAGTCTTAACAAATGTAATGTCAGGTGCGATCTTATCCATCTTCTTTCTTAAGTAGGAGATGTTTACCATGACAAGGTGATTGTCACAAGGGGAATCATCACCCCAGACATGTGAATAGATCCTGGAGAACGGTACGATGACGTTGGGTGTCTCGGCAAGAAGTCTTAAGATGTCGAACTCCCTGTTTGTAAGATGAACGGGAATCTCCTTCAATGTAACTTCACGCGTCTTGATGTTGATCTTGAGAGGCGGGAATTCCATAAGGAAGCCTTCAGACTTCATGCTACGCCTGATGTGCGCATTGATACGCAGCGACAGTTCGGGAAGAGAGTAAGGCTTGGTGATGTAGTCATCTGCTCCTGCCTTGAATCCCGTAACTTTATCCTCAGCCTGCTCTCTTGCGGTAAGGAAGATGATGGGCGCATCAGAGTACACCTGGATCTTGGGAGGCAGTTCAAATGCATTGCCGTCAGGCAGCATAACATCGAGGACGATACAGTCAAAGCTGTATGTCTGAACTTTTTCCATCGTCTGGGCTATGGTAGTTGCTGTAGATACCTCATAACCCTCACCTTCGAGAAATGCTTTATTGATCTCGAGGATATCGGTATCGTCATCTACGAGAAGGATCTTATTCTGGTCCATAGGGTACCTCCCTTGTTTTTGCTTTTAACCATATATATAATTTTTGACAAATACAATATAATTATATCAGCCTTGCGGCAAAATACAACACACTTAACAGAATGTTCATCTATAATTACTGTTATGGACCGGATTATTTTTCACATTGATCAGAACTGCTATTTTGCCTCTGTCGAGATGATCTCCAAGCCTTATCTGCGCGATGTTCCCATGGCGGTTACCGGTGATGCGAGCAAGAGACACGGGATCATCCTCGCGAAGAATGAACTGGCTAAGAAGGCGGGTGTTAAGACCGCGGAAGCCATATGGCAGGCAAAGCAGAAATGTCCGGATCTTGTCACTGTAAGCTCGCATTATGAGGATTATGCTTTTTATTCCGGAAGATTAAGACAGATGTACGAGGAGTATTCCGACAAGGTCGAACCGTTCGGGATGGATGAATGCTGGGTTGACATGACTGACACGATAGGTGACCGCGATCCGAGGGAAGTTGCCGATGAGATAAGACAGAGGGTCAAAGACGAATTTAAGCTGACATGCTCGGTCGGGGTAAGCTTCAATAAGATCTTTGCCAAGTTCGGTTCTGATTATAAGAAACCTGACGCAACTACGGTTATTACCGAGGATGACTTCAAGGAAATGATCTGGCCGCAGCCTGTTTCCGAGCTGCTTTTTGCAGGGGGAGCCACCGCGAAGAAGCTTGCTGAGGTCAACATCAAAACCATCGGCGATCTTGCGTGCTCCGACCGCGGTTTTATAACCGATTATCTGGGAAAACCCGGAGATCAGCTGTGGCTCTATGCCAACGGACTTGATGATTCTCCCGTAAGAGCTGCCGATCATGAGCGTGAACTTAAATCTGTCGGCAACACCATGACCACTCCTGCGGATATCATTAACCGCACCCAGGCTGCCGGAACATTCCGCACTTTGAGTTCCTCCGTTGCCGCCAGGCTCCGCAGGCACGGTCTTCTCGGCTCGTGCGTGCAGATCACGGTGCGGGACAGGGATCTTAATATATATGAGCATCAGATGATGCTCTTTGAACCCACGTCGAGCGAGAAAGTGATCTTTGATTCGGCGATGAAGCTTTTCGACGAGTCTTATGACTGGCATGCTCCGTTAAGAGGCGTAGGAGTGCGGTGTACGAAGCTCATAAGCGAGGATTCGGGAGTGCAGATCTCCATGTTTCCGGAACAGGAGCAGACAAAGGCGGAAGATGACAAACTTGCCCGTACCGTGGATGACATCAACAGAAGGTTCGGGGACGGTACGGTAAGGAGCTGCGCCACTTTGCAGGGGGTCACAAATCCGAACTACGACCCTGAATTCTACGACGGCGGGATCACTGCCGGAAAGAAATCCCCGTTCGCATGATAACCGCTGACAGATACTACAAAGAGCGTTTCGGACGCAAGATGTATAAAGCGGCGATAAGCCTGGATGTGACATGTCCCAACCGTGACGGGACGCTTGGCACGTCGGGATGCGCATTCTGTTCTGCGGGAGGTTCGGGCGAGTTTTCTGCACCGCGTGAACTTACTGTGACCCGCCAGATAGACGAAGCGGTGGAAAGGCTTAGGAACAAAGTACCCGCCGGCACGGGCTACATAGCATATTTTCAAAGCTTTACGAACACATACTGTGACCCGTCATATCTTCGCAGGGCATTGGAGGAAGCTTCCTCACACCCGAAGGTGGCGGCGGTCTCTGTAGCAACAAGACCGGATTGCCTGCCGGATGACATAATGGATGTTCTGGCCGGGATATCGCAGAAAATACCTCTATTCGTGGAACTCGGACTGCAGACGGCGGATGATGAAGTTGCCGCAGGCTTCGGGAGAGGGTATAAGACCGAAGTTTATGACCGGGCGGTCAAGGCGCTTAAAGACATCGGGATCAACGTCATCACGCATATCATCTTCGGCCTTCCGGGGGAGACACCCGATATGATGATAAGAAGCGTTGAACACGCGGTGAATGCCGGCACTGACGGACTGAAGTTCACGTGCCTTTACATCCTTAAGGGAACGGCTTACGGGAAGCTTTTTGAGGAAGGAAAGATTGCGGCGTTGGATATGGAGGAGTATTTTGATATCGTGGAGCGCGCGATCGATGTCGTGCCTTCTGATGTTGTCATCCACAGACTCACGGGGGACGGCCCCAAGAACCTTCTTCTCGCGCCGTTGTGGACTTCGGATAAGAGACAGGTCATAAACTATATCAACAGGAGATTTAAGGACCGCTTATGAAGAAATACATTCAGGCCTACATGAGAACAATACGGGAATTCATTGAGAAGGAGCTTCCGTCAGCGGATGCCTCCCGCATAAATGAGGTGCTCAAAGAGTTCGAACTTAAGATCGCATATTTCCAGCATGAGAGGTTTATCCACCTTATCGTCACGGTCCTTTTCGCGCTTCTCGAGATGATGGCGGTGTTTACTTTCTTTATCAGTCTGAATCTGAGCGCCATGCTCTTTGCGATGCTGTTCCTGATCCTTCTCGTTCCTTATATCATGCACTATTACTTCCTGGAGAACAGCGTGCAGGAGATGTACAGGATGAGAGACGAGATCGTCAGTTCACTGCAGCCGAAGAAGCCTTAAAGCACTTAAGTCCGTAATCCTTAAGCGCGGCGGTCATATTGCTGCCGAATTCCGATACATATTCACAATAAGCGTCGTAATCGGTGATGTCTGTCGTAAAGAAGATGTCGACGGGAATGCCGAACCCGGATGAAGCCCCTGACGTTTTGCACTGCAGGGCAAATCCCTCTTTGTAATGGGGATCTTTACGGATGCTTTCCAAGACGAAATACCTCCACTTCGTGAGGTTCGTTTCGTTTCCGTCCTTGTCTATAGAGTCCGGGTCTATGGCAAGTTTGAAATTAACCTGCCTCATGCTGTCTTTTATCGTGTTGTGCCAGTTCTTGAAGGAAGTTGACTGGAAAGTGCTCGCGGGCAGTGTATACATGATGTTGTCAAAGCCCTGCACCTTGACCGTGACCAACGCTATATCCTTGACTTCGCCTTCCACGCCAAGCGACGGGATCGATATCCAGTCTCCGATCTCGAAGAGATTCTCTGATGTTATCTGAAGTCCTGCGACAAATCCCTTGATGATGTCCTGGAATATGAGAGATATGATGGCAGTGAAGGCTCCTACTCCGGACACGAGAACAACCGGGTTCTGGTTAAGGAGGATCGAGATCAGTATCACTGCGAAAAGAATGCACACCGCGATCTTGATGACTGAAAGTATTCCCTTTATGGGGCGCTTCCGGGATATTTCCTTAGTGACATAGACTGCATTTATCATATCGAGCAGATCGCAGGATAAGATCATCAGCATGATCGTGCTGCCTATGGAAGAGAACTTGGAAAATGCGGGGTAGGTCAGTACGAAGAATACAAAAACCGCCGTCTTGAAGATGATCTTCTTGCGCTTTACAAAAGCTGACGAGACCTTGATGGCGCTTATCTTCGAATTGGAAAGCGAGAACGAATTGATTATCTTTAAGATCACATATAAAATGGCTGCGATGAGTGCGGCATAGAGCACCTTTATGAGTATGGAGAGGAAGTCGGACAACAGACCGTCTCCGAGGAGCTCAACAAGCCATCGGTCTATCAGTTCGTACATAAGTTGTCACCTCCGGGAATGCTCGCGGATACACCCGCACAACAAAATCATTATAACATGCCGTCAAGGCACTGCCTACCCGCAAATACTAACAATATTTGAACAAATAATTGTGGGTTTTGAGATGTTGTTGAGGAGGCAGCGCGGGGGTAGTATTAAGGTAGCTCCAGGGAATACTGAAGACAAAGTATTCGGACAGGGCAAGCCGCCTTACCTTTACTTAAGCGGGCGCAGGGATTGAACCGGACGGTGGTGTACAGCGTCAGGCGAAGCCGAAGAAACGAACCTTGGTCGTGGTTATGAGACATTAGATCCGGGGGACACGAAGCAGAGTCTTGAGAGACAGGGAAGGAGATACGAGCTAAGCGATTGACGGAGGATGATCCGAAGGTTTTACCGGAAGTGATTGCTTACAAGTCGCAGTTGTAACAGATAAGTTGATTCGGATATCGATCCGCGAGCTTATGAGATGTCATAGCCGACAGGTAGATACCGAGGTACGACGGATGTTACACCGGTTCGTGCAAACCGAGTAGCCGGTATAGTGTACGGCAGCGGGGGATGGTTATCATCGACCTGACGGTACACGGAAGAAGCAATTTGATATATGCGGTGAATGGGAGATACGAGTAGCACGGTGCAGGATCTTAAGTCGTTACAGTCGATGAGTTGTTGCGATGTAGGAAGGCTCGGGAGGTTAGTAAAGGGCGTGACCGGTCAGAAACGAAGTTTAGGTTCGCTGGAGCTTTTTATATGCGGTGAACATTTACAGGTTCACCGCATTTATATATAATGCGTGACATGGATCCGGAAGAAGCAAAGGAATTTTTTAAGACTGACAGGTACGCGAACGATACGACGGAGATCGAGATAATCGAGGTGTCCGAGGGGTTCGCGAAGACGAGACTTAAGATCATGGATAAGCATCTTAACGGCAATAATGTCGTTATGGGAGGATGCATCTACACCCTGGCAGATTATACATTCGGCATCGCGAGCAATTGCGGTCCGATGGCCTGCGTGACCTTAAGCTCGAATATAGTCTTCAATTCTCCGGGACGGGGAGAGTACCTTTATGCTCATACCGAGCTGATAAAGAACGGCAGGACTATAAGCAATTATTCCGTTAAAGTTACCGATGATGACGGGAAACTGGTGGCGAATGCGGATTTTGTGGGGTACAGGACCGAAAGGTGAATTGCCTATGTATTTCCCCATTTTCGAGAAGGAAATAGAATAGAATTGTAACCGGAACGTAGCAATATTCTGCTACAATCCGAATTGGATGTATATTTATGAAAGAAAAAAGTAATTCGAAGAAGAGCATAGTAGCACTTGTTGCATGCATATCGGTGGCGCTGCCCCTGGTATGTTTCCCTTTAGGTTTACGTGACGGACTTGAACCGGCGCTCAAGGTGCGCTCGGCCTATGATTCGGCTTTCCCCGAGGAGGAATTCGAACCCGAACTTCCCGAAGAGGACGTCCAGGCGATCCTTGACGAGGGCGACTACGATTATTTCCTTAACGGCGGTACCATAAGCGCCACGTATAACGAAGATTTCCAGGTAGGGTATCTCGATACGGAATATGAGGATGTTGCGGCATACACGGTCGTGCAGGGCTTTGACGAAGCCGGACTTCCGGTAGAGCTTCTCGATCCCGAGTATTTCGCTCCTGATGACACTCTGTACTATATCGCAGCTCCGAATTCTATCCTGAAAGAGTATCCGGATATGAGCTCGATTACTCTGCAGACTCTGGATTACGCCGACGGAGTAACCAGGATCGGCATCGGTGATACATGGTCAAAGATCAGGACCGAGGACGGAGCCGAAGGATATGTGCTTACCGACACGCTTTCTTATGAGATGGTGTGGGTTGCGATAGACAGGACCGTTTGGGTCGATACGGGGTCTCTCATACTCCGCGCCGAGCCTTCTGTCGATTCCGAACAGGTCGGCACGCTTTATGACGAAGACAGGCTTCACTGTATCGGTGTTTCCGATAAGTGGTATCACGTATATGCCGAGGACGGAACGGAAGGTTACGTCTATATCTCTTATACTACACAGACAGCGCCTCCCACTCCGACACCCAGGCCGCAGAGAAGAAGCGGCGGCGGTTCGTCCGGCGGCGGTTCGTCCGGCGGCGGAGGCGGAACCTGGGTCTCCTACGGTACCAACGGTTACACTATCGCCAGCATCGCCGAGTCGATGGTAGGAACTCCGTATGTATGGGGCGCATCGTCCAGATCTGCTGTCGATTGCTCCGGTCTTGTATGTTATTGTTATGCGCAGCTCGGTGTAAGCCTGCCTCACTATTCACAGTCGCTTACATCAGTCGGTGTCGGCGTATCGCGTGATCAGGTAATGCCTGGAGACATAGTTTGCTGGGGTTCCGGCGGATACAGCGGACACGTCGGCATATATGTCGGCAACGGTCAGTGCGTTGATGCCCGAGGCCGTGCTTACGGTACTCTGTACGGTTCGATCGACCGTTCGGGAATAGTTGCCATAAGAAGGATATTCACATGATGAAGAGAAGATCATTAACGGCGGTCGTTCTTGCGGCCGCTTTTTTGCTGCCTTCGTGCAGTTCATTAAGGTCTGTTGACCGTTCACGCACGGAGGATGATCGGGCAGGTCAGACTGAACAGACGGAACAGATCGTGGGATCAGTACAGACGGAGCCCGTCGAAGAAACCGCTGTAACGGAGACTCATTCGCAGGAATCTTCCGTGACTGAAGCCACGGAGACTTCCGCAGAGCTGATAACAGATGAGACCAGGGAAGAAGGATCGGCGGCGGATCCGCATGACGGACAGCCGCAGACGTACGATGATGCCGCCCAGCAGGGAGAACCCTTAAGTGATGAGGAGCAGTCGCAGTTTTTCGCTTCGTATGCCGATACTTATTATATGAGCAGTGGTGTCGGCGGATGGGGAGTCATCTTTACCCTTAATGCTGACGGGTCTTTTGATTATAACTACCACGATTCCGACTTCGGAACATATTATATCTGTCACGCGAGCGGAACCCTGGGCAATGTATGTTCTGTGGATGATATGAGCTATACCGTATTTGTTGCGGATATGTCCTATGAATACCGGGTTGACAGTGAGTGGTCCGTTACGGATACGGACGGAAGCACGATAGAATATGTCGGCGCGGATTCGTACGGGATCCATGAGGGAGACACATTGATCTTTTATTCGGCGGGGATGGATGTCTCCGGTCTTCCGTTCGATTATGTAACGTGGTATCTGATGCCGAGAGCTATCCCGGAGGGGGAGGAGCCTGATGTTTTCCCTCTGTCCGGATTCTATAATCCTGCCGAAGGAACGGCGTTTATAGAGGATGATTACGAGTAATTAAAATTACTTTGACAATCAAAATAATTCTGTTATACTGAAACCATATCAATATATCTTTACACTTTCTTCGAGGAGGTGAACAGAATGAGCATAGCGCTTTTATTGATTATTTGGTTGATATCTCCTATCGGACTTACGATAGCGCTGGTCCTTGTTGTGAAGTCACGCAATAAGTACAAAGACCGCGCTGATGAATTGGAAAAACAGCTGCGCATAGCAAACGGGGAACCTGTACAGCAGGGTCCCGGTCAGGCTCCCGCTTCTGCGCCTGTACCTGTGGCTGCGCCGGTAGCAGCACCCGCGCCTGCTCCGGTTAAGACCGCAGCCCCGGCACCTGTGTCTGCACCCGCACCCGCGCCTGCGCATGCGAAATATGAATACACTGCTCCTAAGGAACGGCCGAAGAAGAGTTCAGGCACTGCTGCCGTAAGTGTATCGTTTGCAGTCGGCGTCCTTCTCATAGTGATAGCTGCAGCAGTCTTTATATCGGCTACATGGCAGACGCTTCCCGCGGGCATAAAGTGCATCGTGCTCTTCCTCGCGGTAGCATCTGTTTACGGACTGTCGCTGTTCAGCGGAAAGAAACTCAAGCTTACCAAGACTTCATCGGTCCTTTATATGCTGGGAAGCCTGGTGACGCCGTTAGCCGTATTTGTAGGATCGCTAGCTTTTGAAGTCGATGAGACACTGTTGACATTAGTCTGCTGCGCATTATGCCTGGGCGTAACGGGTTTCATAGGATACCGGATATTCGGTTCAAAACTTCAGGTTGCCATAAGTTATCTGGGTTTTGTCTGGAGCGAATTATTCATAATGATGGAACTGCTCGGCAATCTCACGGGCTTTGCATTCGGTATCTGCTTTGCTGCGCTCGTATCGGGACTCATCCACTATATTAATCCCAAGATAAGATTCTTCGGACTCTTTGCAGAAGTTACGGCCTATACAGCAGTAACGGGAATGTTTATGTGCTTTGGAATAGAAGCTGTTGACATGTGGTGGTCGATAGGGGCCCTGTTGATGTACTGGGTTTCACTCCTCCTTCTTGATAAGCGCAGAAGATTCATCAGATACATATCGCCGTTTGTGCCTTTGATATTGCTCATCGTCTGCCGTACCGGTTCATATACAGAGAACAGGGATATCTTTGCCGCGGCTTCGATAGCAGTCATTGCAGGAATGTTTGCAGTCTACCGCTTCTCTTCACAGGAGAGCCCTGTGAGCAACGCCGTAGCAAGCGCGGGGTCAGCGGTGTTCCTGTTCTTTGTATCCAGGAATTTTCAGGATCTTGACTTGGATCTTCGCGATTTCCTGTTCTATGTAGGGCTCATCGTGCCCGTATTAAGCTTTGTTACCGTGATCATAATGAGCCGTCATAAGATCGAGAGGGCGATATACTGGTATCCGCTGGCGCTGAGCATCATGATCATGTGTTCGAACATATGGAACGTAACCGTTGCATCATATATCTTATTTGTGCTCGCGGCAGCGGCATTGGTGATTTGCTTCAGAACGGGTAAGCTCCATCCCGTGACAGCGACTGCCGCGTCGTCTCTGATAATGTTTTTCATGAGCATTGCGGATAATATTGAGAATGATTCCGCGACAACGGTCATCATCATTTTCGCAAGCTTTGCTGCTATGTATTACGGTGCTGCAGTTCTTCTCAACAAGTACACGAAGGTGTCAAAGAGCACGTTCTATGCCGGCAGGTTCTCGTCACTTGCGCTGCTGGCCGTAAGCAATATTACGCTTCTTGTAAGCGCGATAAACGATAAGCCGGGATCTTTTATTGCACTGATCCTGATCGATGTGGTCCTCACAGCTCTCACGATGTTCGATACCGATAATTACTTCGGACTGCTTCCGGCCGCTACATTCGCAGTGCTGATCGGCGAACGGCTCATTTCCAATGATGTAGATACAATGGCAGTCGCAGCTCTTATCATGGTCTCTTATGTGATCCTCGGAAGACTGCTGATCTGCGAGAGGTTATTCACGAAGAACCGCGCAGACTGGCTGACGGTCATCGGAGGCGCAGCATGCTTCATCTGCGCGGATGAGATCTATAAGACCACGTTGCTCTTAACAGTCTTTGTATTGTCTTTCGCAGGACGTCTGGCGGGTGACGGAGCAACAGGCAAGGCTAAGTTTACCGCGCATCTGCGCACGATACTTACCGTTGCCGTTATCTCGTTGGCGGTAAGCCTGGCAACACTTGATGTTGATTATATAAGCGGGATCGATTTTGAGATAAGGCTGGCATTCCTGATCGCTGCGGCGCTTATCATCCTGCTTGTTATCAAACCCGGTCCTTCGGGAAAGTGGATATGGTTTACTGCAGTTGCCGCGTGTCTTGAGATGGAGGCATGGCATGCGATAGGAGAGGGGTTCCTTATACCTTTGTCGGTCGTAACCGTATGCGCAGTGGGAATATTCATTTATTCCTTTGCCGCAAGACGCAAATCATGGTTTATCCTTGCGATAGCGCTCATAGGTCAGATCGGACTCGTGTTTGCCATAACCTTCTGGGAGAGCAAGCTGTGGTGGATCTACCTTCTCGTGCTTGGCGGCATACTTATAGCAACTGCCTCGGTAAATGAATACAGAAGACGCATCGCAGCGCAGAAGGGCGAAAAGAACAGGCTGTTCAAAGATTGGGTTTGGTGACCTGCCTCCATAAGGTATAATCACATTGTATCTATGAAACGGAGGAATCGTTATGTTTGATAAGAAGAACGGTACGTTTGCCGTCGTTACGCTGTCGATAAGCATCGCGGCATTGATCCTTGCTTCTATAAGCCTCGTAAAAGCTCCCGCTAAGACAGAGGTGGCCTTGGATCCGTCTCAGGAATCAGCTGACGTGGTGGTGGAAGAAACTGAGGGTGATATCCAGTATATATTGTTTGTAGGCACGAACGATAAAGATACGAATGAGCCCGTTTATGCTCCCGATGAGTGCCTTGAGCATCTTGAAGAGATCCTGACAAGGCACTTCTACGGATTTACAATCCAGGAAGCAAGGGGCGGATGGCTTAATGATGACGGTTCTGTGGCACATGAATATACCATGGTCGTCTATCTGTCGGATACGAGTATCGATGCGGTTCATGCCGCGTGCGACGAAATGATAACGGAGTTTAACCAAAGCTCCATTCTTATCCAGCAGAATACAACGTCAACAGAATTCTATTCATAAGCGATTTATAAAGGGGATAAAGAAATGGGAAAGAAAGAGACCTCTGATAACGGTAAATGGAAGGGGCTTGCCGCTGCGGCATTCTGTCTCCTGATAGTCGTGACCGTGCTGTATGCGATGGCGGCTGTGCGTCTGTATGCGGATAAGAACACAGTTGCTCCTTCCGTTCAGCCGGACGGGCAGGAGACTTTGGAGATCTCAGGGCTTGAGGCTCTTTCCATGTGGAATGAAGGACATGGCGCAAGAGATGCGCTTATCGAGTATGTTGAAGCGGTTACCGATGAGAGCAATCCGGATTTTATTCCGGTCGACAGAAGGATCGCGGTATTTGATTTTGACGGCACGCTTTTCTGCGAGACAGATCCCAATTACTTCGATTACACAATGCTCGTATACCGTGTGTTGGAGGACCCCGATTATGTGGATCTTGCAAGCGATTTCGAACGCGAGGTTGCAAACGACATCGTTGCTCTGAACGAGACAGGAACAGCTTCGGCGGATCTTCCCGTAAGACACGGCATGGCAGTCGCATCCGCATTTGCCGGAATGACCATTGAGGAATTCGATGATTACATCCGGGTGTTCAGTGAACAGGCTATGCCGAGCTATACAGGCATGAACAGGGGTTACGGATTCTATCTTCCGATGATACAGATCATCGATTATCTTGAGGCTAACGATTTTACCGTCTTTATCATAAGCGGAACTGACCGTCTCATCGTGCGTTCCGTTGTCGAATGTTACGGGCTCGATATCCCGAACAGCCGCATCATAGGTTCCGATGAACTGATAACTGCATCGGGGCAGGGTGACGAGGACGGTCTTGATTACCGTTTTACCGCAGATGATACGCCCATATTGGGAGGCGAATTCTTAAGAAAGAATCTTCAGGAGAACAAAGTCGAGATAATCGTCCGCGAGATCGGACTCCAGCCCGTGCTGTCATTCGGCAACAGCAGCGGTGACTACAGCATGGCAACGTACACGGTTAACAATAACCCTTACAGGAGCCTTGCCTTCATGCTCTGCTGCGATGATCTTGTGCGTGAGAACGGAAATCTCGACAAGGCGGACAAGATGTATGCCGCGTGTGACGAGAACGGCTGGATCCCGGTATCCATGGCGGATGACTGGAATACCATCTACGGCCCTTCCGTAGTCTACACGGGCGCAACTGTAACCGCAGACTGATAATAGCTGATAATAGAACTATTTTTAATGCATAAGCGAAAAGGAGGATCTTACATGGCATCTGTTTACGATTTTACGGTTAAGGACAGGAAGGGTGAAGACGTTAGTCTTGCGCAGTATAAAGGCAAAGTCCTGCTGATCGTCAATACTGCAACGGGCTGTGGCTTTACCCCGCATTACGACCCGCTTGAAGCGATGTACAAAGACCTGAAAGACAAGGGGTTTGAGATACTCGATTTCCCCTGCAACCAGTTTGCAAACCAGGCCCCGGACGATGACGATAAGATACATGAATTCTGTACGATGAAGTTCGGAACCGAGTTCCCTCAGTTTAAGAAAATCGATGTAAACGGTGATAATGCAGAGCCTTTATTTGCTTATCTTGCGACAGAGAAACCGTTTGAAGGATTCGGCAAGGGACTTAAGAATGCAGCACTTAACAAGTTTGCCGCAAGCAACAATAAAACATTCGGCGACAAGGCCTATATCAAGTGGAACTTTACAAAGTTCCTGATCGACCGCGACGGCAATGTCGTAAGACGCTTCGAACCGACCGTCGACATGAAGGAAGTCCGCGCGGCAGTCGAGGAGATGTTGTAAGCAACTTTTGGCGCAATATCAAAAGGCCTCCCGGAAAATCGGGAGGCCTTTTTGCTGTAGTACTTGATGCTTTTACTTAACAACTATGTTGGCGATGCGACCCTTTACGTAGATGAACTTGACGATCGAGCGACCGTTGAGTGCGGCGATGAATCTCTCGTCGTTCTTTACGAGTTCTTCGACTTCAGCCTGATCTGCTTCTGAAGGAACGTCCTCTCTGAAGATGATCTTTCCGTTCAGCTGTACAGCGATCTGAACCGAATCCTTAACGAGTGCTGCCGCGTCGAAAGAAGGCCATTCCTGATCGAAGATTGAGTATCCGTTTCCGAAGGTCTCGCACCATGTCTCTTCGCAGAAGTGAGGAGCGAATGGTGAGAGGATGAGGATAAGCTTCTCTACTGCATAGCGGTAGAACTCAGGGATCTTGTTCGGGTTCTGACCGTACTTTGTGATCGCGTTCAAAAGCTCCATCATACGCGCGATGGATGTGTTGAACTGGAATCTGTCGATGTCTGCCGTAGCGCTCTTGATAGTGTAGTTGAGCGAGTAGTTGAGCTCTTTCTCAGCTTCTCCCATCGTTATTCCGGAGATGTCTGCGGAAGGCGCAGAAGCGGCCTCGGCTGCAGCGTTCTCGATACGGCGGATGAACTTGAGGATAGCCTGAAGTCCCTTGTCGGACCAGGGACCGCCCTCGATGTAAGCAAAGCCGAATCCGAGATATGTTCTGAATACGTCAGAACCGTACTTCAGGATGTAGTCATCAGGCGCTACGGTATTGCCTCTGGACTTACTCATCTTCTGTCCGTCAGAACCAAGGATAGTGCCCTGATGAACGAGACTTGTGAAAGGCTCATCGAAGTTGAGAAGACCCATGTCGCGCATTGCTTTCGTGAAGAATCTGGCATACAGAAGATGCATGCAGGCATGCTCTGCGCCGCCAACGTACTTATCAACGGGGCAGATCTTATTAACGATGTCGGAAGAGAACATAGCGTCGGCATTGTGGTTATCGGGATATCTGAACTGATACCATGAAGAGTCGACGAATGTATCCATTGTGTCGGGATCTCTTCTTGCATCGCCGCCGCACTTCGGGCACTTGCAGTTCATGAAGGATTCGCACTTTGCAAGCGGTGATTCTCCGTCGGGCGTAAACTCGACATCGTAGGGAAGAAGAACGGGAAGATCCTTCTCAGGTACAGGTACTACACCGCAGGAAGGGCAGTGGATCATAGGGATTGGCGTGCCCCAGTAACGCTGTCTTGAGATGAGCCAGTCGCGAAGTCTGTAATTGACTTTCCATTCTCCCATTCCGATCTTGGAAAGCTCTTCCACGATAGCCTTCTGTGCTTCATGCATCTCCATGCCGTCGAACATTCCTGAGTTAACGAGATAACCCTTCTTCTCGCAGTAAGGAAGTTCGTCTTCGACGCCCTTCTCGGACTGGACTACGCGGATGATGTCGAGACCGTACTTGTGAGCAAAATCGAAGTCTCTCTCATCATGTGAAGGAACTGCCATTACGACACCTGTGCCGTATCCTGCGACTACATAATCGGCAGCCCAGATAGGAACTTTGCGTCCGTTCAGCGGGTGAATCGCATATGCTCCGGTGAAGACACCGGTCTTCTCTCTTGTTGTGGACATACGGTCGATCTCTGTGACCTTGGAAGTTGCCTTCTTATATTCTTCGATCGCTTCACGGCACTCGTCTGTCGTGAGTCTGTCGCAAAGTTCTGACTCGGGTGCGATGACAACGTAAGTGACACCCATGAACGTATCGACACGTGTTGTGAAGACTTCAAGCTTCATGTCCGTTCCGTCTTCGTTCTTAAGTCTCTCACCGTCCTTTTCGACGTAGAGCGCAACCTGCGCGCCCTGGCTTCTTCCGATCCAGTTTGTCTGAAGCTTCTTGGTCTTCTCGGGCCAGTCGAGCTTCGGCAGATCGTCGAGGAGTTCCTGTGCGTATTCGGTGATCTTGAAGAACCACTGTGTCATATTCTTGCGTTCGACTTCAGTGCCGCATCTCTCGCAGGCGCCGTCGACGACCTGTTCGTTCGCAAGAACCGTCTTACATGAAGGACACCAGTTTACAGGCGCGTTCTTTCTGTATGCGAGACCCTTCTCGTAGAGCTTAAGGAAGAACCACTGGTTCCACTTATAGTATTCAGGCTCGCAGGTCTTAACTTCATAAGACCAGTCGACAGTAGTGCCCATCGCACGAAGCTGCTTCTCCATCGTATCGATGTTCTTTAATGTCGAGTCCTGAGGGTGAATGCCGGTCTTGATGGCGTAGTTCTCTGCGGGAAGTCCGAATGAGTCAAATCCCATCGGGTGGAATACGTTATAACCCTGCATCCTCTTGAACCTTGACCAGGAATCCGTCAGAGAATAGTTGTACCAGTGTCCCAAGTGTAGATTGGCACCGGAAGGATATGAGAACATCTCAAGGCAATAGAGCTTATCGCCTTTCTTTTCCGGATCGAACTTGTAAAGTCCGGTCTCTTCCCACTTTTGCTGCCACTTGCGGTCGGTCTCAACTGAATAAGACATATCAATTTACCTCTTTTAATAATATAAACAACTGATTCTATCACGAATGAAATATATTTGAAACATTGAACAGTCGCGTGATTGTTGATTTTGAAGGCTTGTTTAGTATAATTAAAATGCTTTGATGAAGTAATACGCCCGTAAACAGGGCTTTTCGATATATAGAGGTATGTAAATATGGGTTTAGGAATGGAAATAGGTATCGATCTCGGTACCAGCAGTGTTTTGATCTATGTTCGCGGTAAAGGTGTTGTCCTTAAGGAACCGTCGGTAGTCGCGGTTAATAACAAGACCGGACGTGTCCTTGCAGTAGGCGAGAGTGCTTCCCTGATGCTCGGACGTACACCCGGTGTCGTTGAGGCGATCCGTCCTCTGCGCGAAGGCGTCATCTCCGATTTCCGTGCAACGGAAGTAATGCTCAAGGCTTTTATCGGAAGAGTATGTACAGGACTTCGCGCTACTTACTTCAAGCCTACTATCGTTGTCTGTGTTCCCTCGGTTATCACACCCGTTGAACAGCAGGCCGTTGAGAATGCCTGCCGTCACGCAGGCGCCAAGGATGTATTCCTTATCCGTGAGCCTATCGCGGCTGCGATCGGTGCAGGTATCGATATCACGAAGGCATCAGGTTCCATGGTTGTTGACATCGGCGGCGGTACGACTGATATATCGGTCATCTCGCTGTGTGAACCCGTTGTTGATGCATCACTGAAAGTTGCAGGCGACAAGTTCGATGAAGCGATCATCAAGCACGTAAGAAGAAAACACAATATCCTTATCGGTGAGAAGACCGCCGAGATGCTTAAGATACAGATCGGATGCGCATATCCCAGAGATGAGGAGCTTACATTGGATGTACGCGGACGTAACCTTATCACGGGTCTTCCCGCTGCAGTTACGGTATCTTCGACAGAGATGCTCGAAGCGTTGGAGGAGCCTGTGTCTGCCGTATTCGAGGCAGTGCATGTAGTTCTCGAGAAGACGCCTCCGGAACTTATGGCGGATATCTCACAAAGAGGCATCGTAATGACGGGCGGAGGCGCGCTGCTCTACGGTCTCGACCGTATGCTTGCGACAAAGATCGGTATCGATGTATATATCGCCCAGGATCCTATCTCCTGTGTTGCCATCGGAACGGGTAAGGCTCTCGACATGATGGATAAGTTCGCAGCTTTGGGCGATCAGTGATAGATAGAAATTAATATTTATTGTAATCTATGTAATTAATTACAACCCCTTTTAAGGGGTTGTTTTGTTATTGTGGATATAGCTCTGTTGTAAGAGTTAAAGATGTGTGTTTAATCATTGTTTATAGACTACTGTATAAAAAAAACAACAAAGCAAACAAACCAATAATCGAAAGAGTAATTCCCCATATTGAGAGTGATGTGTCCTTGCCCTTTTTCTTATCATCGGAATAACTCTTTATTGATACGGCAAGCGCAATTATCGAAGGAAAACCGCATGTTACTAAAGAAAGAAGAGCAAGGATCAGACTCAACAAGCCGGAAAAACTAAATGCAGAACTACTCGATGTTTTGGTCTTATTAATTTGTAAACTTGGTGGAGGGTATGTCCTATCAACTCTTTCGTTTGATCGGGGTGTGTTTGAGTTCCCTGTTGGTTTTTTATGATTACTATCAATAGGATTAGAATGGCTGGTGTTTTCAAACGGGTTATTGTACGTCTGTTGTGTAGACTCAAATGGATTATTGTAAGTTTTTGAAGCATTATTCAGTAATGAACCGCATGAACCACAGTTTTTGTTGTTATCATCGTTTAATGCACCGCAACTATTACATCTAATCATCGAAAAACCTCATTTGAATTCAGATTCACTGACTATTTAATAATACGCATTTTTGTCGCAGATAATCATCGATTTTCTCAAGCTTTACCGATTATTTACACAGAGGTAACTATAGTTAAAAAATAATCGTAATAAAATGAGATTATCGGATGAAAGGAGGCGTTCTTATGTTAGGAACTATTCTTGCAGTAGCGGTTGCAACTAAAGTAGCAACAAAAGTCGGGAAAGCTGCAGTTGGTGCAGCGGGTGCGGCAGTTGCCACAGGAGCTGTAGTTGCCGGAGCTGCTGCGGTGGCCGGAGTTGCTACAGCAGCCGGTACAGCGATTGCTAATAAACAAAGAAGCAAAAACTTAGGATCTGCAGATTATGCAGTTTCCAGTGAGAATGCCCGACGAGAAGCCGAAGTTATGCGTCAAAGAGATATTAATAATACGATAAAACAGCTTTACGCTAAGTTTGCGATATGCTATTACATAGCTCTTTCGGATGGAGTTCTTGCAGCTGAAGAGAAGGCTGAACTAGACAGGTTGTGTGTAGAGATATATAACAGATTTCCTAATCCAGGGGTAAAAAGTGAATTGCTCAAAATCTACAATACCCCTAATATGAATTTTATAGTCCTGGAAAGATATATCCGAGACGTTGATCATACTGTAATAGCATCGTTTTTAACTCTCGCTGATGAGACGGCGGCGCTGGATGGTAATACTACCGATGCCGAGAAACAGAGTATTTATAAATTGCGTAAGTATCTTACTGATAAGACGGGATACGATTATCTTGGTAACTATCTGCATCTTGATACTGATGTAAATATGCAATGCCAGGGCTGTGGATCATCCATGAAGTTGATTCCCTATGACAACAAAGCAGTATGTCCTTATTGCGGTCATTTCATATATCTTAAACCACGCGATTGTTCCAGGCGGGTTAGATAATCTATAAAAATAGGTTGGTATGATATTTATTGTTGAATCCTTGGGATTGGATAAATGTGATTGTTAGTCCTGCTTGGACCGCATACCTTTCATGAACTCTTCAGAGATCTCTTTATGATCGGCCAAAATGAAGAGCCAAGTGAAGAATTCAGGCCTTTTTCTGCAACTGTCTCTTCAAAAACGGAATAAGCGAAGAGACATCCGAAGAGTTTGTCCGTGTCATTGATCGATCATGAATTCGGCTTTTCGCTTTGTGTATTCTCAAAACCGAATGGCTGGCATATCGATTCTAAAATAGAAAGGGATACAGGGAATGGAATAAGGTTATAATACTTACTATGAAATTGTATTGGAGGGCATAATAATGGGTCTTGTTATTTCACTTATAATCGCAGGTGTGTGCGGCTGGGTTGCAGGAATGATCATGAAGAGTTCATTCCCCTGGTTCATCAATATCATTATCGGTCTGGTCGGCGGCGCCATATTCAGCTGGCTGCTCGGCAGCTTCGTGATCGCAGGTATCGTCGGTAACATCATCGGCGGTATTATCGGTTCCTGCCTGGTCATCTTCATAATCAAGCTGATCAAGAAGTAATTTTGAATTGAATTCTCCATTCGGCCATGGATTTCGGCGCATTTTAATGATCAATGGAGAATTGTGTGATCTAAAGGCATAGGATTCTCCATGCCTTTTTATTTTTAACTGTAAATTAATGACGAGTGGAGAATCAAAGCGGGTCTGAACGGACAGATCGAACGGTATTCAGGTTAGATCGATGATCACCAGTTCCGGTCTGTTGTACAGGCGGGGGATGCGCGTTGATTCGCGGGCAAGGCCGCGGGAGACGATCATGGTTGTGTTTTCTTCTTCGTAGAGACCGCCCGCGTACTTGGGAAAGAGCCCCTGGTTAGGCGCATATAAACCGTTCAGGATCCCCGGGATCCTCCACTGTCCGCCGTGGGCATGACCGCACAATGCGAGGTCGTAGTTATGCGCCGTGTAAGTGTCCATATACTCCGGTCTGTGAGACAGGATGATGTTGTATGAAGAAGCATTAAGACTGAGGTATGCATCGACGAACTGATTTTCAAGGATGAGATCCGAATCAACAAGATGGGAATCATAATCATCGACACCTGCAAGACATATGTCATTGCCGTTTATGTCCAAAGAGACAACGTCACCCTGAAGACGCGGGATGCCGAGATCTGAAAGAACGGACATCTGCTCCTGATACTGATCTACTCCGCCCCAGAATTCGTGGTTGCCGGTAACATAGTAAACGGTATAACGACCTGCGATCCCGTTAAGAAAATCGACCGTGTTGTCGTCAGGCAGAATATCATCAAAGATGTCTCCTCCGAGAAGTACAAGATCGGGTGCGGCTTCATCGATCGCGGACAGCAGTTCCGATTCGTGATCACCGTAGCGGCAGGAGTGGAGATCGGTAATGAGCGCGATCCTTACAGGTGTATCTATCTTATCGGATTCCAGCGTGTAATTAACGACCTTCAGCTTGTTGTAAAGACCCGGCAGGATCAGTGCTGCCAATACGGTTAGAACGATTATCCGTGTATAGATCTGTTTACGTGTTAACTTAAATAACTTCATATTGACGATAATTATATCTAATGATAATATTTGCGCAAGGTTAGAGCCTTGAGATTCCGATTGCAGGGCAACACCTGATGATCCCCACGACAGATAAAGACTATTAACAGATTTCTTTTTCTATCACAACAAATGAGGTATATATGTCAGAATTAGATTCTTTGATGCAAAAGTCAAAGGAAGACCTGGAGGCGATAGCTGCGCAGTTCGGTGATTATACGCCTGCCGTCGCCAAGACAAAATCCCGAGAAGAACTTATCGCGTCGATTACAAGGATGTCCGTCAGGGAAGTCCAGGATGTGATCGAGAAGGCATCGGCACAAGTTGCTGAAGATGCGCCTGCCCCTGTTGAGAAGACGGAGGAAAAAGCTGCCGAACAGGTTAAGGCAGAAGAGAAACCTGCTTCCAAGAAGCGTGCTCCCAGGAAGAAGAAGGCTGAGCCTGAACAAAAGGCTGAACCCGAAGTTTCTGAGGCAAAGCCTGCCGAAGACAAGACATCGGAAGTAAAGGAAGCCGAAGTCAAAGCTACTGAAGACAAGGCATCGGAAGAAAAGCCCAAGAAGCGCGGAAGAAAACCCAAGAAGACAGAAGAACCTGCTCCCGAGCAGATCACTATAGAGGAAGCTGCCGCGGCTGAAGCTGATGCAGCGGCTTCTTCTGAAGAGCAGAAAGCGGAGAAGAACTCTGATAAGAATTCCGGGAAGACTGAACAGAAGAAAGCAGAAGAATCTTCGGAGCCTGCTAAGAAGCCTGAGAAGAGAGGCAGAAACAAGAGACGTATAGCATTCGGTCCCGACACCGAGACTCACGAGGTGGAGATCAGTCCCGAAGAGGCGCAGGCACAGTCTTCCGAAGAGGAAGCAAATAATCAGCCTCCGCAGCCCGAGTATATAGAAGTGGAAGGTATTCTTGAGATCGGCGGCGATAACAAGAATGACTTTAACGGATTTGTTCACAAGAATAATTACCTGCCCGGCGAAGAAGATGCATATGTTCCGGGCCAGATGATAAGACGTCTGGGCCTTCGCAAGGGTGATAAGATCAGAGGTCTTGCGGTAGCTCCTCACGGCAAGGACAGATACGCTCCGTTAAGGAAAGTGATCGCCGTAAACGATATCGAGATCCCTGAGGACAGCGATTTCGCGGTTACCAAGAAGCGTCCGAGATTCGAGAATCTTACCGCTATCTATCCTGACAGCAGGCTGAAGCTCGAGACAGGAGCCGAGGATCTGTCGTGCCGTATCATCGATCTCTTCTGCCCTATAGGAAAAGGTCAGAGAGGAATGATTGTTTCTCCCCCGAAGGCAGGTAAGACGGTCCTTCTCAAGAAGGTTGCCAATGCCATCACAACGAATAATCCCGAATGTAAAGTCATAGTCCTTCTGATCGACGAGCGTCCCGAAGAGGTTACGGATATGCAAAGATCGATCAAGGGAGAGGTCGTATACTCCACTTTCGACAAGCGTCCCGAGAACCACGTAAGAGTCACCGAACTCGTTCTCGAGAGAGCGATGAGACTTGTCGAGCTCGGACAGGATGTAGTTATCCTGCTCGACTCCATGACCAGACTTGCAAGAGCTTATAACCTTACGATCAATCCCACCGGAAGAACTCTCTCGGGTGGTCTCGATCCGGGATCGCTCTACGGTCCGAAGAGATTCTTCGGTGCTGCCAGAAACATCGAGTTCGGCGGCAGTCTCACCATAATCGCATCGGCGCTCATCGAGACCGGTTCGAGAATGGATGAGGTTATCTTCGAGGAGTTTAAGGGTACGGGTAATATGGAAGTCGTGCTCGACAGAAAGCTTGCAGACAGACGTGTTTACCCTGCTATCGCGGTCGACAAGTCCGGTACGAGAAGAGAAGACCTGCTTCTTACCGAGGAACAGCTGTCATCCGTCTGGCTTACTCGAAAAGCTATCGCAGACGTCGATACGATCGCGGGTACCGAGGCGGTGCTCAATTTCCTCAAGAGAACACCCGACAACAGATCGTTCGTATTGTCGGCGCAGAAATCTTTTGCCGTTGACGGTTAAGGTGTATAATTAAAGATATTTTATTTTTCGGAGGATTACGAGAATGAGTGAGAATAACATCCCTTCAGAGTACAAGCCGATCAGTATGTGGGGATACTTCGGATATGAGATCCTTTTCTCTATTCCGGTCATCGGCTTTATCTGCCTGATCATCATGTCATTTGCTGCAGGCAACAAGAATGTTAAGAACTTCGCCAGATCTTATTTCTGCCTGTTCATCATCACTCTTGTCGTAACGATCGTGCTTGTCGCCATCGCTTTGGCAACAGGTGCCGTTGAGTCACTCGACGATATTTTCGGATCGCTCTGATTATTGTTGACAATTGCGGATAAATAAGATATTATCCTGCGGTTACATGAAATCCGATATGGCATACGTGCGCTTTGTACGCGCCATATCTTTGATTAAGAGGTGAGAAAATGAAGACAGACATCCATCCCAAGACTTACAACGCTGTTGTAAAGTGTGCATGCGGTGCAACATTCGAGACAATCTCTACTAAGCCTGAGATTAGCGTCGATATCTGCTCCAACTGCCATCCGTTCTATACCGGCAAGCAGAAGCTCGTTGATACAGGCGGAAGAGTTGACAAGTTCAACAAGAGAATGGGAAGAAAGTAAGATCTACCGAATGAGAACTGCCTTGAAAGAAAGGCAGTTCTTTTTTACAATTAAAGTCGTTAATAAAAAGAAAGTCGGATAAGTTCAATATATGTCTAAAGAAATAAAGGTACAGGAGAACGGTCCCTCCGTCGGACCGGAGATCAAGAAGACTACTATAGGCGGTCAGGCTCTGATCGAAGGTATCATGATGGTGGGTCCCCGCCGCACCTGTATCGCTGTCCGCAAGGGCGACGGCACTATCCATGTCGAGGAGATCAATGAGAGCGAGAAGGTCGCCTTCTTCGAGAAGGTTCCCTTCATAAGAGGATGCATAAGATTCTATAAGATGCTCGTTAAGGGGACCGATGCGCTTATGAAGTCGGCGGACATCTCCGAACAGGGCGCGCCTGAGCAGAAGAAAGAAGGGGAGAAGGAGGCCAAGAAGCCTTCAGCTCTCGAACAGTATCTCAACACCCATTACAATGTGATGGTCACGCTGTCTGCCGTGTTCGGCATCCTGTTGAGCGTCGGGCTCTTCATACTGCTGCCGTGGCTCATAGTATTCCTTGCCACCAAGCTCATGGGAAGCGCGCTTGCTCAGACTGCGTGGATGTCGGTTGTCCTTAATCTCGCAGAAGGTATACTTCGTATGATCATCTTCTTCCTCTATCTGAGATTTGCTTCTAAGATAGAGGGGATCGACCGCGTATGGCGTTATCACGGCGCGGAACATAAGACCATCGCCTGCTATGAGGCAGGACAGCCTTTGACGGTCGAGAACATCCTTAAGTTCCCGAGATTCCATCCCCGCTGCGGTACATCGTTTATGTTCCTCGTTCTTGCGATATCCATACTTATCTATACTGTCGCGGGCATCATCGTAGGAGACGGAAGATTCATCGTGAATGTGATCGTCAGACTCATACTTATACCTGTGATATGCGGCATCTCGTTTGAGGTCCTGAGATTCGTGGGAAGACACGATAAGAGTCCGGTTTGCAGACTCCTGTCCAAGCCCGGACTGTGGCTTCAGAAATTTACCACTTCCGAGCCCGACGGCCCCATAATCGAGGTTGCGGTCGCTGCCATGCAGGCCGTCATTCCCGAAGATGCCGACGAGGATGTCTGGTAACATCGACAGCGCAATAAAGAGATTAACTCAGGCGGGCATCGGAGAAGATGATGCCCGTTTTGATATAAGCCTGATCTTTTCCTATACCGGCGATGACGCCGAACTGTTTGAGAAGGCCGTCACAAGAAGGGCAGAAGGCGAACCCGTTGCCTATATAATCGGCCGTCAGGCATTCTATAAGGAAGAATATAAAGTTACGCCTGACGTGCTCATACCGAGGGCGGACACGGAACTTTTGGTGGAGACTGCTCTGGGATTTGCCGGAGCTCTCGGCTTTGCCGCGGGAGACTTAAGTGAGGTGCCGGAATATTCAGGCAGCAAGAAAAGCCTGCGCATCCTCGATCTTTGCACAGGCACGGGCTGCGTAGGAATTTCCGTTATCAACACCCTGCTCGAAAAGCATATTACGGCTTCTGCCGTGCTGTCAGATGTTTCCGGCGCCGCATTGGATATCGCAGGGGAGAATATCGGGACTTCCTGCAAAGATCCCGGAACTGTCACGGTTGTCAGGCTTGACGTTATGAATGAGGATCCGGCTGACGGGCTTTTCGATATTATCACGGCGAATCCGCCGTACATAAACGCGAGTGACATGACAACGCTCGACAGGGAAGTGAAGGATCATGAGCCGGCGCTTGCGCTTCAGGGAGGAGAAGACGGGTTGATGTTCTATCCTCATATATGTAATATCGCATTAAAGTGTCTCAATAAGGGCGGAATGCTTGCCGTGGAGCACGGATACGATCAGGGGGATGATGTGCGGGAGATCCTTATAAATAAAGGGTTTAACAATGTTAAAACGCTGAAGGACTTCGGCGGAAACGACAGGGTGACATTCGGTATCCTGTAAAAAAGACAGAAGAGGGATAAAAGTGCCTGGAAAGTTTTTCTTATATCAGTATCAGGAGGGTGACGTTGTCAGGATGAAGAAGAAGCATCCGTGCGGAAGCTTCGAATGGACGCTGACACGTGTAGGTGCCGAATGCAGGATGACCTGCAATAAGTGCGGGAGACTTGCCGTTATGAAGCGGCCTGATCTCGAGAGATCGACAGTGGAGGTAAGATCAGATGGACAGCCTTGAAAGGATAGCAATGCTGATAGATGCCGATAATACCCAGGTGGGCAAGATCGGCGCGGTAATAAGACAGATATCGACAAAGGGACGCATCGTGGTGAAGAGGGCTTACGGCAACTGGAAGAAGGATGCCTTAAGACCGTGGGAAGAGCAGATAAAGACGCTCGCCATCGATGCCAAACAGCAATTCGATTACGTTTCGGGAAAGAATGCTTCGGATATGGCGGTGGTGATAGACGCGATGGATATGCTCTACCGCGATATCTACGATTGCTTTGTGCTCGTGTCTTCCGACAGTGACTACACACCGCTGGCGATAAGGCTTCACGATTCGGGAGTTTATGTCATCGGCGTCGGCGAGAAGAAGACTCCGGTGTCGTTCAGAAACGCATGTGATGAATTTGTCTTCCTTGAGAATATCGAATCAACCAAGAAGAGGGTCTCCAAGACTTCAGACGGAACAAAGAAGAAAAAGACGGTGACGGAGGCAGCCGCACCGGAAAAAGCAGGGAAGTCCAAGTCTAAGAAAAAGACAGCCGAAGAAAGCGAATCAGACACCCCTGACATAGAAGAGGTTCACAGCCTCCTTCATATAGCGTGGAACAGTTACCAGGATGACGACGGGTATGTAAACGTATCATCGGCGGGAACCTACATCAAGAGGGCAATGCCCGAATTCGATGCCAAGAACTACGGCTATTCCAAGATCCCCGAGATACTGGCGGCGTTCCCCGACAGATACGAGATGACGCGCCATCCGGGCAAGGGAACGACAACCATAATCGCATACAGATGCCTTGATTAAAGGATCACTGCTCCGAGTACTTTTCTCTCTGATTAAGGATGGAATCAGCCCTCTTCTCGACCATTGAGGGCTTGGTGTTAGACATAATGAGGAATTTTCTGATGTCCTTCTTTGAATAGTCGCCCTTTATGAGCTTGGCGCGGCAAAGATAGTAGAGTCCCGTAGATACCGCCATGTCTTCGATCTCCATGCCGGAGAGCGATGTCTGAGCCAGATCGTCGATGATGTCCCGGTATTCGCGGATATTGTCGATAAGATCTCCCAAAGTCTTTATGTCGAGGAAGTCCAGTCTGTCTATGAAGGAATCCGCGTTGCAGTCGGATATCTCCGCGCCCGTTATCGAGGCGATGTCCGTTATGAGATCGAGATAGACCTGATTGTATTTCATGAATTCGCGCAGTGAGAGCGAATCGATCGCAACCCCCGCGACATCTCCGCTCTTGAGCTTCTCCCTGATCCTCTCGCCGTAGGAATTGAGCTCATCCTTGATACGGACAAATCCCTCGTCCGCTATCTCCAGAAGGCTTGCCATACGGGAGAATTCGCGCCTTACATGCTTGGGAACGCCGAATTCGTTCTTGTATCCCAGATCGTGCTCGATCTCTGCCCATGTATGCTGAAGAACGGTCCTGATCTGTATCTCGAATTTGTAGCCGCAAAGCTCATCGGGATATTCATCGGGGGACGGCTTCAGCATGCAGATATAGTGGACCGACAGATAACCGAAGGTGTTGGGTGATAATATCTTGCTCTTGTCGACATAATTGTCCGTATCGATATCGAAGGTATCCTCGACCATCCTGCAGATATCGTCTATCTGGTCGCACAGATAACAGATTATCCTGAATCCGACTATGTCGGTCATGTCTGTCGCGGTAGAATATTTGTCGGGCTTCTTCAGCATCTTCGCATAGACGGACTTCTCGTCCTTGAGCCTGTGCGCCACCTGCATGGTATGTATGCCCGCTGCGTCAAGCGCGCTGTTGATCTTGTCTTCGACTATCGCATCAACTTTCCGGTAATTCTCCAGATTGTTGTAGTAACTTATCATCTTTATATTATTCATAGGCTATATGTTATCACAAAAAAGACTCAATAACGTTTTGTGATAGAATAAAAAGGCAGGAAAAGAAAGGGAGAACGTTGGATATGCTTTTCGCAAAAAGCAGAATGCCGGAAACGGATTACGACCCTGAAGTCTCGGAACCTGCAGTACGCAAGAGTATCTGTACGGGTGAGATGACGGTAGGGTTTGTCGATAAAGCTACGGGGAAGTTCCGCGATGTTAAGCTCGTGAGATCTCAGGCCGAGGTCGAGGAGTTTATGGATAAGCTCGGCGTGGATAAGATAAAGACTATTTATTAACGAAGAATACGGAAGCAGGAGGCGGCTATGAACGAATTTGAATCTAAACGCAATGAATTGCTCGCGCAGAAAGTCATAAAGGGGCTTTCATCGAGGAATATGAGCGGCAGTTATGCTGCGTCAAAGGAAGAGGCGCTGACACAGGCTCTCGGACTCATAGAGCATGGAAGCACGGTCACGATGGGCGGATGCATGAGCGCAAGACAGATCGGTCTTGTCGATGCTCTTAAGGAAGGCGATTATGTTTTCATAGACCGTGACAAGATGGAGGATAAGCGCGCGGCAATGCTCGCTGCATATGATGCGGATGTGTTCCTTACGAGCGCCAATGCGATTACGGAAGACGGCATCATCGTCAATATCGACGGCAATGCCAACCGTGTTTCCGCGATCGCGCAGGGACCGCGCAAGGTTCTGTTCATCGTAGGCATGAACAAAGTATGCGATGATGTCGACGGAGCGTTAAAGCGTGCGAGAAATGTGGCGGCGCCGGTAAATGCACAGCGCTTTAATATCGATACCCCCTGCGTCAAGACGGGATCGTGCATGGACTGCAAATCACCGGATACGATATGCTGTCAGTTCCTGTTCACACGGTATTCCAAGCATAAGGACCGCATACATGTGATCCTTGTCAACGATTCCCTGGGATTCTGATGTCTTATCAGTCGTCAGGCGACCAGCTGGCCTGAAGATCCTCGACGACGATATTCTCGTCGACTTTTACAACGACCTGGTATTCGTCTTCGTATACTATCTCACCGGGGAAGTTCGTATAGACAACATAGTAAGGGTGGTCATATCTCTCGAGAAGCCAGAGAAGGGGATTGATCATCTTCATCATCATCTCGGAATTCTCGACCTTGAAGTAGCAGATGACCTTTTCCTGTCTCTTGCACTGCGGCGGCCACGGGAGCTTCCTTGAGAACCACAGATCGATCTGTTTGAACAGCCCCACGTCCTCTTCATCCATGACGCCGTCAGTGACCATCTGGTTCAGCATGCTGAATATGCCCTTGCCGGTCATCGTGTTGGCGGCAAGTTCTTTTCCCTGGATTCGGCAATACTTAAATGTCACAGCCATACGGATTACCCGGCTGTCTTATTTGATTATCCTGATCGTGCCGAAGAACAGTACCGGCTTGGCAAGTCCCTGGCAGGCATATACGATGGCAATGATCTGGCAGACTAAGACGAACAGGTCCCACATCCAGCCTACAAAGGGGATAACAGCTCCGATAACCACACTTAAGAAGAATATCAGACCTTCATTGGCATAAAACTTGAGATAATCAGAGCGCTGTCCGTTGACATCACCTCCGAAGTAAGCAAGGATAACGCCCATGAATCCGCCGAAGACAGCCATGATGCCGAGCAGCTTGTCACAGGGGTTTTCCGGTACCGGATATGAAGCAGAGTAATCGTAGTTCCCGTTTTCCATCTTAGGATCCTCCTCAAATGTATTCATTATGATTCTATCCGATTTGGCTATTTTCAACTTCACAGTTGATATTTATAAACTGCCGATACAATCATATCATATCGGTACTTTAATGGCATTAGCCTGATGCCTCTACCTGATCTAATTCAGGCTACTTTCAACTTTGTAATCTTTTCTCTTTCTTTAATCCGTATCTCTCTTACGCTGACAAGTTTGATCATCTGATAGGCAGCATTGACATCAGCATTGATGCTGATGCCTGAGTTACTCATAAATAAGCCTCTCTTTACTCTGCGACTCTTGTCATAATTCGATGCGCTTGGCCTCTCTCCGTCAAGATAACTCGTTCCGCTGGTGTAACTTTCACTTACTACCTTGACTTCGATCCCCAGCAGTCTTGCCTTGTAGGATATCATGTTGATTAGCATGTTGTAAGGAATAGATACAAAATTCTGGTTTGTTCTGTTTCCCATCTTTGCATTCTGCTTCCATCCTTTATTTCTGCCGATAACAATAAGTTCTGCACCTGTAGTTGCTGCATGATTCACGATCTTTCTGCTTGCCTTATGCATGTAATCCTTTATCTTCCTGTTTCTCTTACTTGTAAGCCGAGATATCTTCTTGGTCATATCACGACCATTATTCTTCTTTGCCTCCTCCTGTAATACCGCTCTTGTCTTATTGAAATACTGATTTATCGATTTTAATGGTCTCCCGTTAATTATCACAGGCGTCATTTCCGAATCCCAGCTTGCCGCTATCAGATTGTTTACACCTATATCTATTCCCATAACCGTATTCGACAGTATCTGTTCTGCTTCTTTCTTCTCGTATTGAAGAGAGATATCGATAGAATCTTCTGTCGTCCTTATACGTATCTGTCTGACCCCGTTGTGTCTTGCACGGATACGGATTCCGTTCAGAAACTTCGGCATTTGGATCCTATTATCTGCATCTGCTTTAAAGTTTTGACTCGTGATCACTATTGTTCCTCTTCCGTTATCGGGATCAAGATATCCGGGGGCATGTGGTCGTCCAAGGAACTTCTCCGGATTTTTTTGATACTCAACCAGGGCTGAGTAGAAAGACTTCCACTCCCGACATTTCTCCTGGATGCATATCTGACTGCATGTTGCGTATGGTACGGCCTTATATTCAGGTTTGTCTTTAAGATACCAACTCAGGAAATAAGCATCAGTGATGAAAGCATTATCCGAATCTACATACCGAAGTTCCCTCTTGTTTGGGCGTCCCAAATTATATCTTCTGATCCCGTCGTTTATCTCATCCACCATGGTTCTTTCCCAATCTTCAAGATCATTTCCTGCCTTGAGTTTGGTATGAATGCGGTAGCTTTGCTTTATCAGATAATTGACTGAATTGGACAGATTTTTTATGAGGTAGCAGAAGTTGTCTATCTCATGAAAGAGTTCCTTGTTTTTATGTAATCTGATCCTGTGCAGTTCGGAAAGTATCATGCGGGCACCTCCTTAAAAGGCAGAGGTGAACGAGCAGATATACAGGAGCGTTTATCACCCAAACGTGTCTCGATAAGGAAGTTTTGAAGATTCTCTTCTCGCACATCTATGTCGTTGGACAGTGTGCAATAGAACGCAACACGGTCGCTGAATGAGAGGTTATGATATGCAGTTATGACTTCCTTGAGATTAGACATGACCCGCGTTCCCACAAACATATGTTTGTTTATATTATATTGAACAAATGTTCGTAAGTCAACTATGAAATTGAAAAGAGCGTCCGATTTTACAGGGCGGATGGTTACTTTTACGCGTCAATTGATGTGATGAAGGGTGACTGTATCTGTTATTCCGGAAGTATGTCTATGATCACATATTCGGAATGAGTGCCGGTCTTGAAGTACAGAGCCCAGTCTGAGATGCCCGAAGTTACGATGAAATCGGTACCGTTGATCTGCTCGTATCCGTAGGTGCTGTCGTTGATTCCGAATGCCACTCCGACAAATGTTATCGGTATGAGCTGACCGCCGTGAGTGTGCCCCGACAGAACCAGATCCGCCGCGGTTGCCGCTTCGTTGTCGTAATCGTTCGGCTCGTGATCAAGCATGATGATGTACTTGCCGGTATCAAGTCCCTCGAGAAGATCCGCGGCCGATATACGGTCATATCCGGAATCAAGTCTTCCGGCTACATAGAAGCTGTCACCTACAAGTGCACACTCGTCCTCAAGTACATGAACACCGTTTGATATCAGAGCCTCACGCAGCTCGTCGCCGGAGAATCCTCTGGAGTTATAGTAACCTTCGTCGTGGTTGCCGAACGTGAACCATACCCCGTAAGGGATGTCCGCCTGTCCCAGTACTTCGCAGGCGCGTATTATGTCTTCACGATCGGAGGAATCGTCAACAAAGTCGCCCGGAATGAGAAGAATATCAGGTGACTGTGCTTCGATCTCCTCCAGATACCGTGCGAGTCCGTCGGCGTCGAACGTGGTGCCGAGGTGCGAGTCTGCAAACATCGCAACACGGAGTGGCGCGTCTCTCTTTGAAGTGGTGAGGGTGTAGTTTGTCTGCCATACATGAAAGCACAGGAAGAACGCTATCCCGAGGTATATCACAGATACGGCAAGTGCCAGCCACCCTTGAAGAAAGATCTTCGGCTCCTTGTGCGCAATGCGTTTGAAGATCGGTGCGGCGGGGGAACACAGTAAGAAAAAGATCATCACGTGTATCAATACCACGATGGCATTCACGGAACCCATGGTGACAGAGATGATAAGGAAAACGACCGTTATTAATGCGAATGCGAGCGAAGTGCCTAGGATCTTGTTCTTATCCGTGACTTTTCTGATCCATGCGAATCTTCTGACTGCGACGGTCAGGTATATGAGCCCTGTAATGGCGCACAAGAGCGTAAGAACCAGTATTATCAGCCACATCATATGATACGTATTTTCCTGTAAGCAGACTATTTTCTATTATACAGTATTTTAAGTATAATGCTGAATAGAAAGAGGAAAGATCAATGATTGTTCAGCGTATCAAAGGAAAGACCGATAACTGTTATCTTGTAACAAACGGCAGCAGTGCGATGCTCGTGGATACCGCAAGCGGCGAAGTTTACGATCAGGTACTTGCGGAGTGCAGCAAGTATGACATGAAGCTTATAGTTCTGACGCATGTGCATTTCGATCATGCAGAGAATGCCGCGAAGCTCGCGGAACACTTTGATATACCTGTCGCGTTCCATCCCGCTGACGAGGAACTGTTCGTAAGCTACGATAAGCAGCCGCTCCGCTCATACGGACTTGTCGGCAAGGCGGTTCTGGGAATGTCGCTGAAAGTCCTGCGCGAGACCGAAGTTAAGAAACCTGCGAAGTTCTTTTATGTCAGGGAAGGCGACACGCTTAATGAGTACGGGTTCGACGCGAAGATAATCGAATTGCCGGGGCACACCGCGGGTTCGATCGGCGTCGATGTGGAAGGAAGGGATCTTATCGTCGGAGATGCGCTCGACAACTGGATCATGCCCGCGACGGGACACCTTTACAGTGATAAGGATGCGTTGAAGAAAAGCGCCGCGAAGATCCGCGCCCTTGGCAGGAGGAAGATATATTACGGTCACGGGAAGCCGACCCTTAATTCGTGACCTGAATCATATTGACAGATCAGTAAGATGCAAAACGATAAGAATCATCTGTTCGAGGAAGAGCGCCCGGGCAAAGCGCTCGCCATAATGGCGCTCCCGACGATCATAAGCCAGATGATCGTCCTTCTTTATAACCTTGCCGATACATGGTATATCGGACGCACGAATGATCCTGACATGGTCGGAGCATCGTCGCTCGCCGTCACTTTATATCTTGCAGTAGTCGCGCTCTCCAATGTCTTCGGTGTCGGAGGCGGAACTCTCATGGCAAGGCTTGAAGGCGAGAAGAAGACGGACGACGCCCGCAAGGTCGCTTCCTACAGTGTGGCTGCGGCAACGCTTTGCACACTTGCATTCTCTTTGCTCGTACTGATATTTATCGATCCTATATTGAGATTCCTCGGCGCTGACGATGCTACGATCGTTTATGCGCGGCAGTATGTGATGATGACTTCTGTCATCGGAGGCGTTCCGACAGTCCTTTCCATGTGCATGCCCCAGCTTCTGCGTAATGCGGGCTATGCGAGACAGGCGGGGCTGGGTGTCGGAATAGGCAGCCTTCTTAATGTATTGTTAGACCCTTTATTCATGTTCGTTATCCTGCCCAAGGGCAGCGAGGTACTCGGCGCAGGTATCGCGACCATGCTCTCGAATGTCATTTCCATGATCTACTTCATAGTCCTGTTCATAAAGCTTAAGGACAAGACGGTCCTGTCCATACCGGTGAGGATCGAGAAGATAGGTCCTGAGAACACAAAGGCTCTGTACTCGGTCGGAGTGCCTGCGGCGTTCGCGATATTCCTTTTCGACGTGGTGACGATTGCTCTTAACAAGATGACGGTCGCTTACGGCAATATCCCGCTTGCTGCCATGGGCATCGTGCTTAAGGTCGAGCGTATCCCGATGTATATAGGCATCGGCATCTGCCTCGGCATGGTGCCGCTCATCGCGTATAACTACGGATCCGGCGATAAGGAGAGGATGCATCAGATAAGCGCAGCCGCCAGAAGGGCGGTCATTATCTCTTCCGTTATCTGTACCGTATTGATGTTTGTGTTTGCAAGACAGATCATCCGTGAGTTTATAAAGGACGAGCAGACCGTCGCGTACGGAATAATCTTCCTGAAGGCAAGAGCTCTTGCGATGCCTTTTATGGTTGTCGGAAACTATATTGTTCATTACATGAATGCGGTCGGCAAGGGCAAAGTATCGTTCGTGCTCGCCGTCATAAGACATCTCGTTCTCATACTGCCCATAATGATCATCATGAACTTCGCGTTCGGGCTTAACGGTCTTGTGTGGTCGCAGTTAGTGGCGGATGTGATCAATACAGGGGCGGCCGCCGCCATCTTCCTGCGTGTTGTTAATTCGATAATGAAGAAAGGAAAACCTGCCGTATGAATTACTCAGTTGTTGATAAAGATAAGTATTACCGCAAAGGCGTTTACGATCATTTTACGAAGGACTGCAAGTGCTCCACGTCCATGACGGCGAGGATAGATGTCACGCGTCTCGTATGGTTCTCAAAGGCAAACGGCACCAAGTTCTACATCAATTTTCTCTACATCCTCTCGAAGGTCTTAAACTCGAGGGATGACTATAAGATGGGATATCTCTGGGAGACTGACGAGCTTGTTTGCTACGACACGATCAACCCGATACAGTATTGCTTTCACGAGGATACCGGGACGTGCACTCCCGTGTATACGGCTTATTACGAGGACTATAAGACTTTCTATGATAATGCCCTGAACGACCTTGAGGAAGCCAAGAAGACACGGGATTATAAACTTGATATGCAGGGACATCCGAACTGGTTCGACGCGTCATACATATCGTGGCTTTCGTACGACTCGCTTAACATTGAACTTCCGGACGGGTATCTGCATTTTCCTCCGATAGTAAACTGGGGCAGGTACCGCGAGGAGAACGGCAGACTCATGATGCCCGTGAGCGTGCGCCTCAACCATGCTGTTGCAGACGGTTTTCTCGTAGCGAATGTATTCCGCCTGCTCGAGGAGGAGATCGCATCTTTCACTCACGCGACTCTTTATACCGACAGGCTCATCCTGCGCCGGTGGGAGGAGAGCGATGCAGAGGATATGTTCGAACTGTGCAGAGACCCCGATATCGGACCGATTGCAGGCTGGCCGCCCCATCAGAATGCTGAGGAGAGCAGGGGCATAATCAGAAATGTTCTTAACGGCGCGGAAGCATATGCCATCTGCCTTAAGGAAGACAACAAGGCGATAGGCTGTATCGAACTCAAACTTAACGGCAAAGCGGATCTCGCGGAGCATGATGATGAATGTGAGCTCGGCTACTGGCTCGGCAAGCCTTACTGGGGTCAGGGGATCATGCCCGAGGCCGGAAGGGAACTGCTGAGGCACGCTTTCGAGGATTGTCATTTCAGCAAGGTGTGGTGCGGATACTACGACGGCAACAGCAAGTCAAAACGGGTTCAGGAGAAGCTCGGGTTTAAGTATCAGTGGACGAGCGAAGGTGTGGATGTTCCTCTCATGCATGAGAAGCGCACGGGTCATGTTAATCTCATGACGGCGGAAGACTGGGAGACAATAAGGTAAGTTCGTTATTTGACCTCATGAAGACAGTACCTTACAACAGTTCTCTGAAACAGGAAGTATTTGATTTTACCGACAGGTGTTTTGCGGAACTCGGCAAGAGATTTGAACCTGAAGGCAGACACTTCTTCTATAACGATATCGGGAAGAATTTTGAAGTGTTCCTGTGTCTGATCGATGAAGATAAAGTCGTCGGGACCGTGGCGCTTAAAAGGACCGATGAGAACACGGCCGAACTCAAAGCCCTATATATCGACAGCGCATACCGGGGTCAGGGTTTGGGAACACATCTCATGGAAGTGATATTAGAAGAGGCAAAGAGACTAGGATTTAAAGTCATAGTCCTCGATTCGATGAAGCAGTATAAAGATGCCCGTAAACTTTATGAGAGATTCGGCTTTAAGGCCTGTGACAGATATAATGATAATCCTTATGCCGACGTGTTTATGCGTCTGGATCTTTAACCGACGGAGAAGTACACAGAGCCGGGCTCAAAACCGTATTTGTTATGATATAGTCCATGACCTTAGGTTCGAGATCTTCGCGTGTGGAGTGTTTCTCACGATAACATCCGCATTGCGTGTGTTGCGATGGCGTGTTACAATATACGCAATGCGTATATTGTATATAAGGTGTGATTGAATATGGATTGCAGGACAAAGATAAAGGAACTTCGCGAACTGTCAGGCATGAACAGGAAGGAATTCTGTGATTATTTCATGATTCCATACAGAACAGTTACTGATTGGGAGCATGATGTGCGACATGCCCCTGAATATGTACTGCGCTTATTGGAGTACTACATACGATCAGAGAAGTTGTATGAGGACAATGACAATAAGAAAGAGTAATTGCTGCGAAAGGAATATGGTGATATGGGAAAAGCGATAAGGAAAGATACTATTCATGCTAAAGGATTTGATATTGGTATATATACCACCGATTACGAGAATGAGTTTATCTCATTGACAGATATCGCTAAATACAAGAGTTCCGATCCCAATGATGTAATCAGAAACTGGATGAGAGGAAGGGAGACATTGGAGTTTCTTGGTTTATGGGAACAATTACACAATCCGAATTTTAAACCCGTCGAATTCGACGGGTTTAGAAAGGAAGCCGGACTAAATGCATTTACCATGTCTCCAACAAAGTGGATTGAAAGCGTAAATGCTATAGGTATAGTTACAAAGGCCGGACGCTATGGCGGTACTTATGCGCATTCCGATATTGCACTCGAATTTGCATCATGGATATCTGCCGAGTTTAAGCTTTATATCATGAAGGATTACCAAAGATTGAGACGTGATGAAAGCAGCAGGCTTTCACTTGCTTGGAATCTTAACCGTGAGATTGCAAAGCTCAATTATCGTATCCATACCGATGCAATCAAAGATAATCTTATACCGCCCGTGCTTACTCAGGAACAGATCTCATATAGGTATGCCAGCGAAGCAGATATGCTTAACGTAGCAGTGTTTGGCATGACTGCTAAGCAGTGGTGTGAGAACACTCCAGACAAGAAAGGCAATATCAGAGATCATGCCAATCTTAACCAGCTTTTGGTCCTGGCTAATATGGAAAGCTATAACGCGATATTGATTGAGCAAGGAATGGAAATGTCTGAGCGTCTGGTATTGATCAGACAACATGCTGTTAAGCAAATTCAGACTCTCGCTCAAGTAAATATTGATAATTTGCCCAAGATTGCAGGAGAAAGGAAATCTGCATCTGTATGAGAAGATGGGGTATCACAGGACCGGACGGATCGAGAAGATTAATGACCGTATGGATATTGTGTTTTATGAAAAGGATTAGAGTGTTATATGATTCGACTCGAGACTGACAGGCTGATCTTAAGGGATTATTGTGCTGATGATTTTGATGAGTACTTCAGACTGATGTCTGATGACAAGACCATGTACTATCTTCCGGAACTGAAGCAGACTGACATTGATTCCGCTAAAGAAAACTTCGCTGAAGTTTTGAAAGACATGGAACGCGAAGAACGTGAGTTCTGCTTTTTCTGCATGGAATCAAAGGAAACTCATGAGATTATAGGGAATGTCGGATATAACGTTACAGGAAGAACACCGGAAGGAAAGACGGTGCACTTGGGTTATTTCTCATATCCGAAGTTCTGGGGTAACGGATATATGCCCGAAGCGGTAAAGCGAGTTCTGAAATTCGCATTTACAGAGGATAATGTGTATAAAGTAACGACAGGGTGTCTTTCCGAGAATATGGGATCGGAACGTGTTATGCAGAAGAACGGGATGGTTAAGTATGCCGAGCTTAAAGATCATGAACTGCATGACGGCAAGCTTAAGACCCGAGTGGAATACCGGTTGTTAAGGGATGAGTGGAAGACATTATAACTATATTTCACATGCAAGTCCCAAAGGATAACAATTTTCTACGGCGATGAAAGATAGTTATTGTTTTCGCGCAGGAAGACGGTGTTCGCGAGGCGTGGTTTGCAATATACTTACAATAGCCATAGAAAAGAGGAAGCGCTTATGTGCCTTATCTGCGACAGGATTGAGATGATCAAGAACGGGACTAACCCGTATTTTGTTAAGGAACTTAAGACGGGGTACGTCGTGGTCGGCGATAATCAGCATTTCTACGGGTATACGCTGTTCCTGTACAAGAACCACGATCACACGGAGTTGTTTCAATTGGATATGGAGGAGCGCACTCTGTTTATGCAGGAGATGTCCGTGGTCGCGGAAGCCGCGGCAAGAGCATTCAAACCCGACAAGATGAATTATGAGTTGCTCGGCATGGGCGACGCGCACCTCCACTGGCATCTGTATCCGAGGCGCAACGGCGATATCGGCGATTACGGTAATCACGGCAGGGGACCTGTGTGGTGGTATCCTATGGAGAAGATGTATTCGGATGAATCGCGTCCGGATGAGGCTTCTTTAGAAGATATGAAGAATAAACTTCTGAAAGAGTTGGATGCTTTGACAATATGATCACATATGAAGACAAGATTACCGCAGAAGAGTTCCTTGCTTTAAGAGCACATGTCGGCTGGGTAGAGCTGCCGCTTGAGGAAGCGCGCGTATGCGTCGAGAATGTGTACTTCATCATGTGTGTGCGTGACGACGGGAAAGCGATCGGAGTTGCGCGATTGATGTGGGACGGCGGCTACATGGCGTTCCTGTCTGATGTTATCGTTGATGAGAATTACAGAGGGCTCGGCATAGGACGTAAACTTGTGGAGTCGTGTATCGGGAAACTGAAGTCAGATCTTAAGCCCGGCTTCAAGGTTAAGATGACATTGAATTCGGCTCGGGGAAAAGAGCATTTCTATGAGAAGTTCGGATTCGAGGTGCGTCCCAACGATCACGCCGGATGCTCTCTTGATAAGTGGATAACGGCTGATGAATAATTAGAGAAAGAGGTCTGTATGAAGGTATTGGTTTTGGGAGGGACGAGGTTTTTCGGTGTTCACATGGTAAACGACCTTATTGAGAAAGGTCATGAAGTTACCATAGCAACAAGAGGACAGACTCCGGATGATTTCGGCGATTCAGTCATGAGGATACGTCTCGACAGAACTGATGAGGACAGCATCAAAGCGATGATCTCCGACACGCATTATGATGTGATAATTGACAAGATCGCTTACTGTTCGAATGATGTCCGCAAGCTTATGGATAATGCCGACTGCGATAAGTATATCTGCATGAGCAGTACGGCAGTTTATGATCCGCTTCGCCCCGATACTAAGGAAGATGATTTTGACGGCAATGCGGAAGATGTTATCTGGTGCGACAGACCCGACTTCCCTTACGATGTGGTGAAGAGAAACGCAGAATATGCTTTGTGGCAGAAGTATTCTGACAAGAACTTCATCGCCGTCAGGTATCCTTTTGTAATCGGCAAAGATGATTACACCAAGCGCCTGTATTTCTATGTTGAGCATGTGTTAAAGCAGATGCCGATGAAGATCGATAATCTTGATAATAAGATGTCTTTCATAAGGTCAGATGAAGCGGGTAAATTCATCTCTTTCCTCGTTGATAAAGACTTTACCGGCGCGGTTAACGGCTGTTCGCACGGCACGGTCAGCATAAGGGAGATACTGGACTACCTTAAGAACGAAATCGGAATGAGCGCTGTCTTAAGTGAAGACGGCGATCCCGCACCTTATAACGGCACGCCAGAATACAGTATCAATACCGACAAGGCTGAATCTCTCGGCTTTAAGTTTACTGACATTAACGACTGGATCTTCGGCTTGATCGATTACTATATCGACGTGGCTCACGAAGGCATGCTTGGACTTTACGATTCAATAGATTAATATATCGATTAAGCGTAGCAGCGCAAGAAGTGAATTAAAGGGATAATGGGATGACAGGGATTTATTTCAGCGGGACGGGCAATTCGAAGTATGCCGCCGAATGCTTTTGCAGGAATTACGATAAAGATTCAAAGGTGTTTTCCATAGAAGACCCGGATTCTGTATCGGAAATCAAACATTCCGATCTTCTTGTGTTTGCTTACCCGGTACAATACAGTACTGTTCCGAAAATATTGAGAGACTTCATCACAAACCACAGTGAGTTATGGATGAATAAGAAAGTATTCATAATTGCAACTATGGGCTTGTTCAGTGGCGATGGTTCAGGAATGCTGGGTCGGCTGTTGCATGGTTTTGGAGCGGAAGTGATAGGCGGACTTCATTTGAAAATGCCTGACAGTATAGGTGATGAGAAGGCTCTTAAAAGACCTCTTGAGACAAACAGAGAGTTAGTCAGATCCGCTGAATCGAAGATAAAGGAATCCGTGAGACTTCTTAAGGAAGGTAAACCGACACGCGAAGGATTAGGTCCTCTTTATCAGATGGCAGGTCTCTTTGGACAAAGACTGTACTTTGGACATAAAACGAAGGAGTATTCTTCTAAACTTAAAATCAACTCAGATAAGTGCGTCGGATGCGGATTGTGTGTTAAGCTGTGCCCGATGAATAATATAACTGTTGCACAGGGGAAGGCTGTTTCCGGCAATCAATGTACCATGTGCTACAGATGTATCAACAAGTGTCCCAAACAGGCGATAACGTTGCTTGGCAAAGAAGTAATCGAACAGAGCGTGATAGAGAAATATGTGTAAGGTTTGTATTGTCAGACACGGTAAAGCGTATGACAGTGTGGATATCTAAGGAGGATTGAATTCCTGGATGATTTAGAAGAGGTATTAGCCGATGGATTTCCCTGAGTTTATGTTCAGAAGAGAGAATATGATCCCTGCTTCCCAGCAGAATACACCTGATATAGAAGGGTATTACTATACGGCAAATGACGGAAGCCAGATGGCTTTCTGGATCTATAAGGCTGACCGTGTCTCCAAGGAGCACACTCATGATTACGATGAGTATATGCTCTGCGTTGAAGGAGAATATATAGTTGTTATAGATGGTGAAGAACATATCCTGCATGCAGGCGATGAGCTGTTTATCCCGAAGGGAAGTATTCAGGGAGGCCGTGTAAAAGCGGGTACAAGATCGATACACGCTTTCGGCGGGCAGAGAGTAAAAGGCGGTGAACATGAATAATCCGTGGGAAGACATTAAACTTGATGATTATGAGAAGCATATGAGTCTGGATTCTGTTAAGCAGCTTCAGACTATGAATATGATCATGAAGTCCCAGTTTGAGGATTATCCTGTCGATTCCGTGATAGTGTTCGGGATCGCAGGCGGCAACGGTTTGGAACACGCGGACCGGAATAAGTACCGTACAGTCTATGGTGTTGATATCAACGAAGAGTATTTACGGGCGGTGGAGCTGCGGTATGCTGATCTGGCAGATGTCCTCAGATGCATGAAGCTTGATCTGATAAATGAATCAGACAGATTGCCTCGCGCAGGATTGATAATCGCCAATCTGCTTATCGAGTATATCGGTTATGAAGTCTTTAAGAATGCTGTGGTTAAAGTTGATCCTGACTATGTATCATGCGTAATACAGATCAATACGGATACAAAACAATGGGTCTCGGATTCCCCGTATCTTCATTCATTCGACAGGCTGGACGAAGTGCACCATCAGATGGAAGAGAATGAATTGGATGCTGCAATGAATGAGATCGGTTATTCGAAGATCATGTCCCGTAAAGAACCTCTTCCCAACGGCAAAGCCCTGTTGAGACTGGATTATTCTAAAGAGAGTTAATCCCCGTTCTCATTCGAATCGGAGGAGAGATCCTCCGGTTTTCTTATGTATAATAGATCGTATGGAACATGCAGTAACACAAGTATTATTTTCTTTCGGGATAGGGGCAATGATAGCGGTAATTCTCATAACGTGTATCATTGTGTTCGCTGTAAAGTATCGTAGACACCGGGAGGTCAAACGGGTGATCATTTCCATTATTGCCTGTCTTATGATCGGCGGAATTCACTTACTGTTCTGCGCTTCGCATCCGACGGATCTCAGATATAATGATTGGCTCATTATCGGTCACAAGATAGATGATGTGGAAAAGCATTATGGACCCGCGGTAAGAAGGCAGGGTTGGGCTTGTTTTGACGAGAACGGTCATGGGTATTGGATGAGACTCGACAAAGATGGAACAGTTATATCAGTTAGTTACGGCAACGGACCTTGGGGATGATTAATAATATGCTCAACATGTAGTGAGAAGGGCACTGTCCCTTCTCTTTTTATATGGCTCAGAGCGTAAAATCCGGATTATAGGGTACAATGAGTCTGCATGAGACGAGTCATAACAAAAGAAGAGAAGCAGATACTCGATAAATACAGCGCGTATATCGCGACCGGCCCGCAGTCCGGCAGGGCCGGATTCAGTTTCGTCGCGCTTGCAATAGGCTGCGCGGCAGGCAGCATCACCGGCGCTGTCCTGGCTTTCGGTATCCTCGGGCAGCATCACCCGTTATCAATGGTCGCTTTCTTCATCCCTTTCATACTCGGCTCGGTCCTTCTGCCGTGGATTGCGGGTGTCATCGGCACGAGAAGAATACAGAACAGGCTTTTCGTTGTGGGTAAGACCAGGATCAACGGCGCCACGTGTGTGTCCGATATATACTGTCCTTCCGGAACGACATATACCGAGGACGATTACCTTGATGAGAACGGACGCCCGTACAGGATGCTGTGGCCAGGAAGCATACTCCCGCCGCGCAGGGGAACGCGTTACATTCTGGTCGAAAATGAAGGCAAAATCTTCCTGATGTACTACGCCAAGGGCCTTAAGTCTCTTGTGCCGGAGACGGCTCCGCAGGAAGCTGACGATGAGTGCACGATCATAGGCCACCAGAACCAGTTTCAGAATGAGCAGAACAATAAGGCTGATCAGCGAAGGATCGAGCAGTTTTTCAGCAACTATAAGAATACCTCCAAGCACCGCAAGTCTTTGTGCATGCTCGGTACGGGTTTCTTCGGGTTCTGTCTCTGGACCATCGTGATTTTCGGAGGCTATGGCGTGTTCTTCGAAGGCACGCGTTACGAGGATCTGTACTTTCCCATCGCGCTGCCGATGCTGTTCGTGCTGACAGGATTGTCGCTTGCAGTGTGCGCTTATCTGTTCCGGAGAAGCATCTGGCTTAAATACCGCAATATCACTTTTGTTAAGAAAGTAGTCCTTGTAAATACACAGTCCTACCTGGATAACTCGGGCCGTCGCTACTTCCTTGTTACGGAGACGGACGCAAACGGCAATTCCGTTCCTAGAGAGTACGCTGCACATGACGGATTCGACTGCGCCGATGCGGCGAATATGAGGCCCGGTCAGACTATATTCAAATACACATACGGAAAGGGAGACGTGTTCTTCGGAACGAAATAACAGGGGGGAATAATTAAGTAGACGAAGCAACAGTCTCATAATTGAGAAAACCTGCAACCTCAAAGAAATTCCTTTGACGCTTGGAACTCACACTAATCAGATTAGCCTTTTCCAGAAGTAATACAAACCTTGCATATGAGTCTTCCATAGTTTAAATCTCGATATTTCTGTGTTCCATAGCGTCACGAATAAGCGTTTCGATTAATTGTTTATACTTATGGTACTCTTCATATATATCGACAAAGGTACCTGTTTTGATGGGGTATCAGGTTGCACAAAAATAATAGTCCTTCATTGTCTGCGGACAATGAAGGACCATATTTGTTTATTCTATGAAAGATTATATTAATTACCAGTTTTCTCTTTAGCGCTGTTTATTTCATCCATCATTCCTGATGTAATAATACCAGCTGGTAGTGCTACAATCGCTATTCCCATAAATGAAGATATCATTGTCACTATCCTTCCTGCCGTTGTAACTGGATATATATCTCCATATCCCATAGTTGTCAAAGAAACCGTCGCCCAATAAACGGCATCAAAGTAATTATTGAAGCTGTCTGGCTCGACATTGAATACTATCAGAGCAGATACTAACACATAAGCAAAAGCCATGCCGCATACTACAAGTAGTGAATCTTTTTGCTTTTTAAAGACATTAATTACAGTCTTTATGCTCTTAGAATATCTAACCGCCTTAAATATACGTAAAGCTCTAAATGTTCTTAAAAGTCGAACTAGTTTGAACAGTTTAAACCCACCAGATACAAGCGTGAGTGATGGGAGAATTGTTAATAAATCTAATATCGCCATGGGGGTTATGGGATAAAGAATATAAGATAGTTTTCCTTTCTCCAATTTCAAATCAGCGACTATCCATCTTAGAAGATAATCAACAATAAAAATAATTACTGTAATCTTATCGATTATTTCAAAGGCTAAATTAGTACTCTTAAATGCCAATGGAACGATGCTAGCGATAATAGCTACCATCATCAGAAAATCATACCAATCAAAAGATGTATTTTCTTCGTTAATGCCGTCAGGCGACTCTACCAAGTACAGTACTTGTTTCTTAAGTGTCATTCTTCTTCATTGCTCCTTTAAAGAGTCATAAGTCATTAAGGTTCAAAAGTAAATGTCGTGATAAAGTGAGCGCTTTGACCGCTATTGCGCCCGCCATTTTCAGTTGCGTAAACATCGACGGTTACAACAAAACCATTATCAAAATCTTCTTGCGTTACAGTATGAGTTACTGTCGCCTCGCCGATATCAGGATTATCATCTTCCTCTACACTTCGAACATAGAACTCAAGTGTATCTCCTACCGATGCTGTGAAAACGCCATTGCTTGCTGCTACTCCGTTGATTTTTCTTGTATGGCTCCATTCATCACCGATGTTATTTGAATCTTCTCTTTGGCGCGAAATAGATAACTGGAATGATCGAAGAGAATCATCTGCGGAAGCGCTGCTCTCACTAGATTCGCCATTGCTTGATATTGCTGTTATAGTTGTCGGATCGTTGGAATCTCCTGTTACCACTCCGTTTACATCATCTGAAGCAATCGAGCTATCGTTAGTGTTCAGAGTTGACGTTATTTCAGCAACATACTCAGATTCATTACTGGCTGGTTCATTTGCTTTATCAACACACCCCTTAATCGAAACAATCAGTATAATTACCGCAAGACCGGAAATTAACCCAATTTTCCATTTCTGAGGGAGATTACTCTTGTAAATAAAATATATGGCTAAAAACGGCCAGAAACAAAGCCACAATATTATCCATAACCATATCGGTATATTGGATTTCTTCTTCTGTTGAACGGTTGGCCTTACCGTATTGATAGTTGCATAATTCCTAGCATTTTCCTTTTGAGCTTTCTGTCTTCCTTTTTCAAATTGATATCCCGCTTCTTCAGCATTGTCGTATTTAATATGTTGCGTTGTTGATTCATCATCCAACATAAATACTCCGCCGCAGCTTTCACACCTACATTCTCCGCTATCTTTATTAACCGACAATTTGGAGCCACAATTGGGGCAATTCATATTCAAAAGTTTCATAGATAACTTCCTTAACTAATTACAATTATGTAAAGACTTAACTATATATCCCCACAATTATAATATGTAAAAGTTGTTCTATCTATTATGGTGAAGGCAATATCAGTTGTTTTAAAAGCCAAGGGAATAATACTTACAACTATCGTTATCATCATCAACACATCGTAAAGTCGTTAACGGTCTATTTCGATAATCCGCTACTTCCTAAACAGCCTAAATATATCGCCTAACCCAAAAGTGGTTTTTCGGTATATCTTATTTTTGATAGATTTTCCTGGATTCTTTATAAAACCCACTCCTTTTCTACCATATAAAGGATTAATCGCTCGCTTTAACTTACGTTTGTACTTTCCCGTCGTACGAGCTCGAATAGACTTCTTTATAGAAGGTGTTCTAAACCCTATTTTTATACCTGTCTTCCTTCTACCCATAATGAAACAAACATACGAATTTAATCATTTCGCATCTTTAACAATAAACTACATGAACCATCATCATCCTCAAATAAAGTCATTCCTAAATCAGAATAATAGTATCCATTAGCTTCTCTATGCCCACCTACATAGTTTCCATTAATATAATCGATTGTCTCCTGCAAAATCTCATCCGTAATAGATGTATCCATTATAGGAGACGCAATTCTAATCATATCCTCGCATTGTTCAAATGAGCCAATCATGTATATCCTTAAGCAAGGATCACCATACATTGGTTCTCGATATACAATATCGACAGTAGCATCATCAAAGGTATAGGATTTGCCAACGGCATCTCTATATCCATTTAATCTGAATTCTGTCCTATAGTGATCACTTGATTGATCAGAAGGAGTAAAGTCCTCAACAAAAACTAAATCAATATCACTAGAGACATTAAAAGCTTCTACAAATCCCTCTATCCCATTTACGGATTGCAATTCCGCTTCTGTGGTTTCAATTGTCGATTCAGATATATCAGATATTTCTTGTAAACTGCTGGTAGTTATTACTTCTCCTTCGCTCGAAGAATCAGGTTTACCACATGCAGAAACATATAATAAACTTAAAACAAACACTAAAGAAAAAGCAGCAATATTTCTACGTTTCACTCACAAACACCCCTCATATAGTATTTATAAAACAATTTTAATATATGGTACTACAGTATTGGTTAACAATAAATGAATAATCAATAAACTGCAGCAGGGTTCGGAAACAGGTAATATAAGCAACAATTCTTTGAACTATGGTTCGTATATATTGGCAAAACAAAACGGTCAGACCGTTAAGTCTGACCGTTTGAATGGACGCTTCTTTCGAATTTGTCGCAAAACTCTGTTTCTTGAATTCTGCAAAACCGTAAAAGCCTTGATTTGCTTGCTTTTTCACGACGCCCGTTTAAAATTTGGCGGAGATGGTGGGATTCGAACCCACGTGCCGGTTTCCCGACAAACGCATTTCGAGTGCGCCCCGTTATGACCACTTCGATACATCTCCGTGCCAATCGCCGCTATATTCTATATAAAACGGAAGAAGATTTCAATCATAATCCTCGGACTGCCGCGGTCATCTGTTGACCTTGATCCTCGTCTGGTTCATTCCGAGCGTGTAATTATACTCGAGTGATGAGGCGGTCTTGCGCAGTACGGTTATGCTCGAGTAATCGTTAGCTTCCGGTGCGGTAGTAGGATCATAGGGCTTGCCGATGCTCCTCAAGTCGATAAGTATGTATTCGGGATATATCTTCAGGATGATGTCGATCGAATCGAGTTTGGTCTCTTCGCGTTTTTCCATCGTGTATGCGCTCATTTCTTCCGCAACGAGGGCAGCCAGCATGGAAAGCTTCGGCCCCAGTCCGTGTTCGTGACAGAATCCCTGAATGTTGTCTGACAGTACGGAGATATCCTTGGCGTTTATGCCGACGGTGCTGTCGAAGACTGGGATGTCCACGTCCTCCTTTTCGATGAGGAAGAGTTTGCTGAACTTGCCTTGGGAACGGACGGATATGATGCTGTTAACGGTAAGGATGCCGAGAAGCATCAATGCGGGAAGCACAGCAAAGGCTTCCCATAATCCGTTGATGCCGCGGAAGCGGGTCAGGATCAGTGATAACGGGATGATGCCCGCGAATCCGTCGATGAGGCTTATGACGAATGCGTATGCCTGACGCTTGATCACAGGGTAGAAACACATGTAGATGAGTACAAATCCTCTGAACAGAAACGATATCGAGAAGATGCGAAGACCCGTGATCGAGACCGGCGCGATATCTTCGGTAACTTTATACATATCAAGTACGATCTGGGGATAGATCTCAAAGAACAGGAAGAAAGCAAAGTTAGCGATGAACTGGGCGATGACTGATATCCTTAATACCTGTCTTATACCGGAGAAGTCCCGCTGACCGTAGAGGGAGGCAGCCATCGGCACCATCGCATCTATGACACCGCCCGTGATGACGGATACCATCGATACGGCCTGCATGCATACTGCGAAAGCGGTGACGCCTGCCATCTGCGCAAGTTCGAACGCGATGGCGTTGACGAATGCTATCTTTATGCAGTAGCCGATCTGGTTCATGGCGGAAGGCAGGCCGACGGAAGATGTCTCCGCGAGGATTCGGAATGATCTTGAAGTGATCGAGCTGAAAGGAAGGTCGATCTTTTTAATGATATAGAGGACCGCTACGATGATGATCCCGGCCGCGTAGCCCGTGAGCGTAGCATATGCCGCGCCCGCAAGTCCCATCCCGCAGATCTTTATATACACATAGTCCATTATGAGATTGATGATATTGGCAGTTATGTTGATCGCCGATCCCAATCCCGGATGTCCGAATGCGGGCATGAAGTAGACTATGATCTGCAAAGGGATGATGAACAGGACTGCTATGACAAGACCTCTTACGTACGGTATGAACCCCGGAAGCAGCTGCGCATCCTTGCACATCGAAGACGAAAGCGGCTCGAGGAAGATGAGACCTGCGACGAGCGTGATGAGCGCAGTCGTCAGCGCAGCGAACACGGTAACGGAGAAGATCGAGTTTGCTCTGTCCGTGTTGTGACGTCCGGCATAGATCGCATATACTGCAGATCCGCCGATGCCGAGCAAAGAGTAGATAACTCCGTAGAAGGTCACGAGAGGGGAAGCCAGATTGACCAGTGTCATGGCATCAGCATTGATCAGGTTGGATACAAGGAGACTGTCCACGAATTCGTTCAGGGACATGGCCATCATGCTTATAACGGTAGGCGCGAGGAAACGGAAGAACTGCGCCTTAAGTATCCTGTCGTTGCGCTTGATGCTCATCGTTCGCTGATCCCCACAACATACCGGTGACCGTCGACTTCAGCCGCGGAAACCTTAAGCCCCTTGATCTCCATAAGGATCTTGGCACCGTCTTCCGTGTATGACAGGTGCCCGTATGTTTCCCAGGGTATGATAACCCTGCCTCCGGGCTTAACCTTATCCATAGCCTCGAAAATGGTCTTGAGACAGTAATTCTCCCTTAATCCCGGAAGCGAATCCTGCAAAGCGATGATAACGTTATCGAATCCTTTGTGGATGTCAGAAAGGTCGTCGGGCGTTGCGCTGAGCACGCCTTCCAGGGGAACTTTTGTGTCGGTTAATGCCAAAGTCGCGCCGTGGCATCTTAAGCCCTTTATGATGCGTGCCGGATCGACGTCGGGGATAGTTCCGTCCTTGAACCATCTCTTTGTCATTCCGTCGTTGAGCAGCAGTCCGAAGTAATCCTTCTCTATCCTCTTGAGCAGGAGAAGATCGTCCATCAGCTGCTGTTCGTCATCGTTGATCAGGAATATCGTTCCGCCTGCGGTATCAAGGTCGCGCGTCTTGTCATATATGACGGGTTCCCGGCTTTTATCGATCATGGTCGAAAATGTGCTCTTAAGCTGTTCGGCGATGATCACGGCCGGATAGTCGACCGCTTCCATGAGCCTCGGGACCATTATCGATTTGACCACCATCTTGCGAAAAGGCTTATACGGCCTGTCCGGACTGTCCTCGAATGCATCAGGGTCAAGATAAGCATCGAGCATGGTATCCGTCTCGTGCTGACCGAATGCCATATCCATTATCGGCGCAGGCATCGAGCCTCCCATGGGTCTGCAGTTGACTTCAATGAGTACAGGCCCTTTGTCATCTATCATGTATTCTCCGTGTATGACTCCGTATCTGAAGCCGATGGCATCGGCAGTTTTAAGTGCATACTCCGCAAGCTCCTGCTGTGCGGGATCCAGTGTCATGAGCGATTCGTCCCAGTCATAGATGATGGCGCCTTCGTCCGTTATATTCTTGTGATACCTGAACATTGAGGTGAGGCGGTGTCTGCCGTTGCTCGAAGCGGTATTTACGATATACTCGGTTCCGGTTATCTTCTCCTGTACGATCACTTCTTTGATCGGTTTATTGAAGATGTTGTTCTGTGTGAGAAGGGTATCGACGGCATTCCTGATTTCTTCAAGATCCTTGCAGATATAAACGCCCTGTGAGCTCGCGCTCCTGACTGGCTTGACCACTGCGGTATCCAATCCGTTCTGTCTGCAGAAACTGACCGCATCTTCTGAGTTAGTTACGGCCATTCCTTTTATATGTCTCAATCCGGCCTCTTTAAGGGCTTCGTGCATGGCATTCTTCTTTGTCATCGCATCGATGCGGGAGTAGGGATTGCCTGTTAAACCAAGGTCTTCTGCGAGGTGTGTGGCGAGGTCTACGCTTCCCTCGAATCCCGGAAGTACCAGCAGAGGATCATATGATCTTACCAGTTCGAGTGTATCTTCATATCTGTCGCATGCTTTTATGATCTCGGGTTTGTGATAAAGGAGTCTGTAGAAGCTGTTGCGGTAATTTGTCAGTCCTTCCGAAGATTCCCCGGGCAGCTCCATTACAACGGGTCTGTAATTTCTTCTTATCACATCTTCGACCAGATTATAGCCCGTCGAGACTGCCTCGATAATGATTATATTGCGCATGAACGGTCCTTTATCAATTATTCTTGCTTATTATAACATCAGAATTATTATTGAGATTATCGCAAAAGTGATTTATCCTTATTTTACATATTGGTTACCAAATTCTTAACAATGAAACTTATAATGTATTCAGATTCATTGTTGGATCGGTGAAATAATTATTCCGGGAGAGTTGATATGACACTCGAAGCACTGTACGAAGGCCTTAACATTGAAGATTACTACATGGGCAAAGTTACCCAGGTTTACAGAAGCTGCAGCATCGCGCAGATAGATAATCTTTCTCTGATGTCGGACAGGAATAAGCTCACGAGTTCTTTCCGCCCCAACACCATCAATTATTTTGTCGTAGTCGATTCTGGCGCCGGATTGTTCCTTGGTGAGGTATTTGAGAATAAAGCATCGAGAAAGAATATTTTCGAGATGTCGGCAGCAGGCGATAACATGCCTAATGACTACCATGAGATAAGCATCGACACCATCGCGCTGCTGGAGAGGGAAGGAGATAAGTTCGAACTTGCGGGCTTTAAGACCCTGGGAATTACCGATAAGGTCTATTATGCGCCCGATTCAGTTTACCAGGTGTTCATGAGGTCGCTCGAATTCGGACATGAAGTGGAAGAGCCGCTTCCTCCGTTCGCGAATTACCTTAACCGTTCCGAGGCAGCTGTATCTTTGAAGCCCAGCACTCTGTTTAACCGTCACCTGATGTGCATAGGAGCTACCAACAGCGGTAAGTCGACGACGGCTCTCGCCATCCTGGATAAGCTCATATCCTCCGGCCACAAGGCACTCATCATAGATCCCACGGGTGAATACAGGAATGCATTCTCCAATGACGAGATAACCAAGCTGACGCTCGGCGTAGATACTACGATTTCTCCCTCCAAGATCACCATGGAACAGTGGGAGAAGCTCTTTGAGACTGAGAACAGCAGCCAGGGTGCGGTATTGTCCGAGGCTATCACTTCACTGAGGTTCATGAAGAAGATAGGTTATGACACCTACTATGCCAAGGTCGGTGAGAATATCGATGAGGTTCAGGAGAACCTGGCATCGGTCTCCAATGAAGACACCGATTTTGATATCGAGCTTCTGCCTGAGCAGATACAGGCCGAATCCGTATGTGAGCCTGACAGGGATACGAATTACAGCTTCAAGTACTGCTATGATGCTCTTAAGGCAAACTCCAATGCATCGCTCGTACAGAAGATCCAGTATCAGATGACGAATACGAGCTTCCTTAAGTTCTTCTCGAACGATCCCGGCATGTATAACCTCCTTGATGTTATCGAGGAGTTCGTGCATCTTCCCGATGCAAGTCTTTATATCGATACATCCACATTGGGTGCGTCGGAAGGTATCGGCGGAATGGTTATCGACCTTGTAAGTAATTTCGTTATCTCGAGGGAAGAGATCTGTCCGTTCGTATTCTTCATTGATGAGGTTCACAGATATTCGAAGTCCAGATATTCCGACAAGGAATTCCACGGCGGTCTTACGATCCTTGCAAGAGAGGGACGTAAGAAGGGTATCTTCCTTTACCTTACGACTCAGAACCCGAAGGACGTATCGCCCGTATTGTTCGGTCAGATCGGTACATTGCTCATTCACAGGCTGATGCTGAATGATGAGATCCATGCGGTAGAGAGCCATCTGGATGATTACGCCATCAAGCATGTAAGGAAGCTCAATCAGGGCGAGGTCATCCTGTCGAGTGTCAACCTTCTTCACAATATGTTCATCCACATCAACAAGAGTGAGAGGACACAGTACAACGAGACACCGCTGCTTTGACAGATCAATAAACGGTTATTTGATGACTGCCCCGGCATTTGACCTGCCGGGGCATTTTTGTCATGTCTTCTGCACTCAACATGACAAAAAGAATTAACATGACCGTAAATTAAGAAATATGTATCGTTCTATAATTAAATCAGAAAAGTATCTAAAAATATGAACGGAGAATAAGCTTATGAAAAAGGCACGTGTCATATCCATCGGATTAACGGCAGCGATGCTGATCACATGTTCGGCAGGCTGCAAAAAGCAGGAAACGAATGTTGCTCCGATTCCTTACTACGGAGAGCAGAGCGCCGGTGAGGAGACGGCTGTTACATTGCAGAACAGTGAGCAGACGGTACAGGTTCAGAGCACGGAGGCTCTGGCGCCGATCCTTGCTGACCGCGAACAGCAGCAGATAGCAGTTGCCGATCCTGAAGAGGGTGCTGAAACGGAAGCGACGATCCCGACAACACCGACTCTTGAGACCACTCAGACCACTCAGACCACTCAGACGACGGAGGCTTCCGAGACGACTGCGCCTTCCGAGACGACAGCTGCCGCAGCTCCGACTCAGCAGCCTGCAAACGATACGCCCTCCATGTCATCGGGATCCCATATACAGGACAATGCCGGTGTAATAGCGGATGAGGCTTCGGTGAATTCTGCCATGTCTTCGTTCGAGAGTTCAACAGGAGTAAGTCCTGCGATCTTCACGATCAGGGATTCGCTCTCCGGCGATGACTTCAGACAATATGCCCGTGATCTCTATTCCAATAACTTCAGCGATCAGGATCATGTAGTCATCGTATATCAGCTCAATTCTGAAGGCTGTTGGTCGTGGACTTGGGTGTTCGGAAGCAACACGGGAACAGTCTTCCCGCAGGATAAGATCGACACGCTGCAGTCCGGACTCACCAACGCTTTCTCGAGCGGTAATGTCGATTCGGCTCTTGTAACGACTTTTAATAACGCTGCAAGCTGAAACTTATAATACGATTGGATCATAAGTCAGAAAGGGGCTCACGAAGCCCCTTTTAAAATTTGTGCTTGACACGAAATATACCTCGCGATATGATGTATATCATAATAATGAGTATCACGTGAGAGGAGGTATAAAATGGATAATCAATTGAAGCGCGGACTTCTGGATGCCTGTGTCCTTTCGGCGATCCGGAACGAAGATTCTTACGGTTATAAGATCATCAAGGACTTAAAGCCCTATGTCGAGTTGTCAGAATCCACTTTATACACTATCCTGAAGCGGCTTGAGGATGCCAAGATGCTCAGTGTGCGCACAGCGGAACACCAGGGCAGACTTCGCAAATACTATCACATTACCGCTAAAGGGATAGGACGTATCGATGAATTCCGCAATGACTGGAAAGAGATCGAATCGATATATCGTTTTATCGCCGGGGAGGATGGATCAGATGAATAAGAAGGAATTTACGGAGCAGCTGAGAAACAGGCTCAATGGACTGCCTGCGCAGGAGATCGAAGACCGTCTGGCTTTTTATACCGAGATGATCGATGACCGTACGGAAGACGGGATGACCGAGGAAGAGGCAGTAAGCAGCATCGGTACGGTTGACAGCGTGGTCGAACATATAATGAGGGAGATCCCGCTCAATACGCTCGTTAAGAATAAGGTCAAGCGTGATAAGAAGATGCCGGTGTGGGCGATCGTTCTTCTCGTCATCGGTTTTCCGGTATGGTTTCCGATATGTATATCACTGCTCATAACAGTGCTGTCGATATACCTTACGATCTGGATAATACTCGCATCACTGTTCATAGTCGATCTGTCGTTCGGAATCTCTGCATTGGCCGGTATCGTTGCGATGGTGACGGCGTTTATTCAGGGCAATATAGCGTATGGTATCTTCTCGTTCGGCGCGGTATTGATACTCGGCGCCTTGGCGGTATTGTTGTTCTTCGGATGTATATATGCAGCCAAAGGATGCGTATGGCTTACAGGAAAGATGCTGTTCGGGATCAAATCGTTGTTTATAGGTAAAGAAGGAGCATAAAGATGAATAAGAAATTGAAGGTTGTTATCGGCGCATGCATTGCACTCGCAGCAGGTTCAGTCATATGCGGGACCATGATCGTCACAAAAGGATATGATGCCCTCACAACCGGGGATTACGAAGAGGTCGAATATGAAGTTGACGGCGGATTCGCGGACATCGTGATCGAAGCGGATTGTGATGATGTCAGGATCATCCGTACCGGTGACGAATGCAGGGTTGTCTGCAAAGAGTTTAATGACATCGGCCATGATGTTGATGTTGACGGTGATACGCTTACCATCGTACAGCATGAAGGCAATGACATGAAATCCGGCATGTTCTTCTTTAACAGGGAAACACCGTTGATCACCGTCTATCTTCCGGAGTCTGAATACGGAAAGCTCACGGTCAGATCAGATACGGGTGATGTTGTGATCGAGGAAGGACTGATTTTCGATGAGGTTGATGTGAGGCTCGAGACAGGTGATCTGGAGTGTGACGCGGAGGTAACGGGTTCTCTTCAGGCTCTGATATCTACAGGTGATGTCCTGGTCAATGATGTCAGTACAGGTGAACTCGACATAACATCGGTCTCGGGTGACATAGCGCTTAACAGTGTAACCGCAGAGGATTGGATGAGCGTTTCCACCGTCACGGGCGATGTCGAGTTTGACAGATGTGATGCAGCCGATGTCGAGATACAGGTGACAACGGGCGACATCTCGGGATCATTCTTAAGAGCGATGGATTTTGACGCAAATACTTCGACAGGTGATATCATTATACCGAGAGCTGACGAAGACGGCGGAAGATGCAGACTGACAACAGATACGGGAGACATAACGATAGATATAGCCTGAACGGATGGATACGATAGTCTACACAGTAATACTGCTTTCATCACTGATACTTGCTACCGGGTATATATTTATCTGGCATAAGCACTTCAATGCGAATTTCACCATGATATTTACGCTCGTCCCCATTGCGGAGACGGGCTATATCATGCTTTCTTTGGCAAGATCTCTTGACGGCGCGTTATTTGCACAGCAGATCATCTATATCGGAGGTACATTTCTGCCGCTTTTTATGGTGCTGTGCGTATTTGACCTGTGCAAGATAAGCATCCCCAGACTTACCAGGATGCTGATGTTCGTTATCAGTGCGCTCCTGTATATGTCTGTATTAACGATCGGGCACAGCAATATCTTCTATTCATCGGTGAAGCTCGACAGGGTAGACGGGGATTATGTTCTGGTCAAAGAATACGGTTTCATGCACAGTGTTTATTATGTATTCCAGTTCGTTCTCTATGCTGTTGCGATATTTGCGCTCATCTACGCATGGAAAAAGAAAAAGGATGCACCTCGTAAGATAGTTCTGCTGCTCCTCATACCGGATACCATATGCATAATGACATACTTTGTGCTCCTGAAAGGCCTGTCGGTAAGCATGGATGTCATCCCGCTGGGTTATTGCCTTGCCGAGCTCATCTATCTTCTCATCGCATACCGCGTCAATCTTTACGATGTTGCCGATACCGCTATCGATTCGATGGTCCGGGATCAGTCCATGGGTTACATATCATTTGATTTTGACTTAAGGTACCTGGGAAGCGATGATGTCGCGCGCAGACTGATCCCCGGTCTGAACGATCTGTATGTAGATGAGGCCCTGGGTTATGATGCAGGTGAGAGAAAGGTGCGTCATTATCTCGAAAGCTTTATTAAGGATCCGCAGAAGGACACCGTTTACTCGTTTACCTATAAGAATAAGGACTCTTCATCGGATTCGGGGGAGCAGGGTGAACGGTATTACAGCGTAAAGGTCAACTATCTGTACGACATGAGCCGCAAGCGCGGTTATATCGTTACGTTTACGGATGATACGGACAATAAGAAATATATCAAGCTCCTCGACCGTTATAACGATGAACTGAAAGAAGAGGTCGATCTTAAGACCCGGAATATCGTCAGGATGCACGACAATCTGATCATGAGCCTCGCGATGATGGTTGAAAGCCGTGACAACTCTACCGGCGGACACATCAAGAGGACCAGTGAGGGAGTGCGCATACTGATAGACGAGATAAGAAAAGAAGGTAAGCTCGAACTGTCCGATGAATTCTGCAAGGCAGTCATCAAAGCCGCTCCGATGCATGATCTGGGCAAGATAGCAGTAGATGATGCTATCTTGAGGAAACCCGGCAGGTTTACGGATGAGGAATATGAGCAGATGAAGAAGCACTCGTCAGAGGGCGCCAGGGTTATCCACGACATCCTTCTTAATACTGATGATGAACAGTTCAAGATCATTGCAGAGAATGTGGCGCATTACCATCATGAGAGATGGGACGGCACAGGTTATCCTGACAGATTAAAGGGTGAGCAGATACCGCTTGAAGCCAGGATCATGGCGATCGCGGATGTATATGATGCGCTTGTAAGCAAGCGTGTGTATAAAGAGGCTTATGACTTCGAGCAGGCTGACAGCATAATCGTTGAAGGGATGGGAACGCATTTCGATCCGGCGCTTGCTTCGGCTTATAAGAACGCAAGGCCTCGTCTCGAAGAATACTACAGGCAGGTTCAGTGATCCGCGGGTCCGCTCCGGATACCCGGAATAACAATTATTGTGTAATTTCTACAATCAAAGGAACCTTGACCTGATCCGCTTCTATAATAAAATAAAAGCGTATGCTTGATTATTATACATCGGTAATACTGCTGTGTTGGTTGGCGCTCGGAGTGCTGAGCGTATTGGTGTGGGAGAACCACAGTCTGAGCAAGAACGACAAAGCAGTCTTCTATATCTCATATGTCATTATCGGTTTATCTTCACTGGCTGAGCTTGCAGGCATACAGATCAGCGGAAGGGCCGGGGTATCGGCTGGACTTATCAGAGCGGTCAAGACTATCGACTATACTCTGACGCCTCTCGCGGGCGCGGCATTTACGGAGCAGATAAGGGTAAGGAACAAATGGCGCAATCTCCTCATCGGTGTTTTGATCTTTAATACCGCATTCCAGCTGGTATCGGCATTCACGGGATGGATGACCGTGGTGGATGATGCCAATCACTATTCGCACGGCCCATTTTACGGGGTATATATTGTTGCATATTTTGCGATACTTGTCCTCGTTATTGCCGAGTTTGTCATATACGGCAAGAACTTCAGCCGCAGTAACAGAAGGTCTCTCTATGCCATATTGGCGCTCATCATCGCCGGCATTGCCATCCAGGAGATATTCGGCAACGGGTTCAGGACCGCGTACCTTGCTCTGACCATGGGCGCGATCCTGTTGTACATACACTATACGGAATATGCGCAGTTAAGTTCCGATGACCGCATCATGCAGCAAAAGATCCTGATAACGACAGATGCCTTGACCGGTGTATACAGCCGTTTCGCATATACGCAGGATACTAAGAAAATGGATGAGAAAGGCTCTCTTCCGGATTCGTTTACGATCTTTCTTGTCGATATCAACGGTCTTAAGGTGACGAACGACGAGAAGGGACACGAGGCCGGCGATGAACTGATATGTGCCGCTGCCGACTGCATCAAGGAAGTCATAGCAGGCAGAGGAGATGTCTACCGCATAGGCGGAGATGAATTTGTGGTCTTCGCGGAAATGGACAGACGCACAGCCGAGAATACGATAGTGGAATTGGGCGTAAAGGCCGCTTCGTGGAGAGGGGTTCATTCCGACAAGCTGAGACTTGCCGCGGGATTCGCGATCTCCGATGAGAATCCGGGACTTAACTGCGAACAGCTCGCTACTCAGGCAGACAGGGAAATGTATAAGGCGAAGACCAACTTCTACCGTTCGTACAGATTTGACCGCAAAAGACGCTGATCAGATCACAGTACGTCAGCAGACTGGGATATGCAGATCTTTCTGCCGTCGCAGTCCTCGATCGCAAACTGCCGGTTAGATGTGTCATTGATAGCACTTTCCGCTTCCGGAAGCTCTTCCGTTATCTTTACGCCGGCCGCTTTAAGCTCGTGATACAAAAGAAGCGGTTCGGACACGTATATTATCAGTTCGTAAAGTACCGGCGGCGCGATGCGGACGGGGCTTTGTACAAGGACGATCACGATATTGTCCCTCGTAAGCCTGATATGAGGCATCTTCTCGTCATCGAGATGAGCTGCCCTGAATCCGAGGTTCTTCTCATAGAAAAGCGCGGTCTTTAACGGGTCGAGGCAGGGGAAAACAGCAGCAGCGGCATTCATAAGATGAAGGGCAGACCCTTCCTGTTCTTCGGGCTCGTCTGAAACCTCTTCCGTCTGCTTGGTCTCTTCGTTGATCTTTATTCCCAGAAGCTGCTGCCCGAAGGGTTTCTCATGCTCTTCGAGAGAATCCATTATCTTGTGACGCTCCATTATCTGCGCCGTCGTGGGATCAGATGGCACATTTCTCAGAGATTCCACTTTCTCAAGGTACTCCGCAAGGTTCATGAAGCGCACATAGAGCGGCATTATCTCCTGCGCCTTCTGCGGAAGTTCCGCTGCCGGTGTCCCGTGGAGCATCATCATCGCGTACTCGGAAGCTTCCGGCGGCATCGCTGCGAAAAGCTTATTTATCAGTGTCAGTTCCGCGCCGCAGTTATCTGCAACTCCTCCGTCGCTGATAACTTTTTCGAACATGTCGAAGACGATGTTGATGTCGTGTTCGGGGTAATTCTTACTAAGCATGGGAACCTCGGATGTCATTTTTTGTTAAATTATATCATCACTTTCAAATTGAATTAAACGAGCGTTGATATATCATAATTACATGGCGGAAATGAAGAAGACAAATGCGATGCGCATGCTCGATAAGGCAGGCGTTTCCTATGAGGCGAAGGAGTATGAATTCGACGAGAACGATCTCGACGGACACCATGTTGCCGAATTCTTCGGACTGCCGTATGAAGAAGTGTTCAAGACTCTTGTCGGCGTGTCGGACTCTGGCGAATATCTGGTATTCTGCCTGTGCGTTGACGATGAACTCGATCTTAAGAAGGCCGCGAAGCTTGCAGGCGTAAAGCGCGTGGATATGATCCATGTGAAGGACCTGCTCAATGTTACCGGCTATATCCGCGGCGGGTGCTCGCCTGTCGGGATGAAGAAGAAATACCGCACATTTATAGACGAGATGATCGAACTTGTTGAAACGGTCCATGTGAGCGGCGGTCAGCGCGGTCTGCAGCTGAAGCTTGCTCCTTCCGATCTCGTCGCATTTACGGAGGCCGCGGTCGGACCGATCACGCGGTAATGAAGGTTTATGGATAAGATAGAAATATTCAGATCACTGGCGATAATCATAATAGCGGCCAAGTTCTTCGGACTCATGGCCCGTAAAATGAAAGCTCCCCAGGTCGCGGGCGAGATAGTCGCAGGTCTTCTTGTCGGCCCTTCGGTCCTGGGCATCGTCGGTTATTCTGATTTCCTGGGCCAGATGGCTGAGATAGGCGTCATACTTCTGATGTTTACGGCAGGCCTTGAGACACGCATCTCCGACCTTCGCAAGACCGGTTTCAAGTCGCTGCTGATCGCGTGCGCCGGTGTGTTCGTTCCCCTTGTTGCAGGTACTTTGCTCTTCATGTGTTTTTACGGATTTGCGCCGTGGGGAAGTGAGGGTTTCTACCGCGCACTGTTTGTCGGTCTCATCCTCACTGCAACTTCGGTTTCCATCACCGTCGAGACTCTGAAGGAACTGGGCAAGCTTTCCGAATTCGTGGGAACGACGATCGTATCTGCCGCTATCATCGATGATGTAATCGGCATCTTCGTGCTTACCATCGCCATGGGCATGAGAGATCCTTCCAATGATATCAGCCGCACCTTCTTTATGACCGGCGTATTCTTCTTTATCTGCGTAGTTGGCGGATACATCTTCTACCGCATATTCAAGATCTTCGACAAGCGCTGGAAACACAAGCGCCGCATTCCGATCATCGGTCTTGCGCTGTGTTTCATACTGTCGTACTGCGCACAGCGGTACTTCGGAGTCGCCGACATCACCGGCGCTTACATCGCAGGCGTCATCCTGAGTTCGTTGGAGGATTCCAAATATATCGAACGCAAGATGGATATCAATTCCTACATGATCTTCGGCCCCGTATTCTTCGCGTCGATCGGCCTTCAGACCGATATCCGCTCCGTCGATAAGGGTATCTTCCTGTTCTCGGTCTGTTTTGTCCTCGTCGGTCTGCTTTCCAAGATCATCGGCTGCGGCAGCATGTCGTTCCTGTGCGGTTTCCGCGGCAAAGATCCGCTGAAGATCGGAATCGGCATGATGACAAGAGGCGAAGTCGCCCTTATCGTTGCCCAGCGCGCGCTTTCAACCGGCCTTCTGTCCGGCGCGTACTTCACATCCGTCATCCTACTGATCATCACGTCATCCATCCTGACCCCCATACTCTTAAAAGCGCTCTACACTGAGAAAACTGCCGCCTGACCCTTTTCGAGCAGGCGTCGTTGCCCTGAGTTTTTCTTCGCGCGCCTGTTCGAGCGCCTGTTTTCGCGAAAAGAGCGCCGTAATAGGCGATTTCTCTTCTTTAAGCTGCGTTTCGTCTTTTGAAACGCCTATTTTCGCGAAAAAGACGCTGTAATAGGCGATAACTATGCTGTTGAGAAATAGCGGAGTGTGTATTATTATGGTAACGGGATGTTAGATATGGAAATTGTTTATAACAATGCATACAGGATCGCTAAGATCCTGTGGATCGAAGACGAGCTTCGAATGTTGCCCAAAGTTTCCCGTGGTGAGGATTCGGGGAATGCGGTCATTCGGGTTTATGACGATTGTGGTGTCAGAAGACATATTTATAAGATCAAAAGCGCTAAGGGTGCGGGATTGGCGCAGATCGCAGACAGAAGGGAAGAGCTGAAGGGGCTTCGCAAGAGGATCCTGGCGAGTTTGAAGTATAATGCGGATCCCGGTGAGTATCATGTGGAGTTGACGGCGCCGTTTAAGATCATGCGTGAAGATTGGGAACAGATGCGCTCGCAGAGTAATCCCAAGAAGATATACGGCGATTACTGGCACGGAAATATCCATATGAGGAGCAGGTTTGAGGTAAATACGGCGATCATCCTGGATAAGCTCGGACTTGAGTATAAGTATGAGGCGGAACTGTGGATCAACGGAAGGAAGATACATCCGGATTTTGTCGTATATCTTCCCGAATTCGGGGTCTGCTTCATCATCGAGTGCATGGGAGGTATCGGGAGCGCGGATTACGACAGTGATGCTGTGAACAGATTGAGGCTACTGACGGACGGCGGGTATATTCCTTTCAGGGATTTTCTGGTGCTGGGCGGCAGTGAACATTTTATTCCCACGGCGGTATGGGTTGAGAATTCGATAATCCAGATGGTGAACAGCATTGCTGCAGAGTGTGTGATGCCTGTCGGCAAGAAGGTGGTAAGGCAATATGATGATCCGCTGACAGCCGAACTTCCGCCCGATATCGCGGCGCGGATAGCGGAAGAGTGGGGATGATAAAAACAGAGCTGGTGTAGTATAATACAAGGTTGTAAGACTAACCGGGAGTTTATGCTATGTCTGAATTGAAGCTCGATCAACTTAAGAGTGATGCAAGAATATATTTCGTAGGGGTCGGCGGTATATCCATGAGCGGGCTTGCGCTTCTGACTCAGGGTTACGGATTCACCGTCGGCGGTTCCGATAATCATTCTTCGGAGAGGACCGAGATGCTCAGGGGAAAAGGCATCGCGATCTACAATAACCAGGAAGCGGGGAACATAGATGATTTTAACCCCGACTACATAGTTAAGACGGCGGCTATCCTCCCGCACAACAAGGAGCTGGCAAGGGCTCTGGAAAAGGATATCCCGGTATTTGACAGGTCAGAGTTTCTGGGGATAATGACCAACTCTTATAAGAATGTCATCAATATCTCGGGAACACACGGAAAGACGACGACAACGTCTATGACCGCAATGATGCTCATAGAGGCCGGTCTCGATCCCGCCGTGCATCTGGGCGCTCCGTTCGACGGTATCGGCGGAGGTTCGGTGAGACAAAGTGACAGCAAAGAACTTCTCGTTTCCGAGGCCTGTGAATTCAAAAGATCATTCCTCGAATTCCGTTCGACAACTGCAGCGATAACTAATATCGATCACGATCACGTTGACTGTTATCCGACGATCGAAGATGTCATCGATGTGTTCGCGAAGTTCATAGATAAGGTCGATGAAGACGGTTATCTTGTAGTTACGGGAACCGATGAGAATATCAGAAAGTCGATCGCGCTTGCGGCAAAAAAGCCCAAGGTCATTACCTGCGCGGCGCAGGACGGGGATTACGATTTCAAGGCCTTGAACATCGAGTATAAGGACGGACTTCCTTCATTTGACATCATCGCTGTGGGAGAGAAGATCGGTCGGGTTCAGCTGAAGGTTCCCGGCGCCCATAATATCAGCAATGCACTTATCGCAGCTGCATGTGCATATCTTAACGGAGCAGGCGCGGACGCCATCATCAGAGCGCTTAATGAGTTCGGCGGCGCAGACGGCAGGTTCACCGTAAAGGGAACTTACAAAGGCGCCGAGGTGGTCGTTGATTACGCGCACCATCCGACTGCCGCGAAGGTGACGATCGACGCGGCTCTGCACTGCCCGCACAACCATATACTCACGGTCTTCCAGCCTCTGACGTTTAACCGCGTCGATGCGCTCTTTGATGAGTATGTGGAGGCGCTCCTCCCCTGCGAGAAGATCCTGTTCTCGGAGATCTTTACCGACCGTGAAGTGATACACGAAGGTATGGTGTCGAGCAGGGATATCGCGGAAGCCATCAATAAGAAAGGCGGAAACGCAGAGTTCTTCAAGGATAAGGAAGATCTTAAGAAGAGGATCGATGAGCTTGTCCTGCCCGGTGATATCATCCTTATCCTGGGTCCCGAAGATATAAGGGAACTCGGAAGCGAACTTTGTCCCGAGGGTAAGTGATGAGCTCGAATACTCAACAGAAGAAACCCGTAAGGCCGCAGCCGCCGATCATCTTTATCTCGCTCGGACTGATCGCCGTAACGATCCTTACGATGTTCATTCTGTGTCTTTGTGCAAACGCGGGGAAGAGCACCAAGAATCCCGTTCTTGCGATATACGGAGTTGAAGGCAATGTGCCTTCAGTATCGCTTGCCAACACTCTTCATGCTGCAGGCTTTGAATACGAATTCTTAGACTACGGGGATCCCCTGCCTCAGGCTGCGAATGTTGTCGTTGCGGGTGTAGGTGAAGATGCGCTCAGTGTCATCGATCAGTACAGATATGAAGAACACGTAAGAGGCTTCATTCTGATCTGTCCTTCGTACAGACCGGAATACATGGAGAACATATCCGCCTCCAGCCCCCTTTATGATATTGCAGTATTCGCAGGCAGGGACAATGCAAAGACGGTTGCCGATATGAAGGATGCGCGCATCATCTACGAACGTCTGTCCGGCGATGACAGCCTGTACGGACAGCCCATAAGAAGAGGCGGCCTGTTCGCTTCCCGTGTATATGTGAACAATGATCAGAACAGGACTTTATCGCTTTCCTCATTTGCGGTGAGAGATCCTTCCAAGCTGTTCTTCTCGCCGCTGTTCCAGAACGAACTTGCAGGCTACTTAAGCGTCACGTATATTGATGAATCGACGCGCGAGACTTCGTTCGGAAGGATAAATGCCTGGTTCATATTAGTCTGGATCGCGATAACGTTTGCGGCAGTTTCCGTGCTTCTTTATTACTCCAACGTATCGGTCGATCCGACGGGCAGCGATCCGAAGAAGGCTCCGGTGTCACGCTGGGTCTATGCTCTTATCATAGGTATCAGTGTCGCGGTCTTGGTAGGCATCATATCAACCCTGACCGTGGAACGCCTCCGTTCTCCGATGATCCCGGTGTTGTCGTTCCTGCCGTCAGTCTTTATGCTGTGTCTGTTCATCGTCAATTTTAAATGGATATATGAGAAGAAGGGGAAGTTCGCGCCTTCCGGCAGGACTTTTGTCCCGGCCGCATTTATGGCGGTCGTTACCGGGCTTTATGTCCTGTTTACGCTTATTCTTACATCGGATCTCTATATCCGCTTCATGACTGATAAAGGACTGTATTCGGCGCTGCTCGCGCTCATGCTGATCGCTGATACCTCTTTCGCGACAGGTCTTATCTATGCATCGAGAAGATCTTCTGCAGCGGGGCAGGGCGCCAAGAACATGTTCGGCAACAGGAAGATCCTGTTACTGATGTTTATCCCGGCAGCAGCCGCCGTTATTACGGGTCTTGTACCGTGGGAAACCGAAGTGTTCTATGCAGGACTTGCAGGGCTTGCAGCCACGGGTATTCCGTATCTTGTGACTGTCCCGCTCGTAAGGCATACTGACCGCTCTTTGATACCGGGGGTGCTGCACGGTGTCGTTTATACCCTGATACTTGCAGCCGCGCTTTGATCATAACCGACAGGAGGAGAAGAACATGATCGACTTTTACAACGCATTCATCTCGTATAAGCACGACCCGCTCGATTCGAAAGTCGCCGAGAGTATTCAGCGTTCCCTGGAGCATTATTATATTCCGACTAAGATCAGAAAGAAGACCGGAAGGAAAAAGATAGAGCGCATCTTCCGCGACAAGGATGAGCTTCCCATTACGAGCAACTTGACTGAGACCATCAGCAATGCGCTCGAGAAAGCCGAATACCTCATAGTCATCTGTTCGCCCAACACAAAGAAATCTGTCTGGGTGCAAAGGGAGATCGAGTATTTCCTGAAGAATCATACCAAGGATAAGATACTTACCGTGCTTGCAGGGGGAGAGCCGTACGAGGTCATCCCGAAGATACTGCTTACCCAGGAGCGTGAGATCACGGAAGAAGACGGAAACAAGCATGTCGTTACCATGGATATTGAGCCCCTGTCGTGTGATTACAGGCTCCCTCTGCGAAAAGCAAAGAAAGAGGAACTCCCCAGACTTGCCGCGACTTTGATCGGATGCTCATATGATGAGCTCGTAAGAAGAGAGAGGCAGTACAAGACGAGACGCAATCTTCTTATCGGCGGGGTTGTCTTCTCACTGGCTCTGCTGTTCTGTGTGTATATAATTACGATGAGTAGGCAGGTCTATGATGCATATGTGGATTCACTGGCGAGCCGATCGAGATATCTTGCGAAAGAATCTGAGGCGCTCCTTGAAGACCAGCAAAGGATCGATGCCCTTTACCTTGCGCTTGCAGCTCTCCCTCAGGACGAGGATGATCAGACTCCCGTAACAGGCGAAGCTGTTGCGGCTCTGTCTGAAGCCACCCTGGCATATCAGGGCGAGTCAGGATTTACCGTGGACTGCGTATGGAATTATTCTGCTAGCAATAACCTGAAGGATTTTAAGCTCAACTCAGAAGGAACAAGGCTCGTATCGAACGATGAATCCGGAGCGGTCTGCTGCTGGAACACCGAAAGTCACGAGAAACTGTTTGAGATCACTCTGTCGGAGTACGGCGTCAGGGATTATGTGATCACTGATGACGGGGTCCTTGTGATCATCTGTGATATGAATGTATTGGGATATGATGTCGATACCGGTGATCAGCTCTTTGTTTATGAGAGTGAATATGCATTGTTGTCGGACGGCGTGATGATCCCCGGACCGGGAACCATTCTCGTCGGAACATTTGAGCCCGCATTTCTGCTGATAAATACGTCAAACGGAAACGTCGAACGCACATACGATCTTCCGTCTGTGGTCAGCGGGGTCAGTATGTATTATTCGGACTGTGTATTGTCACCTGACGGTACAAAAGTTGGATTCTCGAATTTTGTCAATTTCGGGGAATTCTATATGGGCGTTTATGATCTTGAGACCGGAACCGTCACTTTAAGTACGATGATAGATAAATATGTCAACAATGTAGCCTGGATCGACGATGAACGCATCGTGTCTTCATCCCTTGATATGAGCGACGATTATTCATCCACGTTTAACGGCATGGATATCTTAAGGAATAACGTCAGGACGATCCGGTGCTATTCCCCGGATGACATGAGCATTATCTGGGAGAGCGAATTTGTGGGATACGGTATCGTGTACGAGGAAGGCTTCTTCCTTTTGCCGGCAAGCGATCAGATCACGTATTATTCGGGAAGCACCTGCTGTGCCTATGACATCGATACGGGAGAGATGATCAATGACTGGAATGTGGGAAATATCATTGTCGATGTCAGCGACCGCGACGGCAACGGTGTTCCCCTGATAATGACTGATAACGGGGATATGGTCACTCCGTCCATAGACATCGGAAGTGATGTAGTTGGCGTATATCACTTTTTCCCCGATGATATCGTTTTCCTTGATGTAAATCACGGTGTTTATCTGTTCCGGAAATACAGCAATGATATTCTTTATTTTGACAGTTATATTCACGATGAAGAGTGGGAGCAGACTGAGGACCTCGTAACAGAATCGATAGCAGATGATTATCTCGATGATGATCTGCTAGTGCTGCTGACTGATTCCGACGACGGCACAAGACTTATAGGTGTCGATCCTGAGGAGAATGAGGTCGCTTTTGATGTGATTGCCGGCGGAACCGATGAATTTGTTTCCGATTTCAGGATTCTCGGCACTACCGAGGATGATATCTATATCCTGCATTCCATCTCCATCGACGGCATGGAATTGCTGAAGGTCGATAAATCGGACGGTGATATTACAAGATCGCAGATAGCAGACAGCATGCTTTCCGAGGATCTTTGCTCGACCATGCTCGGCGGGTATATCGCATATGTGGATGAAATCAATACGGATTCCGTTTCCTTCGGACTGTACGATATAGAAGAGGACAGCGTCGAACGTTTCGAGATCGAGACCGGGGATCCGTACTCGATCTACGATGTTCATATAGCGCCTGTATATTACGATGAACTCGGCGTTATGTATGTATCCCTTTGGTCAGATGACTATATCATCGATGTTGATTCCGGTGACATTACAAAGGTCGATCTTCCGTCTGACTGGAGCGGTACAACCCGTATTTTCCAGGAGGACAGATACTCCTATATCATCGTTTCCGACGGAAGACATATCATCTTTATCGATCAGGACGGTGAGGTCGACAGGACTTTCTCGAGCGGAGGACGTACAGTGCTGGGATTCACGGTGCTCAATGACGAATCGCTCGGTGAAGAATATGAAGAGGGGATTCTCGTTGTGGCGTATGCCAACGGATCGCTCTCGAGATACGATCTTGCCACGGACAGCCTCATCGGAGATATACAGATCAGCAGATATCTGAACTCCGTACCGGTGGCAACTTTTGATGCGGACTTTGATGCCGGATATCTTTATGTAAAGCAGGGCCGTCTCCTGAGTGTCATCGACATGAACTCATGGGTCGAGTATTCATATATCGACAACTGCTTCGGCCATCACGGTCCGACGGACAGGTTCTTTACATTGTCCTATGAGGATGAAGATGAAACAGGCATAGGTTTCTACCGCCACTACACGCTCGATGAGCTGATAGAGCGCGCGAGACAGATGCTCGGAGGTATGCCTGTGCCGGATGATCTCCGTGACAGATACGGATTGTGATCAGAGGAAAGCGAGCTTATTCGGCGAGTCTTTATAAAGTTCGTCGAAAAGCTTTCCGCTGATAACATAGATATCGTGAGGATCGTCTTCCCTGACGGCGATATAATCTCCGGGAGCGCCTGAATAATACTTGTCTTCATCCCATGCGGTAAAGACCTTGACGTCGTGATCCAACACCTTTGCAAAGATGCGTGAGGTGCCCGGAGGACTTATGACGGTCTTAGCATAGGGCATGACCTTCTTGGTCTCACCTGTGGATATATCCTTGATGTAGGGTTCGTATTCATATTCTCTCTTGTAGGTAAATCCCGTAATGTCGTAGCTGCTCATAAGCTTAGCTTTGTCTATGGGGTAGATCTCGCCCTCGATGCCTATCATAAGATATGTATCCTCGGCTATGAGAACATCCACGTCGCCCTCGAGTGTTCTGATCTCGACCGTGCTTCCGGCGGGGAAGACATCATCGAGCTTAACGGTGCCGAGATGAACCTCCTTCTTGGTGTACGTCCTCATGGATGATGTATCGAGAGTAGTATCCTTTGCATAGATGACCTCATATTTGGCGTGGTACTCTGCAAGACGGCGCTCGATAATGTCATCCGCGGAGACTGTTATCCGGATGTCATCGGAGTCATCGCAGGATCCTTCCTGCATCTTGTTTTTGAAAGGAGAGGGTTTTGCGCAAGCCTGCGCCTGCTGCTTTGCCGCTTCTTCCTCGGCTTCTTTCCGAAGCAGCGCTTCGAGCTTCTCGGGACGGATGGTGCCGCCTGCTTTAAGTGTGTGGCCGCCGCCTCCGCCGATGCCTTTTGCCAGGAACTCTGCGAGCTCATTGGCGTGAACTTCCTTGGTGCAGGATCTTACGGAGAACTTAATCTCGTCAGGTCCGGAATAATAAGCTACGCATACATCGACCTCGACTGTCTCCATGGCGAAGTCACTGATGACTCCCAGGATATTGGGATCGCAGGGTTCGGTCTTTATCGTCAGATACCGGCCGTCCTCGTGATATTTATAATTGACGATGGCTTTGCCCGTAAGTTCCAGTTCTTCAAGTGAGATATTGGAATTGCTCATCCTCGTGATGAGGCTCTTTGCTATGTTGAGTGAATCGATCATATCGCGGTCGAGCGGGTGTGAGACTTCCGACAGCCTGTTGGTGTCGGTGTAAAGACCGTAATAAAGCGCAGTCGAGAGATCCTTATCGTCATTGGCATCGATCCCTTCATATCTCAACATGTCCCATACGACGGTCGCGCAGGATCCTATCCCGCTTCTTACTTCCGCAAGCTCGGGAAGATCATCGCCCTTCTCATGGTGGTCGATCACGGCTATTGTCTGTGCCTTAGTCTTTGTAACGTTCTTTTGCCCGTATTGGCAGTCGCAGTTGATCAGAAGTTCCGGCACGCGGTCAAATTCAGGTTCATATGTTACGGGGATATTAAGTTCATTGATCATGATAAGAAGATTGCTCTTCTGTACCTGATGAAGCCCTCTGTAGATGAAGGCAGGCTGCTTTCCGTTTATCGTGAAGTACTTGTAGAGAGCGAATCCTGAAGCAAGAGCGTCTGCGTCCGGATTATCGTGGCACTGGATGACGATGTCGTCGAATCTGAGCAATTCTGATAAGTGCATATTACACCTCGGAAAATGTAAATTTATTAATATATCTTACCACGAAAAGCATCTTATATAATACCGATATAAGTCTGTGGTATAATCATTTGTCAAAGATCACAGATCTGTTATCAATTACTTGTTGATGGGGAAGAGTCCTGATGAGCGAAGAAAGATCCGGTTTCAGTGTTATTACGGGCGATCAGTTTGATGAATCGTTCCTTGAAGAGATCTATGCGATAGATTGTGATGTCTATCCCCAGAAATACCGCGGCAAACTCGAGAATTACGAGAAGCGTTTCCGCGTTGAACCCAGGACATTCGTATGCATCAAAGACAATGCATCAGGAAAGGCAGCAGGATATATCAATTTCCTTCCCGTTAACGATGACTTATGGGAAGACATCGTCGAAAAGGGAAAAGAGATAAGGGACGATGACATAGAGGGAAGCGAACTGGTGCCGTTCGAGCAGAAATACGGTGATGACGCCGGCGATGACGCCGGATACAATCTTTTCATCCTCTCCGTAGTGATACTTGAGAAATTCAGGAAGACAAAGGATGCCGTTGTCACGCTGACGGACGGATTCCGGGATTACCTTAATGAACTCAATGATGAAGGCTATAAGATACATGCCGTCGCCGGAACTGCCGTATCCGAGGGCGGTATGAAGTTCATGCGCGAGAGGTTCTTCAGCTGGAAACGCGAAGTCGAGGATCTGGAAGAAGGCGTCACGGATAATGTCTTTGTTCTCGAAGGTGACCGTTTGGGATTATTTCTGGATGGCGGGAACCAGTGGTATAAGAAGACATACAAGAACGACCTTTATCTGATCGTTCCATTCTCCTGCAACGAGAAAGGACTGAAGGGGCTGGCGGAAGATTCCGGCGGAGAACCGGAAGGCGGTTCGGATGACGAGGTAATGACAAAGAGGCTCCTAAACGAACTCAGGGAGGAGCTTGCTTACGAATGCACGCCTGAGATGACGGTCGACATCAGGCATTATTACCTCGGTAAATGCAAGTTCATATTCTCTTATGATGAATATCCCGATTTAGGGGATGAAAATGAAGGGCAGACTGAATTTTACGGTGAAGAAACAGCGCATTTGATCCTTATGGCGGATCTTGCCAACAAGCTGTTCAATCTGCTGATATTCATCCCCGATAATAAGTTCAGCCCGTCAATGGCGCAGGATCAGATGAGCCAGAGCTTCCTGCCCGTAAGAAAGATAACGGGAGGTCTCATTCCCTCCTCCAAGGAGCTTCTTTCCGAACCTCATAACCGGAATAAGAATCCGGACGATGATGACCACGGAATATCCGATATCGAATACTATGATCTGAACCAGCTTATGAATCATCTTTACGGACTGATACCTTGCGGTCAGGGCAAGACCCTGATATGCGCATCCGGCAAACCCCGTGATGAGGAACTCGGCTGCATCCTTGCAGGCGAGACGTTCAACAGCATACATCAGAACTTCAGGATCAGAAGTTCCGTGTTCGATATAGATGCACAGGGCAGGAAAGCCGTTTACGATTATTACGATATCTATCTGTCCGAACGCGCGGTGGTCTTTGTCGAGAAACTTAAAGAAGGCGAGCGCAGCCTTTTCGAGCCGGAGGAGAATGAAGGGGATAAGGAGAGGAAGGAACGTATCGAGGAGCGAATTGCCCGCGTAACGACATATACGTTCATTATGGAAGTCGTCACTTTCAGAAACACCGCCCTCCAGAAGATATCCGAGAAGGTGTCGTCGGCGATCCTGCAGGACGGTGACGTATCGTATACTTATCTGCAGACTATGTACCGTGATTTTGCCGGTTCCGATAAATATGCCAATAAGCGTAATTTCAAGTATTACGGGACGCAAAGGGAGGCCGAGGCGATCCTTGACGCGTTTAAGACGAAGGAACTTGAGACGGATTACAACAGCAAACAGTCATTCCTCGAGGATTACATAGAACTGTCTTCTGCCAACCGGAGCAAATTCACCACTACGTTAGTCGGACTTGCTGCTACTTTTATGTCCCTGTTCGGACTGAAAGAGGTCTTCGGCGAGATCATAGAGCCGTTCGCAAGAAGACACGGGGTTCCTCTTTTGAGTGAGGCCGGGCTGTTCTATAAGCTCATTGTTGCAGTATTCCTGTTCTACTTTATGATCGTAGTGATCCTGCATTTCCGCGACCGCAAGAGACGTGAGGAAAAACTCATAGAGACATTTAAGAATAAGTTCTATTATCTTGACGATAAAAGCCGGAAGAAAGAAGGTGACTCCTGATGGATGAGAGTTTTTATACAAGATTCCGGCTTAGGACCCGCGGCAACAGATTATTCTGGATGGCAGTGCTGTTTTGCCTTGGCATAGTTTTCTCATATTTTGTATTCATATCTCCTGACGAGGGCGGAGACGCGACTTTCCTGAGCATGGCTTTTGTCGCTCTCATAGGTTATATCTACGGCCCCGTGTACGGATTTACAAGTTCGATACTGTTCGGGTGCGTTATGCTGTTGCTGCACGGGCAGGTTCCGACTCAGGACGTCATTCCGTCGTATATGTTCAAGATCCGCGGCGTTGATTGTTACATGGGAGAAGTGGTCGATTATATCTTAGGTTACGGACTCCTTGGAGTTACGGGTTTCTTTTCTCCCCGAAGAGACGACAACGGGATAAAGGACTTCAGAAGCAAGAAGAGATCCGTCCAGGGGTTTGCACTGGCCGCAGGTCTCAGGTTCATAGAGGGAATATGGAACTGTTATTATTTCTATGATCTTAACAGGGGTTCGTTCCTCAAGGATCTTCAGTACAGTACATGGTACAGTTTCTGGTATATAGGATTGGAAGCGGTATTGACGATCATCATCATTCTGCTTCCGCCTGTAGCCGAATCGATCAGATATGTGGCCGAGTGCGCCACGACACCGTATCGGGATAATACGAATTATCTTTGATCTTCTTAAGCCGGGACGGTTTTTCCGGTTGACTTTGGAGGGGGTTGATGATAGTATACGCGGGTGGCCGCATGCGACGGGCTCTTAAATCCGCGCTTTTCGGGCAGAAATGTCAGGAAACACGGTGCCTCGGATGAAGCAGCGAGACTGGAAGAACAGGAGGACACAGTATGTACGCAGTAATTAAGACAGGCGGCAAGCAGTACAAGGTTGCCGTAGGCGATGAGATCTTCGTAGAGAAGCTCGACGCTGAAGCAGGATCCGAAGTCACATTTGACGAAGTCCTGGCAGTAGGCGGTGACGACGGGATCAAAGCAGGCAAGGATGTTGCAGCCAAGGTTACGGGTGAAGTCGTAAAGCAGGGCAAGAACAAGAAGATCGTCGTTCTTAAGTACAAGGCTAAGAAGGGCTACAGAAGAAAGAACGGTCACAGACAGCCTTACACAAGAGTACGTATTACGGGAATCGCTTAAGGCATTAACGTAATGATAGCCGTCAAGGTCGTCAGGGACAGGGATCGTAAAGTCACCGGACTGTTCGTAAGCGGACATTCGGGATATGCGGAAGAAGGTTCCGATATAATCTGTGCAGGCGCATCGACTCTGGTATATACTCTCGCGAATTCTTTGGAGAGGTTCTGCGGGATCGATACCGAGTACAGCACCAGGATCGCAGAGGATAAAGGCGACGGGCATGTATATGCCGAGATCATAATCCCCGAGGGGAGAGTGAAGGACGAGGCAGCAGCCGACAGGGCTCAGGTGATAATGGAGACTATAGTGTTAGGATTCATCTCACTTGCGGAATCTGTCAACAGAGACGGCAACAGGTACTTAGAGATCAAAGAAGAATATTGATGTATTGAGACACTTTGGAGGTGTAAGAAAATGCTTAACATGAATTTACAGCTCTTCGCTCATAAGAAGGGAATGGGTTCCACCAAGAACGGCCGTGAGTCCCAGTCCAAGAGACTCGGAGCCAAGAAGGGCGACGGTCAGAGCGTAGTTGCAGGCAACATCATCTATAGGCAGCGCGGAACAAAGATCCACCCCGGCAACAACGTCGGCATCGGTTCTGATGACACTCTCTATGCGAAGATCGACGGTCTCGTAAAGTACGAGCGCGTAGGTTCTTCCAAGAAGCAGGTCAGCGTTTATCCCGCTAACTGAAGACAGAAGATCTAACTGAACTTTTTGCCTGCCGTTTTCTCGCGGCAGGCATTTTGTTTTTTCTCGCGAAGGGGAGTCCTATATGTTTATCGATCACGCGAAGATCTATGTAAAGGCGGGCGACGGCGGACCCGGAGCCGTGTCTTTCCATACCGAGAAATATGTGACCAACGGCGGTCCCGACGGCGGTGACGGCGGCAAGGGCGGCGACGTCATCTTTGTTGCGGCAGAAAAATTAACAACGTTACAATCTTTCCGTTTCAAGCATAAATTCGTGGCGGAAGACGGCGCTAAGGGGCTGAACAAGAAGATGTACGGCAAGGGCGGCGAAGACTTGAGGATCGCAGTCCCTGTCGGAACTGTTATCAAGGATGCGGACAGCGGCAAGATACTTGCCGACTTTACGGAGGACAAACAGGAAGTTGTCATCTGCAAAGGCGGAAGAGGCGGAATGGGCAATATCCATTTTGCCAATTCGGTCAGACAGGCTCCCCAGTTCGCTCATCTGGGCCTTCCCGGTGAAGAGAAGAACCTCTATGTCGAATTGAAGCTCATCGCGGATGTCGGTCTGGTCGGATACCCGAACGCCGGTAAATCGACGCTGCTGTCGGTCATGACCCGGGCGAAGCCCAAGATCGCGGATTATCCGTTCACGACACTGGAACCCGTCCTTGGAGTTGTTCAGGATTTTGATCAGTCGTTCGTGATCGCAGATATCCCGGGACTCATCGAGGATGCCCATGAAGGCGCGGGTCTGGGACATGATTTCTTAAGACATATCGAGAGGACCAGACTTCTTATCCATGTTGTCGATATCTCCGCCCATGACGGCCGCGATCCGGTCGATGATTTCAATTCCATAAATAAGGAGTTGAGAGAATTCAACGAAGAGCTGTCCAAGAGACCGCAGGTGGTCGTTGCGAACAAGGCTGACGATTCGATCGATGAGATGATCGAGCTTTTCGAGCAGGAGGTAGAGGCTCAGGGCTATGAGCACTTCTTTGTCATCAGCGCCGCGACGGGGCAGGGCGTGAAGGAGCTGACCGATAAGGTGACGGAACTCGTGAGCAAGCTGCCGCCGCCCGTGATCCACGATAAGATAGAGACGGATTCGCACAAGGTCTATAAGTTTGAGAAGGAGGAGAAGTTCACGATCGGCAGGGACGGTGAGATGTTTGTCATCGAAGGTTCCTGGGCGAGCAGACTCCGTCAGACCACGGATTTTGATGTATACGATTCAGCGATGTATTTCCAGCGCGCGCTTATTAAAGAAGGCGTCATCGATGCCCTGAAAGCCGCGGGGATCAAGGAAGGCGATGAGGTCAGGATCGATGACTTCGTCTTCGAATATGTTGAATGATCAGGATTTAACAATTTATTCACAAATATTCATATTGATTCCTTAATGAAAGTATATACTCAAATCATAGAGTAATTACCTCGAACGAGTAAGTTTAAAGTTTGTCAACAGCCTCCGGTTCAAAGCCGGAGGTTTCTTGTTGTGGCAATCCTGACGATGCTGGCTTATAATCATTAAATATAATTGACTTAAGGGGACAACCTATGGCCAAGACTCAATATGAACAGCTGCTGGCAGAAGATGTCAGGAATCAGAAGGGAACTTCATATCCCGTTAAGGCAAGTATTCTGGAGAGATTATTCATCAGGAAGACAGCTTGCAGCAATCTTCATCCCAATGCGGAAGACGAGTTTACGCATGACGACGTCGGTCCGAGCTACAGGATCATCGGAGAGTACGAGGAGAAGATCAGGACTGCCCTCAGGTTCGGCAATCCGATAATGGACGAGCCTTTGATGGTGGAGAAGCTCTATCCCAAGGGGTATCTGCTCCTTAACGGACACCACAGGTGGGCAGCCGCCGTCAGGTGCCAGGTCAAAACCGTTCCGATAAAGATCGTAAATCTCGCTTCCGATTCCGATATACAGAAGATACTCGAGAATTCCAAACACGATAAGCGCGTCACGCTCGATCTCGATGAGGTCGTATTCAGAGATCTGAAAGATCCCAACACCGAGAAGCAGAAGTCTTTCGTGCTTGCGCTCGATTCCAAGAAGAAGCTCAAGAAGGGCATCCCGGCACTCTTCCGTTATCTCGCGAAGAACGGATTCGATATCTGGGTTTATTCTTCAAACTACTACTCGATCGACGATGTTCAGCGTTTCTTTAAAGCATACCAGGTGCACGTTGACGGTATTATCACAGGCGCGGAGGCCAGAAAGAAGGATAATAAATACGCCATCTCGCGCGAAAAGATGATCTCCGCAAAGTACAGACAGACGATCCACGTCGATAACGATATGCTGATCGTAACAGGAGACCTGGGCGAGAACGGATCGAAGTTTAAGAAATATGATCTTAACAGTACTCCCGAAGACTGGTCGGTGAAGGCAGTCGAGGCACTGGAACAGATAGTAGCGGAAGATGGCAAAAAGCAATGATAATAAGATGCGCATCTCGTTCGATCTCGACGAGGTGCTCTTCGTAGATCCTGCCACGCACAAGATCGAGCCGAAGCCCGTTTTCCCGCTGGATCTGATATTCAGGGAGCGTCTTCGTCTCGGTACGCCGGATCTTATCAACCGGCTTCAGCGGGAAGGTTACGAAGTGTGGGTCTATACGTCTTCTTTTCGCTCGGAAAGATATATCAGGCTGCTGTTTCTGTATTACGGGATCAGGTTTGACGGTATCGTAAACGGGAACCGGCATCTGGCCGAGGTGCAGAAAAACAAATCAACTACGCTGCCTCAGAAAGTGCCGTCACACTACCGGATATCACTTCATATTGACGATGAGATGGTCATCTGCTCGTACGGCAAAGAGTTCGGTTACGAGGCTTATCATCTTGATGCCCAGGATGACGAATGGGTGGAGAAGATATTGAAGAAGGCGGGCGAAGTCAAGCGCAAGTGGATCCTTCAGCATAACTGGAAGGTAAAGCAGGCAAAGAAGAACGAATAACGGTTTGTGTGTCAGATCCTTATAGTAAGGATATTGAGACCGAAGGTGTTCTGGTAATTCATACTGCCCCCGATGCTCGAAGCAAGCCTTAATCCGACATTGTGAGTCTTGTCATCGGAATCGAACAACTGTGATGCCTGCGCCGGATTAAACGGGATGCAGTCATCCTTAAAGCTTATGACGATATCACCTTTAACATAGGATACTCGGATGTCTATGCTGTTCTTTTTTCCGTCGCGGAATCCGTGCCGGACGATATTGCCGGCGAGCTCCTCGACGCTTAGTGAAGCGCAGTTCGTCCTTTTTGCATCCACATTGTGTTCTTTGCAGAATCCCCAGACCTGCTCGGAGATATTGATCACCTGATCCATGCTGTTGACGGAGATGTCTATCCTGTCTTTCTCAGATACCCCGAAGCCTTCGGGAAAGCACATGAGCTTCTCGAGAGTATAGGGGAGCGAATGATTATAAAGCGTTGCGAATATGATCAGCGCCGTTGCGCTCATGAGACCTCCCGCGATCTGCGCGATCCAGATGCCCGTCATCTTAAACAGCGGAGCGAGGATGATGCTGAACAGGCACACTCCGATGAGACCGTCGATAACGGATACGATGCGGACGATCTTCTCGTGGTACTGGCAGTGGTAGTAATTATTCAAACCGACCGTAAATGCGCTGACGGGAGTCGATATAGGGAACAGCATGAATCCTAATACCGTCATATGGTAAACATCTGCCGATGTGTCGCGGAAAAACATCATCGTAAGCGGCACGCAGAGAGCGGACAAGGCTGCGGATACGGCTATGACGATCCCGAGACCTCTTGTGAAGAAAGTCTTCATAAGTGTCTTCAGACCTTCGCGGTCCTCGTCACCGACATAAACGCTTCCAAGCACGATGACTGCTGATGTGACTCCTGCCGGGACTGCCCAGTATACACTGCCGAATGATGATATTGCCGAATATGCGGCCAGCCCGTCATACCCTATAAAATGTTTTATTATGTGGATGATGATGATGCCGCGGACGAATATGCACAGCTGTGTCGAAGCACCGGGGATACCGTTGATCACGATATCCTTAAGATCAGATCGAACGATGTGCTTCAAAGAGAACTTCAGGACGGACTTTCCGGAAAGATAATGGATAGCCTGAATGAGGAAGAACATCATGTTTCCTATGGAAGTTGACAAGCCCAATCCAAACAGTCCCATGTCAAAGGCTGCGATGAACAGCCAGTTGAAGAAAGCGTTGCTTATAAACATTGAGACTATCGATATGTAGCTCAGCTTCTCCTTGTGTTCGAGCTGAAGAAAAGCCGTGAACTGGGTTCCGAGGCAGAAGAACGGGAGTCCCACGGCGTAACCTCTGATATAAGACGCCAGTTCTGCATTAAGATCGTCATTCGCGCCCAGGGCCGATGCAAGCGCTGAAGGGACGGCCTCGCTTACTGCCGTCAGCAGGATGGCAACAATGATCATTATCGATATATCGATCGTGAAGATGCTCTTTGTTCTCTCTTCCATTCTCCGGCCGAGATACTTTCCGCACAACACCTGAGCGCCGCCGAAGAAGAGAGCGTTGATCGCGTTAAGGAAATTTGTTACAGGTCCGAAAATACCTGTCACTGCCATCGCGTCTTTCCCTATGAAGTTGCTCGCGAATACATTGTCGATAATTCCATTCATGCCGCTTATTATGACCAGCAGTATCTGGATCGGAAGCAGCTTCATATAGAGTTTAGGAATGATCTTTGAGTCCATACCGTCATTTTACTTCCTCGACCGTAAAAGTACCACAGCCGCCTGACGAGTCGGCATAATAATACTTTCGAAAAGATTGATATCCTGTATCTATCAGATATACTTTAGAATAGATTGTTTATAGTTCTTGAGGAATCCGGAGGTATTTATGAAAAAGAAACTTGTTGCTATGATTCTTGCAGCTGCAGTCGGCATAACGGCGGCGCAGGCGATGAGGTACGATACGGTTGTAGCAGACCGAGTTGAAGAAGTTACGGCGGAAGATGACGGGAATACCGTTCCGCAGGATGAAACGATTGAAGAAGTCATCGATGAAGATTACGATGTTTCCTCCGTGGCTGTAAACGCAGCGAACTTCCCGGATGAGAATTTCAGGAGTTATGTTTCTTCCAATTTTGATACGGATTCGAACGGATATCTGAGCACTGCCGAGATAAGCAATGCCAAACGGATTGAACTCAACGGATACATGGACATGGATCCTTTAGCCGCCGCCGTCAGCGATCTTACGGGAATAGAGTATTTTACTTCTCTCGAAGACCTGGAATGCGGATGGAATCATGTCACAGAACTAAATCTTGCAAATAATACGATGCTGAGAGATGTATCAATCTACGGAACAGGTATTACCAATCTTGATCTTAGCAACAATCCTCGGGTTACAAATGTTGCTGCGGGTTCATCAAGTCTTAGAAGTCTTAATATATCTAACTGTCACGATTTAACAGGGGTGTTTGTTCAAGAATGTCCGCTTGAGACGTTGGACATAAGGAATTGTCCGGCGTTGGTGGATGTAGTTGAGAACGGGGAAAGAAAAGCTTCTGGGGATGGTTACAATATCGAATATTGTTTTTTTACAGATGACGGATATATAGACGGAGACCGCGGTGACATTATGTCATTGCCTACACTTAAGATAATATCATCATCCGGAGTTTACGGAGGCGTTGCGATGTACAGGCTTTACAATCCCAACAGCGGCGAGCATTTCTATACGTCAAGCGAAGCTGAGAGAACTAATCTCATGATCGCAGGATGGAACGACGAAGGCGTCGGCTGGATAGCACCCAGGTCATCGAATACTCCTGTATACAGGCTCTATAACCAGTACGGCGGTGAGCATCACTACACAACGAACCTGAGCGAACGCAATCACCTCATAAGTCTCGGATGGAACGATGAGGGCATCGGCTGGTATTCGGACGATGATAATACAGTGCCGCTGTACAGGCAGTATAATCCCAATGCATTTGCCAACAACCACAACTATACGACCAGTCGGTCAGAGAATAACTGGCTTGTTTCGTTAGGCTGGCAGGCTGAAGGCATCGGCTGGTACGGATATGTGGAAAAGCCGCTGCTTTTCAATTGACCAAAGGTTACAAGAATGGACGAACGGATAAAGAAACAGCTGGACTTCTGCCTTGAGATAGACAAGGAGAAGAATGTGTTCAGGCAGACTCATCTGTCGGGTCACGGGCGCGCCGAGAACGATGCCGAACACGCATGGCATATGGCGGTGATGGCCTATCTTCTTAAAGAGTATTCCAATGAGCAGATCGATATCGGCAAGACCATGTTGATTTGTCTGATCCACGACATCGTCGAGATCGATGCGGGCGATACATATGCCTACGATGAAGAGGGAAAGAAAACCCAAAAAGAACGGGAAGAGAAAGCCAAAGAAAGAATATTCTCTTTGCTCCCCGAAGATCAGGCGGATGAATTGAAGTCGTACTTCGAAGAATTCGAGGCGCAGAGTTCGCCCGAAGCGAGGTTCGCCAGGGCGATGGACAATCTTCAGCCGCTGATGCTCAATACCAGCAACGACGGAGGTGACTGGAAGGCCCGCGGCGTAACTGCGGAGCAGGTTTACAAAAGGCAGAGCAAGACTCTTCCGGGTTCGAAGAGATTATATGAAGTTACTGACGAGATCCTTAAGGGACACATAGAGCGGGGTAATCTTAAATGAGGTATTACCTTAACGTGCCGTTTCAACAGAAGGATCAGGCAAAGGTCTACGGAGCGAGGTGGGATCCCGACAAGAGGCTGTGGTACTGCACCGAACTTAATTCAGGATTGATGCAGTGGTATGAGGGGGATGAGAAGCCGCCCGAACAGGAACAGACAGAGTACCGCGATTCAGAAGGCAATTCTTACAAAACGGTATCGGATGTCAATGCCTCGATAACTCATGAGATCAACGATAACGATGTTCTTGCGCAGATCTTCGTCGTCGGTGAAGTTACGGACTATTCGGGTCATGCGTCTAAGGGATCGTGCTATTTTACATTGATGGACAGCACGGCCAAGCTTTCCTGCATCATGCCCGAGCGTGTGATACCGGAAGGCCTTGAATTCGATAATGGCAAGAAGCTGCTTGTAAGAGGAAGCTTTAAGTATTATTCGCCGAACGGTTCTGCAAAGCTTAATGTAATACGCATCGAAGACGCGGGACAGGGGGAGGACGCGAAGAAACTTCTGGAGCTCAAGGCAAAGCTCGAAGCAGAAGGGCTTTTCGCAACAGAGAGGAAGAAAGAAATCCCTAAGCATCCGAAGACGATCGGAATCGTGACATCCCGCAACGGCCAGGCGATACAGGATATCCGCAAGGTGGCCACGAAGAGGAATCCTTACATCAGGCTCCTGCTGTACGATGTAAATGTCCAGGGGGCAAATGCTGCGCCTTCCACCGTGGAAGGAATAAGAAGACTCGATAAGATGGGGTGCGATATCCTGATCGTCGGAAGAGGCGGCGGGTCTCTGGAAGATCTTAAAGCGTATAACGATGAGATGGTGGTCCGCGCCGTTGCGGCTGCAGTGACGCCGGTCATCTCCGCGGTCGGACACGAAGGCAATAACTCGCTTACCGATCTTGCTGCAGACAGGCGCGCCGCGACACCTTCGGAAGCGGCAGAGATGGCGGTTCCCGATGTAATGACCGAAGTCCTCAAAGTCCGTAATCTGCGCGCTGAACTCGACATCAAGATCAGGAATATCTTTAAGCGCAAGGCGGACAGGCTCAATTCGGGGAAGATGATACTCGAGAAGAACGATCCCGCCAAGAAGCTTGCTGACAGGCTTGCCAAGCTTGATGTCCTGTCGCGCAATCTGAGGACATCCATGGATGCGGTCTATGTATCCAAGCTTAATATGTGCAAGGTCCTGATAACCGAGCTTAACGGCCTGTCCCCGACAGCCAAGCTCGTCAACGGATTCGGTTATATCACGAAGGATGATCAGCCCGTAAGATCGGCCGGAGATGTCGCCGTCGGGGATAAGCTCGCAGTAAAGATACACGACGGTGACCTGGAAGTTACGGTAAACAATATCAAAGACACTGCTCGAAAAGGAGATCAGTAAAATGGCAGAAGACAATAAAGAGAAGTTCAATATCGAAGAAGCTATGGCAAAGCTTGAGGAGATAAACGGCAAGCTTGCCGCGGATGACATTGCGCTCGATGAGTCGATGAAGCTCTATAAAGAGGGCGTGGAACTTGCAAATAAATGTCGCGCCAACCTCGAGGGCGTGAAGAAGGAACTCGAGATCATCAACGCGGACAGCGGCGCGGAGTGACAGTTGTCCCGAATTGTGACAAAGTTTGTCATTGACAAATCAATTATCAAAAGGATTTGTTAATAGTTATGTCATAAGTCAAAAATAAAATAAGAGTATCTTTACTGATATTTCAGGAGGTACTCTTATGTTTTGTAAAAATTGCGGAGCCCCGTTAGAAGAAAATACAAAGTTTTGCAGCAACTGCGGAACACCGGCCCCTGAGGCGCCTGCGGCTCAGCCTGTTGAACAGCCGGCCCCTGCGGCTCAGCCCGCTGAACCGGCTGCCCCTGCGGCACAGCCTGCCCCGGTTGAGACCGCTGCACCTGCAGCAGCTGCTGCGCCTGCCGAGCCCGTAAAGGCTGCGAAACCCAAGAAAGAGAAGAAGGAAAAGGTCAAGAAGGAGAAGCCCGTTAAGGCCGCGAAGAAAAAGAGCGGCAAGAAGACCGGCATTATCATCGCTGTTGCTGTTGCGGCCGTTGCGGCGGCAGGCGTCGGCGGATTCTTCCTGATAAGAGGTCTGGGCAATAAGGATAAGGCGGTCAAGTCTTATACCGATCTTTGCGACATGACGACGCTTGGAACGCAGAGTTATCTTTATGCCAGGATCATGACAGAGAGGCTTCTTGAGGCCGATGTCATTACGACCGATCCGGAAGAGATGAATGAGCTTTTCGACGAGTGCATAAAGGCGTGGGAAGCTACGGGAGAAGTTACCGAGGATATGACGGATATGGCAGAGGAGCTGTCGAACGATGCGTCAGCGATGAAGAGCCTCAATATCATGGCGAATCCTTCGTCGTCCATCCTGCACCGCATCATTTACGGACGTCCGGTATTTGCAAGAAGATCCGACAATGCCGTGGGCGATATGCTGCCGCCCGATGAGAGTGTCGAGCAGTGCGTCGTTCTTGCCGAGCATATAAGCGAGGATACGGAGACGGCGGTTTCCGAGATCAGATCGCTTCAGGAAGTATATAACGGCAGACAGACAAGTGTTGAGGAGTGGAATGCGCAGGTAACGCATACGGCTTCGAGCTTCACCAATACCGTATTCCTGTCGGGTGAGGTAACCGGAGGCACCGATACTCATCTGCTCGAGAGCGGGCCTGTAAGTGTTTACCAGATATCGACCGAACCCAAACCCGGAAATACCACGATATCGAATACGGATATACTCGTTGATGTCGGAAGGGAAAGCAGCACATTCGTCATGAGCTCCACCAACTCCATAATGATCAATGAGGAGATGGAAGAGCATATCGAATCGACAGGTACGACGATATCAATGTCGACTCATACCGCAACGACGGAAGAAGTCAATATGTCTTTCCACAGCACGAGCTTTACGACATGGTACATAATCGACGGTGTCGGCGGATTCCAGATATCGAGACCCGACAAATACGACGAGGGCATCATAGCGCCTCCCGTTATCGAGCCCGTTAATGACATCGAACCCGATCCGGTCAGAAGGACGATCGTAGAGTGGATCCCTGCAGGCGGATCGACCGATATCGTAAGGACAAGGCAGACCATAAGAGGCGAGCGTGTCGAGGTTGATGAGACTGAAGTCACCATATCGACAAGGACACTTACAGAACAAAGAGAACTCCTGCAGGCGGGTACCGGTGAGATAACGGTATCCATGATCTGGGGTACGCACGATGACCTCGATCTTCATGTGATAACTCCGAATGACAACAGGATCTACTATGCAAATCCGTGCGCGGACGGCGGAACGCTCGACATCGATATGAACGCGCATTCGTACGATCTGTCGGATACGCCGATAGAGAATATCTATTTCCCTGAACCCATACAGGGCACTTATCAGGTCCTCGTAAGAGACTTCTGCGACAGGACCGAGGAGATGAGTACGCATTATATCGTAGTCGTTCAGATCGGCGATGAAGTCGAAGAGTACGAAGGCGATATCGATGTTACGGGAACAGAAGATTTTATCATCGAATTCGAATACGGAAGCAGACAGGCAACGACTATCACCAGGGTAGAACTTACCGAGACCACAATGGACTATCTCATCATCGAGAATAATGTCCGCGCAGGCGACCTTACCGTAACACTGATGTGGGATTCGTTCGATGATCTCGATCTTCACGTTGTAACACCTGACGGAAGTCATGTCTGCAGCGCCACTCCTTATGCCGGCGGAGGCATCCTCGATCAGGACGCCAATTCCGGCGGGGAACTTACCATGGAACCCATAGAGAATGCCTACTTCGCGGCGCCGTCCGGAGGTCACTACTATATCTACATTCAGGACTTCAACGACCGCACGATCGACCGCGATACCAACTATCTTCTGAGGGTAACCGTGAACGGCGAGTCCCAGACGTTCGAGGGAACGATAGGTGAGACCGGATTTGTCATCGATATAGTCGAGTTTGATTACATTTCACACTGCTATCTCGAACAGGCTTCGTATGTCGGACATACTTATTCGTTCATCGATTCGCAGATGACCTGGCTTCAGGCGAGGGACTTCGCCGAGTATTACGGCGGCCATCTCGTGACATTTAATGATGCCGATGAGCTTGGCTTCGTGATGAGCAGCTTCCCCGACACCTACGGATGGATCGGCCTTATCAACGCAGGCGGAGACATGGCATGGGTAACGGGCGAGCCCGTGGGCTATACATACATCTGTCCCGATCAGCCTGACAACTACGGCGAACCCGGATACTACGGATTCGTGTATAACGATCTGCAGTGGGCATTCACCTATAACGAGGATGTGGAATACCACTACGGTTTCTATGTTGAATGGGACTATGAAGTCGAAGGCTCGATAAACGGTGTTCTCGACCAGAATGTACTCACGAACACGCTCAACTCGCTCAATGCGGGAACCGGTCCCATAACGATCTCGATGCTCTGGGATTCTGACGATGACCTTGACCTTCATGTGTTCACGCCCGATTCATCGGAGATCTACTACAACAACAGACAGGCGCAGGGCGGATACCTCGACATCGATGCCAACACAGCGTCCAACATGATGGCTGATCCTGTCGAAAATGTTTACTTCACATCCCCTGCGACCGGTGACTACTGGATCTATCTCAATGACTATGAGGACAGATCGGACGGACCTACCAACTTCATCGTCAGGATAATCATCAACGGTGAGGTGACCGTCTACTCCGGAACGATAGACACCACCGGTACGACCTACGAGATCGCGGGCTTCTATTATGAAGGAACCGGCGGTATCGATGAGAGCACGCTTGAGTCTACATTGAATTCGCTTAATGCAGGTGTCGGACAGATCACCGTATCGATGCTCTGGGATTCCGATGACGATCTCGATCTTCACATGTATACGCCGGACGGTTCCGAGATCTATTACGCGAACACTTCGGCAGGCGGCGGAACGCTCGACATCGATGCGAATGTCGGCGGAAGAACGATGGACAATCCTATCGAGAATATCTTCTTCGAGGATCCTGAGGAAGGAACTTATGTAGTATTCATAAGGGATTATTCCGACCGTTCCGACGGACCTACGAATTACATCGTCCGCGTGACTGTCGGTGACCAGTCGCAGACGTTTGAGGGAACGATCGACGGCTCGGGCACTGATATCGAGATAATCACATTCGTTTACGGCGGCAATGAAGGCGACGAACCCGGTGTGGATGAGGACGATCTCGAGAACGCTCTCGATCTGGTCGATGCCGGATCGGGCGAGATCACCGTATCGATGCTCTGGGATTCCGATGACGATCTCGATCTTCACATGTACACGCCGGACGGTTCCGAGATCTCCTATTCCAACCGTGAGGCAGGCGGCGGAACCCTCGATGTTGATGCCAATGTCGGAGGAAGGACCATGGATAACCCGGTCGAGAACATCTACTTCGAGTCGGCCGATACCGGCACCTACACGATATTTATCCGCGACTATTCCGACCGGTCTGACGGCACGACGAATTATATCGTCCGCGTGACCGCCGGCGGAGAATCGCAGACATTCAGAGGAACGATCGACGGTTCGGGATCTGAAGTCGAGATCATAACATTTAATTACGGCTGACAGATCTTAGTATCCTGATTAAAGAACCGAAGCGCCCCGCCTCACACAGGCGGGGCGTTATCTTGTCCCGATCCGTGACAACCTTTGTTATAATATCTGTATCACCCGACGGAGGAACGGATATGTTCTCAGAGAGATTGGATCTTCTGATGAGGATCACGGATACGAGCAACAGCACGCTTGCACGCGCGCTGGCATTTGATCCGTCTTATATTTCCAAATTAAGACGCGGCAAGCGAAGCGTCCCGAAGGGCAAGGACCTGGAGGATACGGCAGCTTCTTTTTTCGCGAAGAGGGCGCTTACGGGAACATCGCGCAAAGTGCTTTCTGATGTCATATGTCCCGGGCAGGAACTTCCGGCGGACGCCGACAGATCGGCGCAGATGATAAGGGACTTTCTTGCCGAAGAAGACGGAGCGGAGGGCGAAGCGTTCAACGAGTTCTTTGCAGGTCTCGCGGGGATGGAAGCGAAGCCGGAAGACAGTTCCGTGATCTCCGGCGTAAAGGCTGACGGAGCAGGTCCCGGAGAAGCTTTTTTCAGCGGAAATGAAGTGGACATCTTCTACGGCAATGAGGGCAAGCGCGCAGGCGTGCTGCGTTTCCTTAACGAAGTTTCCGAAGGAAAGGTCAGCGGAGGCAAGCTGCTTCTGTACTCCGATGAAGATATGCGGTGGATGTACGAATCTTCTTCTTTTGCCGCGGAGTGGGCGGCTCTGCTTAAGGCTGTCATTGCAAAAGGGATAAGCATAAAGATAATCCATACGGTACAGCGCGATCTTAACGATATGATGGAAGCTATCAGGAAATGGATGCCTCTTTATATCACCGGAAGGATAGAGCCTTATTACTGCCCCAGGATCAGGGATGACATATATAAACGTTCCCTGTTCGTGGCGCCCGGCCTTGTAGCGCTGACATCGACTTCGGTCGGCAGCAGTACGGAGGGGATGGCAAATATCATCTTCCGCGGCAAAGAGGCCGTAAGATCGTTTGAACTGGAATTCGAGAATTATTCCGCCTGCTGCAAGCCTCTCATGAAGGTATATGATATGAAGTCGGAAGACCCGAGAAAAGAGTATTTAAAGCTTCTGTCCTCGGGGGTCACGGTGAGAAATGTGTTCAGGCTTGATGAGACGGACGATCACCCGGGGAAAACGCGCGCGCAGATAAACTCCGTGCTCAAGCTCATGGAACAGTATCCGGGTTACGAGCCGATAATCACCGATAAGCTTCCCGGGAACATAGAGATAATATCCGCCCAGTACGGCAATTCATTTATTACGATTTCCCCGTCCATGGGGTTTGAGATATTCGAGCAGAGTTTGTCGTCCGCGGTGTATGAATATGCGGGACGGATTGGCGGCAGGAGCAGCCGTGAGGATGCGGCTCGCCGGCTTAAGCAGGCTTTATGATAGTATAGGTATGTACAGGTCATCAATGACAAAACGGAGACAGGATCTATGAACTTAAAGAGTATGATGATAGGCATGCCCGGGGTGCCGTTACCGACGGCACCGAACAGCGGGATTCCTTCCGAAGGGGATATCACACAGGATGAGGTGACAGGGCTTAAGAATTCGATCAAGAGGCTCGATACGATCACACGCGCCATGTGGGAAGTCATGCAGGAAAACGGCATCCCCGTCGAAAAGCTCAACGCCAAGATCGAACAGCTCCTGACCGATCCCGATAAGAAGGAGCGGCTGGCGTATGATCCTCTTATAATCAAGTGCCCCGGCTGCGGCAAGCCGCTGCGCGAATCTTATAAGACTCCCATGCTCGGCAAGTGCGTCTTCTGCGGCCGCGAGGTGGTCTTCTATCCTTATTCCGATGATACTTCCGCGCCCGATGCCGAGCTTTATGTCCCGCCTGTGGAAAAGGCTCCCGAAGAGCCTCCCAAAAGACAGGTAAAACAGTTTGACCCGCTCGATTTTTCCGACTTCGACGATCCCTCGATCTACTGAGCGGTAACGGCGGTTCGTTCTTGTATTATTAACACCCGAATAATAAAATCTAACTGATTATGTTTGAGCGGTTCAAAAAACATAAAACACTGCCTTTTGTCGTCGTGTCATGCGTCAGTGTTGTTTTTCTCGTATTCATTGTCGGGGCTGCGATAACGATGCCCGGGTACGGCATTGATGCCGATGAAGGCATAAGCTTCGAAGACTCCTGGACGGACATGGACGGTGACGATGCGGATCCTTCATCGGGATTCCGCGGTGAGCATTCATTCTCATCACATATAACACATGAAGAAACCATGAGCAGAAGCCTGTGCTTCGTTGCCAAGAACGTGGAATTCGATGTTCTTATCGACGGGCAGAAGGTCTATTCATTCCATCCTCACGGCGCCAATATACTTGGTAAGTTCTACGGATCGTATCCGCACGCGATCGAACTCGTTGAGGTTAAGGAAGACTCAGTCATCACGATCCAGGCGGACACCATAAACGGATCGAAGGGAAAGTTCACAGGGGTCGTCCTGCGCGACGGATCTGATTTTATCATCGATATCTTCAAACAATCGATCTTCCCGTACTGCGCATCTGCGATCATATCGATCATGGGCCTGGCTCTGGTTGTCGGCGGATTCTCCATATTAAAGAACAGCAGGAGAGGCAAGGAGATCACGGCGATGGGGCTTTTCGCGCTGTGTGCTGGAATATGGACCGCGTGCAGCACGAGCATGTCCGGGATAATAACCGGCAACCCCTTGGCGGTGCACTTCGTTGACTATATGAGCCTCATACTGCTGCCGGGATTCACGGTGCTGTTCGTATTCATCCTGACGGGAAGAAAGAAGAGATTCTTCGCGAATGTGTTCCTGATCGCGAACTGGGCAACGCTGCTGATCGAGATCATCTTAACCGCAGCTGGAGTTGCGACTTATCACGCGCTGCTTCCCGTTACCCATATCGAGTGTTTCCTCGCTGTAGGGTATTCATTCTATTGTGTCTTCAAGACCTTGATGGGAGGCGCCGTTCAAAGGAGCACGCGCAATACGATGCTGTTCGCTTTCCTCGCTGTGACTTCGGGCGGGATCGTCGATCTTATAAGATACATTGCAGGCAATTCCTGGATCGATACCGCGTATTTCTTCAGGTGGGGACTTATGGTCTTCATCGTTATCATGGGAATGAATGAGGTCAATATGCTGATCTTCTACCGCAAGTACGAGACCGAGGCGGAGCAGATGGGTGAACTTGCATTTACCGATTCTCTTACGGGTCTTAAGAACAGGACTGCCTTCGCAGATCACGAGAAGCTCGTGCAGAAGAAGGTCGGAGGTGAATGCATCGTAGTTCAGTTTGACATCAATGATCTTAAGAAAGTCAACGACAATTACGGACATGAAGAAGGCGATAAGCATATCAAGGCAGCAGCCGACATCATCAACAGGAGCTTCGGCGAGCTCGGTAATTGCTACCGCACCGGCGGCGACGAGTTTATCGTGATCATAGAGAATCTTCGTGATGTCGCCGAGTTTGACCGCACACAGGAGAAGTTTGCTGCGCTCATCGATGCCTACAACAGACAGGAGAACCCCCGCATCAAACTCGAGATCCCTTACGGATTTGAACGTTTTGAAATGAGTTCGGCAGATGTGGGCAAAGCTCTGCGCCGCGCAGACGGCAAGATGTATCTTATGAAGCAGCAGATGAAGGGAACTTAATGATATGCGTGAAGTTCAGGACTTGAAGCTTCGAAAAGAAACAAGACTCACACCGCAGGTGCTGTTCCTTGCCGCGCTCGTGATCTTCCTTTACAGCCCGTTCGCCGCGATAACATCAATGCACGGGATGGTGGGCGATACAGCGATCCAGATCAGGATCGGACTTGATGACCTGGCGCAGGGAAAGCTCATAACGGATGAGATCTACAGCTGGCACGAAGGACTCGTCTTTACGGCGCATGAGAGCGGATGGTATCTGCTTCTCGGCATCATGTATAAGCTTTTTAAGATATGGGGCGTCATCGCGGTCGGGACATTGTTTACATATGGTACGGGACTTACGGCTGTGAGTTTCATCAAAGACAAGGCGCATCCTCTGATCTGCGCTGCGGTCATCGCGGTCACCCCCTGGCTTAACGGTTATCCGGATTATAATGTCAGACCTTCTGTCACATCGATCTTCGCCGTGACCTTGCTCATCGTGACGGTAATGAGCGGCCGCAAGCCTCTTACGAGGGCTGTTGTGTTTGCTGTTTTGAGTTTCTTCTTAGGCTGGCTTCAGGGCGGCATCCTTCCGTTGTTCTTCGCGGTATATGCGGTGTTTATCGTCATTGAACTTGTATACCGTCAATTCCGTGATGCGGGCTTAATGGCGGCGGGCGCTGCGGCAGGGTTCGTTCTGTCACTGCTTAATCCCATGGGTATACGTAACTACCTGTTCGGCATCACACAGTCTTCCGCGACTGACATCTGGGCGCAGGTGGACGAGTGGATGCCGATGCATTTTTCCATCCTTCAGCTTGTGATGATACTGCTCGTGTTCGCAGGACTTATGACAGGCGACGGCGTGCGTAAGTTCGAGAAGAAAACCGTCACGAAGCTTGCGCTCCTTTGCATGTTCTTCATCATGGCCTGTATCTACAAGCGGTTCATTGCCTATTACTCCGTGGCATTTCTGCTTTTCGCGCCGGAGGCTTATGCGGATCTTTTTAAGTGGGTTTATACCGAGGTGCTCCATGCTCGCAAAGCTTTTGCCCTCGATCTTTCATCCGGTTTTTATAAGATCCTTGCAGGCGTGTGTGTCGTCATGATGGCGGGATTTGCCGTGCTGACCGTGCCGCGGTATCTGCCCACGGGGACGATGAGCGATATCGAGAAGATGGCATCATATGACCCGCAGGCCGTTGAGTTTATTAAGGACAGGGGATATGAGAAGATCTTCAATTCGTTCGATACCGGATCATGGCTGGCGTTTAACGATGTTAAAGTTCATATCGACAACCGTATCGATCCGTTCATGAGTGAGTTCTCGCCTGAAGATCACATAAGGGGACAGATGAGCGTAGGGTCACTCGCGGACCTCGATGCGTTCAGGGAAAGATATGACAATGACGCTTTTCTGGTGAATTACCCTGACCCCGGACTGATCTACGAGATCGAGACTTATGCCTCTGACAGATACAGGATCGTTTACGATAATACCGTCGAATCGTCTGTTGACGGCATCGGCGGTATGAGGTGGCTGATCATCGAGTGTATCTGATCTTTTATTCCTCCTGTTAACTTGTAAAATCAGCGTTTTTATGGTACTTTTTTAGGTACTTTAATCCCATCCACAATTAAGGAGGATAATATGATCTATTCTACAGAAGTCAAGAACATGTGCCCTGTCCATCAGGGAGTGCATCATGGTGCTGCTCCTATCCCTGAGGAAGCAAAGTGGGTACAGGCTAAGCAGGTTACCGATATTTCCGGTTACACACACGGAATCGGCTGGTGCGCACCTCAGCAGGGTTGCTGCAAGCTGTCCCTCAACGTTAAGGACGGCATCATCCAGGAAGCTCTCGTTGAGACAATCGGATGCTCCGGTATGACACATTCCGCAGCTATGGCAGCTGAGATCCTTCCCGGACTTACAGTCCTCGAAGCTCTTAATACAGACCTTGTTTGCGACGCTATCAACACAGCTATGAGAGAGCTCTTCCTTCAGATCGTTTACGGAAGATCACAGTCCGCTTTCTCCGAGGGCGGTCTCCAGATCGGCGCAGGTCTTGAGGACCTCGGCAAGGGAACACGTTCCATGGTCGGTACAACATACGGCACCCTTGAGAAGGGCCCCCGTTACCTCGAGCTCACAGATGGTTACATCACAGAGGTCGGTCTTGACGAGAATGACGAGATCATCGGATATAAATACGTTAACTTCGGTAAGATGATGGATTTCATCAAGGCCGGTGATGATGCCGCTACTGCAGTTGAGAAGGCTTCGGGCCAGTACGGCCGTGTTGCTGATGCGGTCAGGCTGATTGACCCTCGTAAAGAGTGATAAAGGGAGGATATTAAAATGGCAAAATTTGAATCTTACGAAAGAAGAGAAAAGCAGATCCTTTCCAAGCTCGCTGAGTACGGTATCGGATCGATAGATGAAGCTGAAAAGATCACAAAGGACGCAGGTCTTGATGTTTACCATATGGTAGA
>JAFXPN010000038.1 GCA_017527865.1 Clostridiales bacterium
AGATCCATACCGAGGATCCTGTCACCGGGTTCGAGGATGGCAAAGTAAACAGCTGTGTTAGCCTGTGCACCGGAGTGAGGCTGAACATTGGCATACTCAGCGCCGAAAAGCTGCTTTGCCCTGTCGATAGCGAGCTGTTCTACGATATCAACATACTCGCAGCCGCCGTAGTATCTTTTTCCGGGATAACCCTCCGCATACTTGTTCGTAAGAACAGAACCTGCAGCCTCGAGGACTGCCTCGGAAACGATGTTCTCGGAAGCGATAAGCTCGATCTTATTCCTCTGTCTTTCGAGCTCCTGCATTATCGCGGAATAAACTTCCGAATCCTGCGCCTTGATCTTGTCGTACATGTTATTTTCCTCCTGCTTATTATTATCAAAGATAATTCGGGCCAACACCTTCAGGCCTTAATACAGCATAATCATCGGGGAGCATCTCAACTTCATCTTCCTCCCAGTCCGGCATCCTGCGCTGACACGATTCACAGGAACACGGGATAACGGAAAAATAATTGCCGCCGAAATAAGCATAATTCGTAAATGCTCTTGAATAACCTGTAAATCCGTACGCATTGTAATAGACCATATGGCAGTCTATCTCATTGTTCTCGACCATCCTGTAAGCGATCACTACAGCCCATTCCGAGTCGAGTGACCGTCCGCAGTGTATCTCGTGTGTCTCCCGGTCGACGACCTCATACTGTCCCGGCCTCTGACATGTCGATATAACGGTCCTTGTCGGCCATCTGGAACAATTGGTCCTGTTAAGAACGGAAGCGGCCACAAAGACCTTATCGGTAATATTGTCATCATTATCTTTCCCTTCGCCCTCAACAACGCGTGCAAAGAAGATGAAGTCGGCTGTGGAAAGACCGCAGGCATAAGCTTTCACCTCTGTCGGCATATAATAACGCTCGGCATCGGTCGCATCGTTCCACATCATCTCAAATCTCTCGAATCTGACGTTGGCCGAGACCGGTTCGGCGATAACGAACGTCATCATCGCCATAGTAATAAATACCGAAATAATCTTTTTTACCAAAGGCCCTCTCCGTAACGCACAATTATGCGAGATTTTACTATTCTTTGCCCTTTAAATCAAATAACCAGATTAATGATCAGACCTGCAAGTGCGCAAAGCAAGACTGCGGCTATAACCGACAGCCACATATGATCCTTCATAAACGGAACAAATCCCAGTATAAGAAGAACCGCAAATGCACAAGCAAAGAATATCAGCGGAAGCAAAGAAAACCACATGACATTCGAAACTATGAAAAAAGTCGTAATGATAGCAGCAAACAGAGGTATCGCCGTGAGGATCACGGAAACAGCAAGCTTATGTCTCAGATCAGTCCTCATATCAATTCACCTCCAAAGCACCGGCCAAAGCATCCAGAACATTCTCATCTTCAAACATATCATTATGCCCGGTCTCCTCAACCGTAATGAAATCAGCGTTCGAACCCGTAAGTTCGGTAAACAGCGCTCTGGAAGAGCTTATCGGGATGATCTCATCATCGGCGGAAGCAATGATCGTTACCTTGCATCTTACATCGGGAGCAAACCTGTAAACGGGCATCTTATAAGCCACGAGGAGCTTAAGCGGACCGTGGAAGATGTTAAGAACGGAATTATAAAGATCGTAACCTGAATAATAAGGCGCCAGAAGGACCAGCCTGTCGATATCGGCATCTTCCCGCGATGCAAGGTATACGGCAGGACCGTTTCCGAGTGAGTAAGACAGAACGGTCACCTGCGACGTAGTATCAAGAGATCTGACCATATCGTAAGCATTAACGGCAAATTCTTCTATCAGATCCTCGCTCAGATCCCCCTCACTGTTCCCGTACGACGGATAATCGATAAATATAAAATCACAGGTGTTGTGAAGGAATGACAACTCTTCGTGTTCGAGAATGTACAGGACTTTCCGTGATGAATCCTCTCCGTTCCCCCCGAAGTAAAGGATAACCCGGCGGGGTTTGTCATCCGGAATGGCAGAAGCCGGGATTCGCCATCCCGACAAGCCGTCCGCTTCGATGATCACAGCCTCATCCTTAAGCTCTGAAAGGGTTTCATAATCATCTTCACTGAAATTCGGTCTGAACACCATCTTCTTTCCGATATCATATACGGTAATGCTCAATACGGTACATATCCCGATAACCGCAAGGATAATGAAGACCGGTATCCTCACCTTGGAAGGTTTCCCTTCAAGGATATGCATGAGGACAAAAGCGATAACAAATATAACTGCACAGATGATCAGACAGATCACTGTGATCGACCTTAACACCGAAGCTAACAGCAGAACCAGACATCCTGCAAGTGACGCCAAAAGGGCTCCGGCAGCTGCTGTTTTGATTCTTTTACCGACGGTCATGTCTACCTCCGAGGTCTGCAACACAAATATAATACAAGTGCAAACTTTACACTTGGTCTTTGAATTATATAATTATAATATGGCAATTTCAAAAAAGAAGCGCAAAGTAAAGCTCAACATGCGGGGAAAGGCCTTTCTTGCAGGGTTCGTCGTATTGATAACAGTTACTGCGATAATTATCATTACGCTGGGCAGCAAAGAAAGCGGATCGTTGTCACAACAGGAGACTGTTATCACACCGTTAGAAACCGAGGCATCGGAGACAACTGAATCCGAAGCCCCGACACCTACCCCATATCCCGTACCGCAGCTTGACCTCCTCGGTAATATATACAGCAACTATGCAATATTGATCGATGCTGAAACCGGAACGGTTATCTGCGAGAAGAACGCCGATACTCAGGCTTTTCCCGCTTCTGTTACCAAGATGATGACTCTTCTTGTCGCCTGTGAACAGCTGTCTGATTATGATGAGGTTTATCCGCTTACAAGGGACATCTACGACACTCTCTATTATCAGGATCTTGCCGCTGCAGGATACGAGTGCGATGAACCGGTCACCGTCAACGATCTTCTCTACGGACTTATGTTAAGATCAGGAGCTGAATGCTGCCTCGGTCTCGCCAAGAAGATATCAGGGGACGAACAGGGTTTTGTCGCTCTTATGAATGCAAGGGCTGCGGAACTCGGGATGACCGGAACCAATTTTACAAACTGCACCGGGCTTCACAACGCCGCGCATTACTCGACCGTCAGGGACATGGCGATCCTGCTCCGCGCCGGTCTTCAGAACGACAAATTCAGGGAAGTGTTCTCCACCACCGTGTATACTTCAACACCGACCGTTTATCATCCCGGCGGACTCACCATATACAGCACCTTCTATCAGACACTGTCATCGATGGATTTTGAAGGCGGATCATTTATCGGGGGCAAGACCGGATACACAGGAGAAGCGGGACAGTGTCTGGCTTCAGCGGCAACGATAGCAGGACGGGAGTATATCTTTGTTACGTTCGGAGCATACAGAGCTGAGGGAGACAGGTCATCCCACCTCCACACAGTCGATGCCATCAACACATATCAGGCGCTCGCCGCTGCGCTATGAGCGGAGGTATTTAAGGAATGAATGATACAGTGCTTTACATCGTAATCCCCTGCTATAACGAAGAGAGCGTTCTTCCTGTAACAGCGCCTCTTTTCAAGGAGCAGCTTCTCGGCATGGTAAATGAAGGTCTGATATCCGACAAGAGCAGGATACTGTTCGTTAACGACGGAAGCTGTGACAAAACATGGAACATCATAGAGGACCTTGCATGTTCCGATGAGTATTTTGAAGGAATATGCTTAAGCCGCAACAGAGGACATCAGAATGCCCTTATAGCAGGGCTGGAAGAGGCGGCTCCTCTTTGCGACATATCGATATCGATAGACTGCGACGGACAGGACGACATCAAAGCCATGACACAAATGGTCAAAGCTTATCACGACGGAAGCGAGATCGTTTACGGAGTCCGTAATTCAAGACAGACCGACACGGGATTCAAGAGATTCACCGCAAGAACATATTATAAGCTGTTAAGCTTCATGGGCGCCGATGTCGTCTATGATCACGCAGACTACAGGCTTGTATCTTCAAGAGTCCTTAAAGAATTCGGTAATTTCAAGGAAGTTAATGTTTTCCTTCGCGGTATGTTCCCCTTGGTCGGATTCAGAAGCAGCTGCGTTTATTATGACCGCAATGAACGCATGGCCGGAAAGAGCCACTATCCTCTGACGAAGATGCTCGCCCTGGCATTCGAAGGGATCACCAGCCTCAGTATTAAACCAATAAGATTTATCACGGGATTCGGCATATTGATAGCTATTCTGAGCTTCTTCATGATCATATATACGTTTATCGGCTATTTCGCAGGCAATACCGTCCCGGGCTGGGCAAGCATGAGCTCTATAATCCTCTTCATGTCGGGAGTTCAGCTCATCTGTCTCGGTATCATAGGCGAATACATCGGTAAGATCTACCTCGAGACCAAACACCGTCCGAGATATATCATTTCAGAAAGAACCTTTGAGAAAAAAGAAGACTGATCAGACTGCCGGCGCTATCGACTCGATACGCGACTCGATGCCTTCTGCCGCCTGTTCGAACATATCACCGGCCCACCCCTGAATATCATTTGCTATGCCGGCTGCCACGTTGTCCGATGAATAGGAATTGGAGATCTCACCGCTGCCCGTCACCGTAAAATCAACGCGAACAACAGTCTCGTCCCTTCCGTCAAGAGCGGCATAAGCCTTTCCTATAGCGAAAAGCTTATTGGCCAGAGACAGTTTAGCCGTCTGTCCCATATCAGGATGACAGGTTACCGTAAATACGGAATAATCTTCATTATGTGTGATATCGAGGATATTTCCGTCCTTAAGATTCTGAAGTGCATTACGGTCAAAGTTGGAGCTTAATTCGAGCAGGATCTCATCGCGGTATTCATCAGTCATCGTTATCGACAGACTGCCGTCATCGTTTGAGAATACCCGTATCCTTCCGTCTGAGGAATCCACAAACGTATCGATCTGCTCCTGCGTCACCTCTGACAGATAGATCGCCGGGATTTCAAGCGCTATGGAAGAATTGCCGTTTTCATCAATGAATTCGCGCGACGTGGGAAAGACCGCGGTATCATCGGTTATCCCCGGAACATCGATGCCATTATCGAGCAGATAAGATGATATCTGAGGTTTGAAAAGACGGAAACATATGACCAGCGCCGCAACAACTATTATAAAGACCAGTAATCTTCGTAAAAACTTCATATCACATACCGTACAGTTCATCTGCCTCGGGAGGCGTAAGCTCGACTCGTTCCCCGCTGCTCCTGTCGATCCGCACAAATCCGTCTTCGCTTGAAGTAAACCTGCCGATAACGCATGCATCGATCCCTTCCGCCGAAAGAGCGTCAAGGATCCTGTCGGGTTCGGAAGAAGCGATCAGCATGGACCCCGATGATATCAGCCTGAACGGATTGACAGAAAGGGTCCTGCATATCTCATCAGTTGCATGTGTAACAGGAATAAGCCGTTCATCGATTTCAATTCCCAGACCGGATATATGCGCCATCTCATAAGCCGCGCCCAACACGCCCCCTTCTGTCACATCATGAAGAAGATCAGCAGCACACCGCTTATAACCCCTGTAAGTATCTTCAGCCGAAGAAGAGATCAAAGATCCTGTCACAACCCCTTCGGGAACCACGGATATCAGGGAATCATATGACGCAGCCTCATTCAAAAGAACGGGATCGACCGAAGCAAGCTTGTCGGCATGTTCTTTAACGGCAATGTAAGAACCCTCGATCCCGCATGATTTTGTAATGATAAGACTGTCTCCTTGAAGGGCTTTGCCGTAAGGCACGGGATGATCCTTGCTTATAAACCCGAATGCAGTTGAGATCACGATAAAGGTGTTTACGGACTCAGAGACTTCGGTATGACCCCCGACTATATCCACTCCGATCTTGCGCGCTTCCCTCGATGCATCATCAACTATCCGGCTGATGTCTCCAGGATCACAGGATGGAGGAGCTATGATATCAATGAGTATTCCCGACGGCTTTACGCCGCATGCCGCTATATCATTGCAGGATACATGAACAGTAAGAGTTCCCGACTGCATGCCGCCTGCCGTAACAGGATCCGAAGAGATGACCATCAGCTGGTCCCCTAAGTCTATCCACGCGCAGTCAGCACCGATATCGGCACCTATCAGTGTCGATGACGACAAAGAAGGAAGTCTGGAGAGCACCAGCGAAGAAAGCTGTTCGTTTGTAAGCTTGCCTATCTTCATATCTCAATTATCTCGAGATTCTCGCCGGCGCCCTGTTTTACCATCGCCTCTATATCAAGGTTTTTCTCAGCCTCCTCGATATCAGCGTGCTTCGGATGCGTCTTAGGATGCTTGGCAACAAAGATCGTGCAGCAGTCTTCATACGGAAGTATTGACGTATCAAATGCACCGATATCCCGTGAGATCCTGATAGTATCCTCCTTATCCATACCGATAAGAGGTCTCAATATCGGCATATCAGCAACTTCATTGGTTATGGCAATAGCTTCAAGGGTCTGACTTGCAACCTGTCCGAGGCTCTCTCCGGTTATCAGGCATTTGCAGTCTGACTGCAAAGCAAGCTTCTGAGCGATCTGAAGCATAACCCTGCGCATTACGATAGTGAGCATGTCATGCGGCGAATTCTTTACCATGTCGAGCTGAATCTTTGTAAAATCGACGATATAAAGGTTCATCCTGCCTGAGAACTTCGATACTATCTTCGCAAGATCGATAACCTTCTGCTTGGCCTGCTCCGATGTATACGGATAAGAATGAAAATACACCGCATCTATCGGCATGCCGCGCGAAGCCATCATGTAACCTGCAACGGGTGAGTCTATCCCTCCCGACAACAGCAGCATCCCCTTGCCGGCTGTCCCGACAGGAAGACCTCTGTGTCCCATGAGTTTGCCCGCATAGACATAATTAAACTCCCTGACCTCGACCTGAAGGATAAAGTCAGGATTATGAACATCAACGCTCAGACACTCAAAATGTTCAAGAATATAAGCTCCCACCTCTTCACATATCATGGGGGAATTCATCGGGAAACTCTTGTTTCCCCGTTTGCACTCGACCTTAAAAGTCTTGTGGGAAGGATTACGCTCGAGATGCTTCTTCACATATAAAGCCGCATTGGCATCAATATCATTGATATCCCCTTCAAACTTGCATGCAAGACTGACCGAAACGATGCCGAACACCTGTGTTACAGCGGTCATGAGCTCATGAGCTCTTTCCTCGTCCTCAAAGTAAGGATTACCCTCTTCCTTTGCCTCGATCCATATGCGGCTCTGGGACTGAAAGATCGCAAGCTTGCCGAACGTTCTTAATCTGTAGCGGAGGTTATTCATGAGCTGCGTCTCGAACCTTCCGCGGTTAAGACCCTTAAGAGTAACCTCCCCCATACGTGCCAGGATAACATTAACAGCCATTATCTTACATTCACCTCATAGAGTTTATATATCTCGTCCACAGCCTCAATAAAGCGTACGGCCTCATCCATAGTATTATATCGCGAAAAGGAGAGCCTGACACTGTTGGAAGACACCTTGCGATCTATCCCCATGTTTTCCAGCACATAGGAGACTTTCTTCGAGCGTGATGCGCAGGCTGATACGGTCGATATATATATGTCGTACATTTCAAGACAATGAAGCATCGTCTCGGACTGGAAATTTCTGAATGCCACATTAAGCACGAACGGCAGCGCATCATCAGGCGAATTGATAACGGCTCCCCTCTTCTTAAGCTCCTCCCGGAGAAACCTGTTGATCTCGCGGACTCTTTCGACAGCACTGTCTCTTTCCTGTTCGGCAGCTGTCATTGCAGCAGCCATCGATGACGCGAGAGGCAGACTCTGTGTTCCCGATCTCATGCCGTCCTGCTGTCCGCCGCCGATTATGAGAGGCAGGATTCTGGTGTTCGTACGTACATAAAGCAGGCCCGATCCCTTTATTCCGTGTATCTTATGACCGGAAAAGGAGGCCATATCCACACCGGTCTTTTTCAGATCGACAGGAAGCTTTCCCAGGGACTGTACGCAGTCGAGATATATGGCTGCATCCGGGCAGCATTCCTTCCGAAGCTCAACTATGCTGTCGACAGGAAGGACAGCACCTGTCTCGTTGTTGACATGTGTAAAACACATAAGGGAAACGCCGCTCCTCATCATTTCAGAAAGCTCATCAAGATCAGGTTTTCCGTCACGGCCGACGCTTACATATTTTATGTCGTACCCTTCTTTTCGAAGAAGTTCCAGTGTCTCGAGCGTGCACTTATGCTCAGTCTTCGTGGAGATCACGGTTTTGCCCTTACGGGGATTAGCTTTGACATAGCCCGTGATCGCGGTATTGGCACTTTCTGTTCCGCACGAAGTAAAGAACAGCTCTTCTGCGGAACAATTAAGAACAGAAGCGCATTCTTCACGTGCTTTCAGATAAGCATTCAAAGACAAGTATCCGAGTTTGTGAAGTGACCCCGGGTTGCCCCACTTATCATCTGTCATTGCTTCATTGACCGCCTTTATAACCTCTTCACAAGGCCTGGTAGTCGCACTGTTGTCAAAATAGATCATATTCCCCTTCAAAAATACAGCCGACCGGAAACCCGGCCGGCATAAAGAAAACTACCCGAATCGGACTGTTATCAGAGTCCTGCCTGCTTTCTGACTTCCTCAGCGAAGTCCTCTTCCTTCTTCTCGATACCGTCACCAAGACCGTAACGTGTGAATCTTGCAACAGAGATCTCTGCGCCCATAGCCTTGGACTCAGCCTCGATGTACTGAGCGATAGTCTTGTCCTCGTCCTTTACATACTCCTGATCAAGCAATACGTTGAGCTTGTAGAAGTTCTTGATCTGGCCGGGAACGATTCTTGTCTCGATGATCTGAGCAGGCTTGCCTTCCTCGAGAGCCTTATTCTTGATGATCTCAGTCTCTCTGTCAAGAGCAGCCTGAGGTACCTCAGACTCAGCAACCCATGAAGGATTGGAAGCAGCGATCTGCATGCCGATATTCTTAGCCATTGTCTTGAAAGCGTCTGTTGCAATAACGGCATCATCGCTTACAGAGAACTCAACGAGAACGCCGACCTTACCGCCCATGTGGATGTAAGATGTAACTGCACCGCTGCCGCTGACTTCATAAAGAGCGAATCTTCTTACAGAAGTGTTCTCACCGATATCAGCGATAGCTTCCTTTGTAGCAAGCTCAACTGTCTTGGAAGAATCGTTGTACATAGCTGAAGCCTTAAGAGCATCGATATCTGCAGGCTTAACTGTCATGATCTGTGTCTTAACATCCTCAACGAAAGCCTTGAACTTATCTGTAGCAGCAGCGAAGTCAGTCTCAATGTTAACCTCAACGATAGCACCTGTCTTCTGGTCATCAGAGATAACGGAAGCAACTACGCCCTCTGCAGCAACACGGCTTGCCTTCTTCTCAGCCTTTGCCATGCCCTTCTCACGGAGCCAGTCCTTAGCCTTCTCAACATCACCCTCAGACTCGATGAGAGCCTTCTTGCAGTCCATGATTCCGCAGCCTGTAAGGTCACGGAGTTCTTTTACCTGTTTTGCTGATATTTCCATGATTATTCCTCCTGATTAATGATAACGGGATCAAGCTTCCTCGGAAGCAGCGATCTCTTCGATGGATGCCTCTGCAGGTGCCTCAAGATCATCTGCCTGAGCCATATCATCCACTGAACCCGCGAAGTCTTCACCCTGGTGAGCTTCGATAACAGCATCAGCCATTCTTCCTGCAATGAGCTTTACCGCACGGATAGCGTCATCATTGCCGGGGATAACATAATCGATCTCGTCAGGATCGCAATTTGTATCGACGATAGCGATTATCGGAATACCGAGTCTTCTTGCTTCTGCAACAGCAAGATGCTCCTTCTTTGTATCAACGATGAACATAGCAGCAGGAAGGTGATCCATGCCTACGATACCGCCGAGGTTAAGATCGAGCTTTGCCATCTCGAGCTTTAACTTGGCAACTTCCTTCTTAGGCAGAAGATCGAAATATCCGTCCTCTTCCATCCTGCGCAGTTCAAGAAGTCTTGCAACTCTTGTCTTGATCGTCTTGAAGTTGGTAAGCGTACCGCCGAGCCATCTGTTGTTTACATAGAACTGACCGCAGCGCTCTGCCTCTTCCTTGATGGAATCCTGAGCCTGCTTCTTTGTACCTACAAAAAGAATGTCACCCTGGGAAGCAAGTTCCTTCATCGCATCATAAGCTTCGTCGATCTTCTTGACCGTCTTCTGCAGATCGATGATGTGGATGGTGTTTCTCTCTGTGAAGATGTACTCCTTCATCTTGGGGTTCCATCTTCTCGTCTGATGTCCGAAGTGGACGCCTGCTTCAAGCAGCTGCTTCATTAAAATAACGGGCATAAAAAAATAATCCTCCTTGTTTTTCTTCCGCGAGACCCTGACTTTCCTTATAATTGCGATATTGAGCAAAGAAAGCACAAAGATTTTCCGTCTCACGTGATTTTTATGCCCGAGTATAATATCAAATACGCTCATCCATGACAAGCATTACTTTGCCCGTCAGTAAAAATTCTCGTAAAATCTCGAACTTTTTGATAATTCCTCGTACAGATAATCGAATCCCAATTGTTCGCACAGAGTAGGCGTGCCGGAGAAAAGATCCGTTCCGAGACCCAGCCTGTCCCCTTCGATCTCAAATCCGACGGCGCTCAGCACGGTCGGCAGCATATCGAGGTGGGTAAAATCGCGGTCTGTTCTGACGGCATCTGCATCAACATTTATAAAACAGTTATATATCTGCCTGTCTTTCATATCGAGGCCTCCGGACAGATAAGTCCCCATAAACGGATGATCACCCTGTATGACTATGACAGTGTCTTCGAACCAGGGCTGTTCCTGACACCATTCCACAAAGGCAGCTATCCTGGCATCGGAGCAGCTGACTACGTTGGCAAACTGTTCATCATAACGGTCTTCGCAAAGCTCACAGGTATACCCGTCAGGAAAATGCGTATCAATGGTAAGTATAGTAAGGTTGAACGGAGTATCTGAAGAAGCCAGATCGGTAAGTCTGTCCTGAGCAATATCAAACAGCGTATGATCGAGGAATCCCCAACCGTACGCTTCGGAGATATACCCGTTGTCAAGCGCATAATAGACATCGCGGATTGAATATCCGCCGTGCTGTTCGAGCATTATCCTGCGGCCGCCGAAAGTCGCATCCGAACCGCACAAGAACTCCTGGACATAACCGTTACGGTTTAATATGTCACCTAACATTACGGTTCCCTTTGCAAAAGCCTCACGGTCCGTAAAATCGGCATTCCCGCCCACCGGAAACGCGAAAGGGATGCCGGCTTGTGACGAGAACATTCCCGCGATCGTCCAGTCACATCCGGGCAGGCACCTGAACCCTCCCGTTTCACCGCCGCTCCTGAAAGAGATGTTATCATTTGCAAGTTCCGTTAATCCCGGGATATAGTTAACTTCATCCTGAACACCGCCGTTCTGTTTATCGGCATAGGAAAACTCCATGCTCTCGGCATAGATATATATCAGGTTCTTAGGGTTTTCCGCTCTTATGGTTACGGAATCGGGATCAACATAATAATCCTCATATATCGTTGTTGAATCGTTAAGCCTCTTTAAGTAAGAAGTCACGGACAGTTTCTCATCCGCTTTGACAAACACATAACATGCACCCGCGGCCGACACAATTAAAGCAGCCGCAAACATTAAAGGTATAATGCCTATCTTAAGCTGCCTGACTTTCTTTCTGTTCTTAATCGAGATGACAATGCAAGATGCCAGAACTCTGCCCGATAAGACGAGCATTATAAGAAAAAGAAATACGGCGGCAACACAAAGGACCGACGGAGCGCAGGAACTTATGATGCCGTTAACGATGCTCTTGTCCGTACCCTTAAGAGGGCTTTTCAGCGTATATATGACACTCTCTACGCTTATGCTGCCGAGAGTTCTCGTAAACCAGTCCAGAAGACTGCTGCCGACAAGACATACAGACAGGAATAAAAGAAGCAGTACAAAATATGCGATCAGCAAAACATGACGCAGTATCCCGTTTTTCTTCATTTCTTCGCCTTGATCTCGAGTCTTATCTCAAAGAATCTCTTAACAAATTCCGTTATATATGCGATCACCAAAGAAGATACAAAAGCCATTACGGTATAGATCTGCTGATCGCAGAAAGGATACGATCCCGTAAAGCGCATGACCAGATGAGATAGTATGTAGCATAAAATGGCATTCTCCGCCGCAGCGACCGCATAAAGGCCGATCGAAGTGAAGTCGAACTTCATGTCATAGACTTTGCGGCGGCTCCATATGCCGCAGGTGATAAGAGGTATTACGACCAGATTTACAAAAGCTAACATTCTTTTCTCCCGCAAAAGATATCAATTATTGTATCACATACCGTATGTTATACTTAATAATGTGAGAAAGAATCTACCCTGTTTCATTGCGCTGATATCCTTCATGATATGTTCCGTGTCGGCATCTGCCTGGAATATCATACGTTCGACTGACAATGCCGTGTATCTCGGGTTTTATCGTCTTTTGATCACTCACAGCATCTCCCCTGTACTCGATACCGAATCAAAGATAAGCATCTTCTTTCTTATTTCAGGTGCCGCAGCATCAGTATTTCTGTTTGCCTTTTACGTCTCGGAAAGATCCAAAAAGACAGTTCTGCTCCCTTTGATCTTTATGTCCTGGCTGTTGATACTTTGCCAGACGGGCCTGACCCTTTCGGCATGTTATGTGATCGGCACAGGCCAAAGGAGCCATATCGCGCTTTTGACAGACAAGGCTGTTCTTAACGGCGCGGCAGGTCTCATGAAAGATCCGAGACTGTGGGGGCTTTCTGCAGCACTTCTTCTCATCACGGCTGCAATAACGTTCCTTTATCTGAAGTCCTTAAACAAAGATCCGCAAAGCATGTTTATCACGAAGCTGATCCCCTTAGTCTTATGTCTGACTGCAGTTGCAGCAACTGTCTTAGCGCTTACTATGATAACAAGAAACCTCTCGGGGCTCTTTGAACTGCAACAGGAGATCAGCAGTGTCACAAAGCTCATATCCGAGCAGAAGACTGTCATCCATGCCTGCGGCGAGTATGACGGTTATACCTACACCAACAGTCTTGAAGCACTTACAAATGCATACGACAACGGGAACAGAGTCATTGAGATCGACTTTAATCTCACGAGCGACGGCCGTTTGATAGCAGGACACGAATCCGGACCCGATCAATGGGTCAGCGGCATTGATTCAGCAGATCCCCTGACCGAAGAAGAATTCCTGAACACAAGATACCCCGGAGATCTGACTACCATGGGACTAGAAGACCTGGCGGAATTCATGCGCCGACACGAGGATCTGTATGTTGTGACGGACATCAAAGGAGACGGACTCGGAAACGACAACGGATGCCCGCTGATAGCGCAGACCTGCCCTGACCTTCTGGACAGATTTATCATTCAGATCTACCACATATCCGAATACCCCCTTATAAGAAGTCTCGGTTTTAAGAACATGATCTTCACTTTATATGCGACAAGCGAAGATGAACGAAGGCCGGAAGTGCTGCTGCAGGATCTCAATGACTGTGACCTTATCGGACTCACCTTATGGGAAGACTGGGCAGATGACGGGTTTATAAACAGTTTAAGGCCTGCTGATACTGCGATCTTCGTTCATACAGTGAACGATACGGATGACATTTTATATGAGATCGGCAGAGGACTCTTTGTATATACAGATAATGTTGATAACAGCTCAATACGCGAAGCGAGGTAATATGATATGGCACTGACATCATACATGGAAAGCTTTCTCAAAGAACTGACAGCCATTCCTTCTTCAGGAGGCTCGCCTTCCGAAGGAGCTCCGTATGGCAAAGAACCGCGGCGCGCGCTGGACTTCTTTCTGGACAGCGCCAAAGCAGCAGGTTTTAAGACCGGCGTTACCGGCGGCCGTGCCGGATGGGTGGAATTCGGAAAAGGAGACAGACTTATCGGCATCATATGCCATCTAGATGTTGTTCCGGCAGGAGACGGCTGGGAAACCGATCCGTTTACACTGACCTTTAAAGAAGATCCGGATATAGGCGTTGTCATGTACGGAAGAGGCATCGTTGACGACAAAGGTCCTGCGGCTGCTTCATTCTTCGCAATGAAAGAACTGCTCGACGAAGGCAGGATCCCCGAAGACTTCAGGGTAAGGCTCATATTGGGGACAGATGAAGAACGCACATGCTCATGCGTAGAGTATTATGCAGATCATGAACAGATACCTGATTTTGCGATAACACCTGATGCCGAATTTCCTGCCATCTACTGCGAGAAAGGCATTTTGCATATTAATTTCAAAGGAAAGAACACCGGCGGTTTATGGGCACAGGGCGGATCGGCTCCGAACATGGTCCCCGCCAAGGCCCGCGCAGTTATCGACGGACTCGATATAACAGCAACAGGAAAGCCCGCTCACGCATCAAAGCCCGAACTCGGCATCAATGCCATCGAGAAGCTGGTTGATACTCTTATAGAGAACAACATCCCGGCAGATAATTATCCGATATTGAAGTTCATCCGTGATTTTGATGCAGCAGCCTTCACGGGATGCTGTATCAAAGATGAATCAGGCGCTCTTTCTTCCAACATAGGACTTCTTAAAGCCGAAGCTGACGAATGCAGTGTGGTGATCGACTTCAGAGTTCCTTATTCCGTTGATCTCGACTCAGTCATCGGTTCCCTCAGGGAAAAAGCCGCTGAATACGGACTGACTGTACAGATCGATGAAAGAATGGATTCCATCTACATGAACAAGGATTCTTCCGACATAAAAAAACTTACGAGGATCTGGGAAGAACATATGGACAGATTCACCGGGTTTAAAGAAGAATACCGTGAGAAATATACTGAAGCCATAGCTGTCGGCGGAGGAACATACGCAAGGCACATTCCCAATACCGTTGCGTTCGGCGTACAGGCGCCCTGGCACACCGACCAATGTCATCAGGCCAATGAAAGCGCCGCGGTATCAGATTTTCTTCAATGGGTGCAGATCATAAAAAAAGTGATCCTTGAGCAATAACTCAAGGATCACTCCGCCTTCTCATATTTGAGCGAAATCAAAACTCCGAAGGAAGATCCAAAGTCCTGTCAGCATTAAGTTTCTTACACGTCTCGATGAACTTTGAAAGAGGAACATTCCTGACCTGCTGATTAGATCCTCTGACATTTACGGAGACTTCTTCTGAAGCAGCTTCTTCTCCTCCCAATACAAGGATATAAGGATCCTTCATATTCTTGAATCTCTTGATCTTATCTCTCATATTGATGTCATTATAATCGGCTTCAACACGTATGCCTGCGGCCTTAAGAGCAAGTTCGACCTTCTTGGCATATTCGTTGTGTTCTTCCCTTATAGGCACGATCGCGACCTGGAACGGATTGAGCCAGAACGGATATGCGCCCTTGAAGTGTTCTGTGATGATACCGATGAATCTCTCAAGAGATCCGAATATCGCACGGTGGATAACGATCGGCATCTTCTGGGAACCGTCCTTATCAATATAAGTAAGCTCGAAGTTGTGTGGAAGCTGGAAGTCAAGCTGTACGGTACCGCACTGCCATTCCCTGCCCAATGCATCCTTGATCTGAAGGTCGATCTTGGGGCCGTAGAAAGCGCCGTCTCCTTCGTTTACTTCATATTGTCCTTCGCCGTACTTCTCGTCGAGTATCTCTTTCAAAGAGGCTTCAGCCTGATTCCACGATTCGATATCGCCCATGAAATCCTCGGGCCTCGTAGAGAATTCTGCGCGGTATGTGAGACCGAATGTCTTATATATCTCATCAGCGATAGCTATAACATCCTTGATCTCATCTTTGATCTGTTCCTTCGTAACGAATGTATGGTCATCATCCTGACGGAATTCCTGAACACGGAAAAGTCCGTTCATCTGACCTGACTTCTCCTTGCGGTGAAGCACATCATATTCGGAATATCTTATGGGAAGTTCCTTATATGAATGCATCGTCCTCTTATACTCGATCATGGCATTGGGGCAGTTCATAGGCTTTGCCGCCATTGTGTCCTCTGCCTCGATCGAATAATTCTTTGCAGATTCATCAGAAGATATCGCATCATCTGCATCAGTGCCCTTTGTAACGCCGGGAACGATAAACATGTTATTTACATAATGAGCCCAGTGTCCCGATACGAGCCACAACTTCTTATTATTGATAAGAGGAGCGGATATCTCGTTATAATCATGCTTGGCCTGAAGTTCCCTCGAATACTTAAGGAGCTCTGAATAGACAGTCCATCCCCTGGGAAGCCAGTATGCCATTCCCGGAGCCGTATCACGGAACATGAACATATCGAGCTGAACACCGATCTTCTTATGATCTCTTTCCTGAGCTTCCTTAAGCCACTTTAAATGCTCCTTGAGTTCATCCTTTGAAGGGAACGCGAACAGATATATCCTCTGAAGCTGGTCCCTCTTCTCATCCCCGCGCCAATACGCGCCCGAGACATTCTTGATCTGGAAAGCAGCTCCCATGAGTTCCTGGGAATTGCTTACATGAGGGCCTCTGCAAAGGTCCACGAAATCATCACCTGTATAGTAGATGCTTATTATCTCGTCATCAGGAAGATCATTGATAAGTTCCGTCTTAAACTTCTGTCCTGCGAAAAGCCCGAGTGCCTCATCCCTTGTGATCTCTTTACGGGTCCAGTCTTCCCTTCTCTTGATGATCTCACGCATCTTATCTTCGATCACCTTATAATCATCTTCTGCTACGGGACGGGGCAGTGTAAAGTCATAATAACACCCGTCATCTATCTGCGGGCCGATCGCATACTGAACATTGTCCTTACCGAATATCTCGATCACGGCCTTTGCCATGATATGGGCAAGTGAATGACGATATAAGCTTAAATATTCTTCTCGTTCCATCGGGACCTCCATAATATACGTATTCAAACGCGTTATAAATACTACACTTTAAAAGGGACTTCATCAAGACTCGGGAAGTATAAATTCAAGACGTTCTCCCGTTGTCGGATGATCAAATGATAATCCTGCCGATACAAGTCCGAGTCCATCCCGGCTTCCCGGTCCGCCGTATTTGACATCGCCCTTAAGCGGGTGACCGATGTGCGCGAACTGAGCTCTTATCTGATGATGGCGTCCTGTAAGAAGAGTCACACAGGTCTTGGTAAACTTCCCGTCATACTCACCGGCATCATAGATCAGCTCGCATCTTTTACTGCCAGGGACCTGCGTTTCAAATACCCTGACCTTATTATTCTTCTCATCCTTTACAAGATAATCGACCAGTCTTCCGTGACCTTCCAGATAACCCGTTACCGTGGCGCGATAGCTTTTCGAGAAAGACCCGTTCCTGATCTGTTCCGACAGACGGGAAGCGCATTTAGATGTTCTGGCGAAGACCATAAGTCCCGATACATTGCGGTCAAGACGGTGGACAAGTCCGAGATATACGTTGCCCGGCTTATCATATCTGTCCTTGATATAGGCCTTAAGGAATGTGAGCATGTCGGGAGCATCCGATCCGTCAGACTGCGACAGGAAACCTGCAGGCTTTACAGCGACGATAAGATGGTTATCTTCGTATACTATGCGCGGGGAGTCCATCTGCTTGTCTGACCGCACGGCAGTCCGATATCCATATGTGTAACGGGAAGTCCTAATTCTGAAGAGACTGTCTTGCCTCCGAACCTTGAAGCGCAGGTAAGATCAAGGACATTTCCGACGGCAGCCGAACCTAATTCAGTTGCATAGGAGCTTATGATCACGAACAGCGGATCATCTGAGAGCAGCATCGATGCCCGCGATACAAATTCATAAAGTGAACGCTCAATCTCCCATAGTTCCCCCGAGGGTCCTCTTCCGTACTTCGGAGGATCCATGATGATCCCGTCATACTTTCTGCCGCGCCTTATCTCACGCTCGATAAATTTTCTGCAGTCTTCATTGATAAACCTTACATAACTGTCAGCAAGCCCGCTCGCGGCTATGTTCTCTTTAGCCCTTGTTATCATGCCCTTGGAAGAATCTACATGTACGACTTCCGCTGCCCCGTGTGCAGCTGCGGCGCAGGTGGCGGCACCGGTATACGCAAAAAGATTCAGGATCTTGATATCATCCCTGCCGCTTTTACGGGCTTCGGAGATCAGTTTTCCGGTAAAGTCCCAGTTAGAGGCCTGTTCCGGAAACAGGCCGGTATGCTTAAACGATGTAGGTTCAATAATAAACTTAAGTTCTTTCCCCAAGGAATCATAACTTATCTGCCAGGTAGAAGGCATCGGCTTAAGGCGGCGCCACGATCCGCCCCCTGAATTGCTCCTGTTATAAACAGCATGAGGATTAGGGATATCGTCCCATGTAACGGCTTTGCCTTCACAGAACACAGGCCATATCGCCTGAGGATCCGGCCGCCTAAGCAGCACATCGCCCCAGCGCTCATACTTCTCGGCATCTCCTGCATAGAGTACCTCAAAGTCTTTCCATCTGTCCGAAATAAACATACTGATCCCGGCTAATTCAGCGCACCGTCAAAGATGCGGTCGTACCTGCTGTTCCGCCGTCAAACGAGATCTCAACGGTATAGGAGCCTGCCCCGTAATCCTGTCCCCAAAAACTGCAGGCCGCCGTTGTTTCTCCGTTAAGAACGATCTGTTCACTTTGGACAACTTCGCCGTCTTTTATCAGATCAGCCGTCAGTTCAAGATACATCGGCCGGTCAAAGTAAAATACGGCAAGCATCGCTTCAGGCGAGATCAACGAATTCGCATCAAGGGGATTTGACATGACCGGATCATACCAGACGGAATCGATGAGACTTTCATCGAAGAACGGCTCATAGAATGAGGTAGGCATACCATTCTCATCCACAAATACCAGCGATTCGTACGGAACAAAGAATACATCGATGAGCTCCGACATATCTTCTATCGTCCAGTCACCCTTCTGCCCTTTTAATTCAAAAGTCACCTCGACGTCTCTTGTCTCAGCATTCCCGAGCGCCTCTTCGATATAAGCTTCGGTACCCATGGATATGCCGTCGATCAGTCTTACGTCGTGGAATGTAACAGGGATCTCTACCTTTGTCCTGTTCTTGTTTACCCTTGCCTCACCTAATTCATAGGAGATCTCCGCAACAGCTTCAGCCGCAAACTCAAGGCTTTGTTCCGGCATATCAGGCACTGAATAGTCATCATCATATTCGTCAAGTCCGTTTACAGGATCCTCGATGAAGGCATCTATCGCTTCCGTCAGGATCTTTGATGCTTCTTTGGCGGAGATACTTGCCAGGAATTCGGAACAACCCGTCGAACCTGCAACTATGCAGGTCAAAAGGAACAGACAAACAGACTTTTTTAAGAAATTTATGTTCATAATTCACCCATAATACACAATTTTGAAACTGATTATACAACATCTGAGTGTTTTTTAATATATAATATGAAACGATGAAACTTAATGGAAGGACCTGTTATGTCTTCAACTCCTCATATACTGATTTGTGATGATGACCCTATCGTCCACGAGTCTTTAAGGCTCTATTTTGATAACGAACATTATACCCATTCAGATGCTTATGACGGCAATGAATCCTTACAGCTGGCTATACAGGACAAGCCTGATCTTATCCTGCTCGATGTGATGATGCCGGGAATGAACGGACTTGATGTATGCCGTGAGCTGCGCAAGACGATCACGACGCCTATCATTATCCTGACAGCCAAGGGAGAAGAGATAGACAGAGTCCTCGGACTGGAACTGGGAGCAGATGACTATATCGTCAAGCCTTTCTCTCCCAGAGAGGTCGTAGCAAGGATCAAAGCAGTCCTCAGAAGGACCGAATCTTTACAGGAACACTCTCCCTCGACCCAGATACTGAGATTCGACGGACTTGAGATCAATATCGAGAATTATTCCGTAAGGGTCAATTCCGAACAGATACCTTTTACGCCTAAGGAAGTAGAGATACTGCATCTGCTTGCTATGAAGCCCGGAACCGTAATGAGCCGCGAACAGATCATCAATCAGGTCTGGGGCGATAATTTTGACGGAGACCTTCGTACTATCGACACTCATATCAAGCGCATAAGGCAAAAGATCACATATGAAGGCTGCAAGTGGAATATATCGACCGTTTACGGAGTAGGATATAAATTCGAGGTCTCCTGATTGTTCAGAAGAAGTTACATAATGCGCCGTATGTTCATGCTGGTGTTTGCCGCACTGGCAGCGTCTGCATTGCTCGCAGCCGTAGCATTCGGTGTCGCCGGCCGTAAAGCGGCTTTCAATTACAACGCAGAAGAATCCTATACAAAAGGGATGAACATAGCACAAGTGATCGATGATGTATCCGATGATCTGACGCTGTGGCAGATCTATGAATACATCCTCTACCCGTCCGGTTCACTGAACACCCAGTACTTCATTGCCGACGCTGACGGCAATATCGTGATTCCTGACAAATCATATCAGGGGAAGGATGATAAAGGCCTGTCTGCTGCCGAATTTGTAAACAGCAATATAAACAACGAGGAAGCATGGGACGGCAACATCGCTTTCCTTAATTCAGGATTCGAAGAACAGTCAATGATCATAAAGATCCCATTCACAAATGAAAACGCCGAATACTATGTCATTCAGCATACAGTCATCGATGAGAACAGTGATCTGATCAGCAACTATGTCAATATCCTTCTGCTGTCTACGCTCGCTGCGGCTCTAGCAATGATGATACCGACAGTAATAATCGTAGAACTGGTAACCGAGCCATTGCAGGAGGTAAACAGGACTGCCAAGGAATACGGACGCGGCAATCTTCTCATCAGGGCAAATGAAAGCCATGTCGGAGAAGCAGGAGAACTTGCCCAGTCCTTCAACATCATGGCCGATAAGCTGTCCCGCTCGATCAATGACCTTACTAACGAAAGGAACAGACTCGAGAATATCTTCAACGTGATCTCCGAAGGGATCATTGTATTTAACAAGGACGGCAGCGTAACATTCTCCAACGACAAGATGACCGACATATTTGCCAAGGTTCCCCGTAAGAATACATTTGCGGAGAAACTGCAGATCGTTCCTTTCGAACAGTTTTGGGAAGACCTTGCAGAATGCATGCTGACGGCACAGATCAAGGAAAATGTTGAAGAAGGCACAAATTACGCCTATCAGTACACGATAGTTCCGCGTTATGATGCCGCTGACGAGTCTGTCTGCATCGGCGCCACCGGCTTTTTCAGGGATATAACGGAAGAGCACAAGCTTGAGATGACAAGACAGGACTATGTAGCCAATATTTCTCACGAACTGCGTACTCCCCTTCAGACTTTAAGAGGTCTTGTCGAGCCTCTTGCAGACGGTATGGTCAAGAACGAAGAGGACCGCATGAGATACTACAACATCATCCTCGACGAGACATTAAGACTGTCAAGACTGATAGATGACATGCTCGAATTATCAAAGCTCCAGTCACGAACGATAGCTTTCCAGATGTATCCTTTCGATCTCAACGCGCTGCTCGACAGTGTAATGACAAGATTCAAGCCTGTAATGGCTGATGCAGGAATTTACTTCAGCAGTCACAGCACGACAGATACACTTCCCACGGTAATGGGCAATCCTGACAGAGTAAACCAGATACTCGTCATACTTCTTGACAATGCAAAGAAATATACACCGCAGGGCGGAAGCATCACTATAAGCAGCGATTACAATGAGGATATCGGAAAAGTATACATTTCCGTATCGGATACCGGTCAGGGCATTCATGAATACGACATCAACCACATCTTCGAGAGATTCTTCAAAGCCGACCGCGCCCGCGGCAAGAAAGGAACCGGATTGGGTCTTGCGATCGCCAAGGAGCTTTTGACTTACATGGGCGAGGATATTACAGTCGAGAGCGAATACGGTAAAGGATCTAAATTCACGTTTACGCTCAAGAAAGCCGAAGCTGCCAACAACTGGGAATAAACCGTCATACAATGGGCATAAGGGTCAACAAATACATCGCATCGAGCGGATACTGTTCAAGAAGACAGGCAGATATCCTTGTTGAAGAAGGTCATGTTAAGGTTAACGGGGTCACGGCCGTCAACGGAACCGTAGTAGAAGACGGTCAGAGCGTCACAGTAGACGGCAGGGATATCATTCCTGAAGAAAAGAAGATATACATAGCACTCCATAAACCGCTGGGGATAACTTGCACTACTGACAGACGGGATCCGACCAACATCATCGATTATCTCGATATGGATGACAGGGTATTCCCTATCGGAAGACTTGATAAGAATTCGTCGGGACTGATCCTTCTGACCAACGACGGAGATATAGTCAACAAGCTTCTGAGGGCAGAGAACGGTCACGAGAAGGAATACCAGGTCCGGGTAGATAAAAAGATCAGACCCGGCTTTAAGGAAGAGATGGAAAGCGGAGTTGAGATACTGGGGCAAAAGACACTCCCCTGCCATGTCGAGATCACGGGAACGCATACTTTTAATATAATCCTGAAACAGGGACTCAACCGCCAGATACGACGTATGTGCGAAGTGTTGGGGTACCGCGTTACCAGGCTTCGAAGGATAAGATTCGTAAATATAACACTGGGAGACATGAAGCCCGGAGAAAGAAGGTATCTGCGCAAAGATGAGGTTTCCGATCTGATCAGGCTCTGCAGCGGGTCTTCAGAATCTTCCGATAAGCCTCACTAACTTCTCGAACGGTCTTTTGAGAACAACATACCATATCTCCCTGCGCGAGTATCTCTCGACCATGATCGTATATACACCCGCAAGCTTTCCTGCTATTACATCGGTAAAGACCTGATCGCCTATCATCACACACTCCGAAGAAGATCTGTCCATGAGCTTCATCGCACGGCAGATACCGTCCGGACGCGGCTTATGCGCATAGGTAACACACGGGATCCCGAGAATATCAGCTATCTTTGCAGATCTTCCGGACTTTGCATTTGACACAAGACAGCAGCTGAAGTTCTTTTCGCGCAGGGCCGAGATAAACTCATGTGCGTAACTGCCGGGTTCAGTGGCGTGATCCGGTCCCAGGGTGTTGTCAAAATCAAGGAGCAGACACGTCTTCCCCGCGCCGGCAAGCTGATCGAGGGGGATCTCAAATACATTTTTATATACTTTGTCGGGTTTCATCGCTTTAAAGATATTCATATTCTAAAGATTGTAAATATAAAAACATAAAAAGCAAATAATATCTTGTGATAATATAAGTGGCGGTTGAAACAAGATATACGAGGTATCGTTATGAAGATAGCAAAATTCGGAGGCTCGTCACTTGCTGACGCATCACAGATAAAAAAGGTATGTGACATCATACTCGCCGATCCTGACAGAAGGATCATAGTTGTCTCTGCTCCCGGCAAACGGACCAAAGAAGACATCAAGGTTACCGATCTTCTAATCTACGCAGCAAATGCTGCCTTAAAGAACGGGAACTGCGAGGAAGAGCTCGCTGCCGTCATCGAGCGTTTCAACAGCATCTGCGCAGAGCTTAAGGTTACCGAAGTCCTTCCTCAGATAACAGACGCGCTTAACAGTGCCGTATCGACGGACAGATCGGATGAGAACTGTTTCATAGACACCGTCAAAGCCATGGGAGAAGACTGCTGCGCAAGGCTTGTGGCTTCTTACCTTACTTCTATCGGACATCCGGCCAGATACTGCAACCCCAAAGAATGCGGTCTGTTCCTTGAACGCGATCTTGCGGGCAAAGCGCGCATACTGGGCGAATCATATGACAATCTCGAATCACTTAAATACAGCAAGGAACTCTGCATATTCCCCGGATTCTACGGCTACGGCAAAGACGGCCGCATCATCACGTTCTCGAGAGGAGGTTCCGATATAACCGGTTCTATCCTCGCAGGAGCTGTCAATGCCAATGTCTATGAGAACTGGACTGACGTAGATAATGTTTTTGCGGTCAACCCCTCTTTGGTAAAGAACCCCTTCCCCATTACGGAGATCACCTACGACGAGATGAGAGAGCTTGCATATGCCGGATTCTCCGTTCTTCATGAAGAAGCCCTTTATCCCGTTTATGTAAGAGGCATTCCCGTTCACATCCGCAATACCAACAATCCGTCGGCTAAGGGAACGCGTATCGTTTCCGAGAGAACACACTATGATTCTCTGGTCACGGGAATCGCAGGCGAGAAAGGCTTCCTTACGATCACGGTCACCAAATATCTTATGAACCACGAAGTGGGATTCATTTCCTCATTGCTGAAAATACTGGCTGAAGAGGGCGTGCCGATAGAGCATATACCTTCAGGCATCGATTCGGTTACCATCATCGCGCGCAAGAAATACTTTACGCCTGATAAAGAAGACATAATCATCAACCGTTTCCGCAACGAAGCGAGGGCAGAATCCGTAAAGATCGACCGCGATCTTGCGATAGTAATGATCGTCGGACAGGCGATGGAAAAATCAGTAGGTATCATGGCACGCGCTGCATCAGCATTATCTGCTGCGGGCATCAACCTCCGCATAGTAAACCAGGGTGCATCCGAGATATCGATGATGTTCGGTGTTTCCGAGGAATATACTGACTACGCCGTTCGCGTCCTCTACAAAGAACTCTTCCGCTACTGATCACGGAACGGCCATCTGAGGATCGTCCCCGAACGTCCGGTCTCGATTATCAGCGCACCGGAGCAGTCCGTGCGTTTTATCAGACAGCCGTATTCTTCCAGTCTTCTGAGAGTATCCGGCGCAGGATGACCGTACATATTGCCTGCACCTACCGAGATCACTGCGATCTTGGGGGAAACACATTCTATGAATTCGGTTGAAGTTGAATATGAAGAACCGTGATGAGCGACCTTAAGGATATCCGAATCGATGTATTCGCCCCGGCAGATCAGAGCAAGCTCGGTTTCAATTCCGATGTCACCTGTAAATAAAACGGAAAGATCGCCGTAAACGAGCCTTAAGACCACACTGTCTTCGTTGCTGCCGTCAACCGCTTTTAACGGCCATATACAATTAAGCTCAAGTTCATCTGTGATATTCATCTGCCATCCTGCATTTATATCAAAACAATCAAGAAGAACATCGATCCTTCCCTGATCATAAAGATATTGAAGACCTCCTGCGTGATCCTCGTCCAAATGCGTTGCTATGGCCAGATCAACTTTTTCTATCCCGTAATAATCAAGAGCAGGAGCTATGATATACTGACCGGCTGAAGTAACGCCGCCGTCGATCAGCACACTCCTGCCTTCGCCCATGATAAGGCAGCTGTCCCCCTGCCCGACATCAAGAAAGACTATGGTCACATCGGGAGAATTGACGGCAGAAAATACCATGATTCCGGTTGCTATGCCGAGAAGTGCAAGGCAGGGCCTTATCAGAAACCGGCGCGCAGTCCCCGGAGGGAGCAGGAAGACACACAGCACGGCAAATGCCGAATATATAAAGGATTCTGACAATCCGTTCGTTGATAAACTGTGGAAGGACAATGCCGGGCATAATGAAGTAATACCGGTCAGAAGCTTAAACAGAACGGAACATGCAAACGGCATACCCGTCAGAACGGTCGGAATAAAGAATACACATGCCGCCGAAGCGATAAAAGATGCCGTTATCTGCACTGCAAGGTGAACAAAGGATATATAACAGCAAGTCCTTCCTCGGAAAGGCATCATTCCGATCATCGCAGATATAACGGGCACGAGCGCTGATATCATCGTCTGAGGCATATCGACGCGTTTTAACAGCTCCTCCAGTCTGCCGCCGAAGAGCCTTATCGCAGCTGCCGCCGCAAAGCTCATCTGAAATCCCGCTGAAAGAACGCTGTACGGGTCATCTGCCATCAGAACAGCCGCAGCCAATGCCATTCCCGATATCCAGTCTCTGGACAAATAATTGCCGATGCTCATAAAACAGGCCCTGGTTACGGACTCCGACCATCCAGTCAGAGTTCCGACAAGAACACAAAAAAGGATATAAGCAGGCGCGCCCTTCCCGCGGCTTATGTGAGACTTCCTCAAAAACTCGGACAGGATCATCAGAAACGCCGCAAAATGCGTCCCTGACACAGCCAGAAGATGAGAACAGCCCGACAGTCGGAACTGCCTTGACACTTCATCGCTTATAAGCGAGTCATCTCCCATGAACAGGGCCCCTGCGAGCGCCTTATCCTCATCATCATCGAAAAGCGATACAACATACTTCCTGATCTCATGGAAAAAGCGTGACAACCCGTCTTCCAGCCGCATTATCACGGGACCGTCTTTGATCTTCCTGATCTCATCGGAATAAAAGACTCCGGATATGCCGCGTCTTCTTAAATGATCCGCATAATCAAACTGACCGGGGTTTGACGGTTTATCGAATACCTTGACATATCCGCTGATAAACACCCTATCGCCCGGTATTAAACCGTCATCCGGATCACCGTTATACAGTATTCTTCCGAAGGCCGAGGTCTTTATAACCGCCTGCATGCTTCCGTCAAGCTTCAGCTCCACACTTCTTATAACCCCTTCGGATTCGATCCTGCCGCCTTTAACGGTTACGGGAACAAGATAAGTAACCAGATACACTGTAATTACAGCGATCAGAACCGGAACTGCCAACGGATGCCGCTTAACTGACGCGATTATACGTTCAAATGCATAAGATGTCTGATTTTTGAGTTTCATACCGTTATGGTAAAATACGGAATCATTGAATATAACTGCAAAAAACCGACAAAAAACGACAAAAAACGACAAAGACAGGTTTCATAGAGATGGATATCAACTTCAGAAAAGCAAGGTTCAAAGCATTGGCAGCCACGATAGATCAGTGTCCTGAATCTGACCTGCCCGAGATAGTCCTGTCCGGAAGATCAAATGTCGGTAAATCCTCTCTTATAAATGCTCTTACGGATAACAGAAAACTTGCCAGAGTATCACAGACTCCGGGCAAGACACGGGCAGTCGTCTTCTTTGATATAGACGGCAAACTCCTGATAGCGGATCTTCCGGGATACGGATATGCAAAAGTATCGAGGGAAAAGAAAGCAGAATTCTCATCATTGGCAGACAGTTATTTTACTTCGGGCAGGAAGATAAGCCTGGTGCTTCATCTGATGGATATAAGACGCGATCCTACCGAAGAAGATATCGCGATGTTCGAATATATGAACACCAATAATGTCCGCTATTTTGTGGTATTTACAAAATGCGACAAGTTCTCGGCGGCAGGTCTCCGCAAACGCCTTGATGAAATAAATAAAATTTATGATTTTGAAGAAAACGCTGATATATTCGCAGTTTCGTCTGACAAAAAGCTGGGTATTACCGAGCTTCAAGAGGCGATTGCCAAACTCTTGCTGTGACTTCGGATAAAAATTGTAAAATTTGGACAGTTGCTTTTATTATTATGATAGATGATACTAATCTGAGATAAAGAGATAAAGGAGATTCGAATGCTTCAGCTTGAACCTTACGGTCCTATCGGTATTATCTCTCACAACGCAAACGAGAAGTTTGTGAAATCGGTAAGCGATGTCTTATCTTCAAAGAGAAAGAAGCGCTTTGAAAATAACGCCAATCCGTACGTACACACCCCCGGATACTACAGATCCAATTATCTGATCGAATCAGATCTTATCCGTTTCCAGTCCGGCGAGGGCAAAGTTCAGATAGAAGAATCCATAAGAGGTCATGATATCTTCATCATCACTGATATCCTGTCACATAACGAGACAATGGATATCTTCGGATATAAGCATATCCTTTCCCCGGATGATCATTACCGCGATCTTCTCCGTATAGTATCCACATGTTCCGGAAAAGCGCGCAGGATCAACATAATAATGCCGTTCGTTTATGAAGGCAGACAGGAAAAACGCGAGACTTCCAATGAATCCATGGATGTTGCAGCGATGCTCAAGCAGCTTTATGAACTCGGTGTTGCCAATCTCATAATCTTCGATCCTCACGATGCAAGGATCGCGAATGCGGTTCCTCTTATGGGAATTGACTTCCCTAAGAGCGCATACAAGATAATCTCGACATTGTTGTCAACATTCGACTCGATCCGACTTGAGAAAGACAAGACTATAGTTGTAAGCCCCGATGAATCGGGAGTTAACAGAGGAATCTTCTATTCTTCCCTTATGAACCTGCCTCTCGGTATCTTCTACAGGGACAGGGATTATACGAAGAAGGTCAACGGAGAACACCCAATCAAGTCATATGAATATCTTGGAGACGATATAGCGGGCCGGGATGTCCTGATCATTGACGACATGATCAATTCCGGAAGCACTATGCTCCGCACATCCAAGATCCTTAAGAATCACGGTGCAAGAGATATCTACTGCTGCGCGCCTTTCGGACTGTTCACTGACGGACTTGATACCTTTGATGAAGCTTATGAGGACGGGATCATCAAATCCGTACTGTGTACGAATCTCAATTACCATCCCGATGAACTGCTCGAGCGCAAGTGGTATGTAAACGTTGATATGATCCCCTATATCGCCAGGATCATAGAAGCCGTTAATGCTAATGAATCGGTAACCGACCTGATCAATTCTACCTCAAGGATAACCGATTTCTTAGGACAGATACGTATCGGCGAGCTTTTCGATGAAGATGATCTGACAACAGGCTAAGGCAAATATTATTATTGAAGAGGTGCACGATGACTTCAATTCCCGCAGATGAGAGATCCTACTCAAGATACAACCAGTACGGTGAGAACCCGATGGCTCCCGTCGCTCCTATCGGGCTTATTCAGCTTAAAGGCAGCGTAGACTTTACAGAGAAGGTCAATTATTATCTCACAACGAGAAGATCCGAATATCAACAGGAAGCCATAGTTTCCAAATATCCGGGCTTCTACCGTCAGGATTACCGCATAGAAGTCGAGAATGCGAGATTCTCATCGGGAGAAGGCAAAGCCGTTATCAAGAATACGGTCAGAGGCCATGACTTATACATCATATGCGATGTAATGAATCCCTCCATCACTTATAAGATGTTCGGGCAGATGAACCACATGAGTCCGGACGATCATTATCAGGATCTGAAGAGAGTCATACTCGCCTGCTCAGGTAAAGCCAGAAGGATAAATGTCATCATGCCCTTCCTGTACGAGAGCCGCCAGCACAAGAGGAATGCAAGAGAATCGCTTGACTGCGCATTCGCTTTGGAAGAACTGTACGGCCTTGGAGTTTCCAACATCATCACTTTTGACGCGCATGATGAGAGAGTTGCAAATGCCATTCCCCTGTCCGGCTTCGAATCTCTCCCTTCCAATTATCAGATGATAAAAGAGATGTACCGCCAGATCCCCGATCTGTCATTCACCAAAGGTAAGTTTATGGTGGTCTCCCCTGACGAAGGCGGTATCGGAAGAGCAATGTATTACGCATCGATCCTCGGCGTACCTCTCGGTACTTTCTATAAGAGAAGAGATTACACAACCGTAGTAAACGGCAGAAATCCCATTATCGCACATGAGTTCCTCGGAGATTCAGTAGAAGGCATGGATATCCTCATCGTCGACGATATGATCTCATCGGGTGATTCGATGCTCGATATCGCTAAAGCGATGAAGGAAAGAGGCGCCCGCAAGGTATTCTGCGCCGTTACATTCGGTCTTTTCACGGAAGGCATCGAGAATTTCAATAAAGCATACGAGAACGGCATTTTCGACAAGGTATTCGCGACCAATCTTATCTACAGAAGACCCGATCTGCTTGAAGCTCCCTGGTATGCCGATGTCAATATGTGTAAGTTTGTCGCTTTGCTCATCGACGCGATCAACCATGATGCTTCTTTGTCAAATCTCATTAATCCGACGGAGAAGATCAAGAAGCTGTTGAAGGAGAAGGGCGAGAACATCTGATCATATGGCTCAGAGCAGAAACTCATCCGGTAAAAAGAGATCATCCTCAGGAGGAAGAAAGAATTCTTCCTCTTCTTCTGCAAGGAAAACTTCCGGGAGGGCTTCTCCCCGCTCTTCACGGAGTCCTTCAAGATCCGCCGTAAGCGCTTCGCCGTCCCTTGCCGATTGGTTTCACGCATTCACTAAGACACGCGCATTTATTCCCGTTGCAAGCGTTGCGGTTATTACCGTGCTTGTCCTTATCGATCTTCTTTTGTCATGGAACAACTATGACAGGTTCTTTAAGATACTGGGATTTGAACTCCTGATAGTCGGTATCATCTGGGTTATCGGACTGGTATTAAGCTTCGGCGAGACCACTCCGTCATCCGAGGACTGAACCGCAGATGCCATTTGACGGTATAACTTCTCATCTTCTTGCCAGGGAACTCGACTCCAGACTTGCGGGATCCAGGATAGATAAGGTCTTTCAGCCCGACAGACAGACGCTTATCCTCCATATCCGCGCCAACGCCCGTATGGAAAAACTGCTCATCTCCTGCAATCCTGCTTCCGTGCGCATGAATCTGACTTCAGCGGACAGAGAGAATCCCAAGATGCCTCCCTCCTTCTGCATGCTGCTGCGGAAATATCTGTCAGGAGCCAGGATAGAATCCGTAACCTGTCCTTCATACGAACGAATAATCGAGATCAGAACAAGCACCACCGACGAGCTTCATGATCCAAAGACTTACACGCTTATCTGCGAACTCATGGGCAGATATTCGAATGTCATACTCGTCAGCAGCACCAATAAGATAATCGACAGCCTCGTCCATGTGGACATATCGGTAAACAGGTACCGCGAGGTCATGCCGGCGCGTATCTATGAATACCCGCCGCAGCAGGATAAATACACCCCGGAGCAGGCAAAAGAACTTATTAAAGACAACAAACTCCCCATAAGGCCCGAGCAGCTCTCGCGCCCGCTCGAAAAGGCATTGATCAACTCGGTAAAAGGCTTGTCACCGGCTCTTACCAGACGGCTGATCTCGGATTTGAGAACAGATGACAGGACCGCTGTCAAAGATCTTGATCCAGCCGTCCGCGACTTAGGCATAAAGACCATCGGCAGATTCCTCGATGATGTTTCAGATAATAAGACAACCCCGGCTGTATACTGCTCGGAAGACGGCAGTCCGGCAGAATATCTCCCCTTCCTTTTCGGGCATGAGAGTAATACCGAATGTTTTGATACGATATGCGAAGCCATTGATGCTTTCTACCGCGCCAAAGACAGAACAGCCGACCTGGAGCGCAAGAAACAGCGCATAACCGCTATAGTCGATACTGCATTATCGCATGCCGTAAGGAAACTCGAGATACACGAGAAGGATCTCGAGGACGGAGGCAAAGCGGACTACTACAAAAAATGCGCCGATCTTATATTATCCAACACATACCGGATAGAATCCCATTCTTCCTCATTTACCTGCGAAGATTACTACTCGGATCCACCGGCGATGATAACGATTGCATTGGATCCCGTGACCGATGCATCTTCCAATGCACAAAGCTATTACAGAAGATTCCGTAAATCAAAACGTAAATACGAGCTTGCCGAGGAATATATCAAGGCTGACAAGGAGGCAGTATCCTATTTCAGATCATTAAAGGCTGCCGCATCATCAGCATCATGCGAAGAAGATATCGAGGCACTGGAACGTGAGATCGCTTCATTTACGGAAACCTCCTACTCAAAGAAGAAGGAGAATGTAAACCGTGGAGATCCCAACAGATCCGTAGGAATGGCCAAATCAGGCAAACACGCATCCAGAGCAATGAGAGAAGCAGCCAGGAAAGCCGCGATAAGAAACCGGGAGAGATCGCAGCGCAAGGCAGAACCCGCCGCACTCTCTTACCGCAGATACAAGACCTCAGACGGATACGAGATCTTATCAGGAAGGAACAACATCCAGAATGACGAACTGACTTTCAGGATCGCCTCAAAAGACGACTGGTGGTTTCATATTAAAGGACTGCCCGGAACACATGTTATCTTAAGATCCCGCAAAGGAGAGGAATTTCCTTCGGATAACGCGGTGATCGAGGCTGCTTCACTTGCCGCCTTCTTCTCAAAGAGCATCATGGTCGAAGAACACTCCGAAGGCAGAGGAAGTCATGCGGGAAGCATAAAAGCAGAAGTCGATTACTGCCCTGTTTCTCATGTCAGGAAGATCCCCGGAGCCCGCCCCGGAATGGTAATATACGAGAATTATTATTCAGTACTGGTCGAAGCCAAAGAACCCGGAGTTCCGAACAATCTGTAGATCTTATCCCTGAATTCGGACGATTCCAGCGAGAATATACAGCCGCAGTACTTCTGCCTGTAAAGACCGATGTCACGCGCCATATTCTGACCTTTACGGAATCCCGGACGGAAATCGATATATTCGAACTTAACACCGTAGATCTCCGCCTTCTGTTCGGCTGTATGCCTTATGAGTTCGTGCTGCTGATAAGGACTGACAAGAAGGGTCGTACAGAAAGATTCATATCCGTTCTCCGAAGCATATGAGGCGACGGCATCAAGTCTTATGTCATAGCACATATGACATCTGCTCTCATAATCGGCAAGGTACGTCTTCTCTTCCCAATAAGACTGCAGGCAATTATCTCCGCCTTCGATCAGATCAACGGAAAAATGATCGGCGCATCTGTGCAGATTATCAAGTCTCCTTTGCCATTCGAACGCAGGATGGATATTCGGGTTATACCAGAAAAGATCGATATCCCTGCCTTGTTCCAGTAGCATATCAACAGGATACATCGCACACGGACCGCAGCATGCATGAAGGAGCATGGCCATCAGGATCGTCCCCCGTCATTTATAAGAGAGTCGATCGTAAGGTTCTCGAACGCATTCCTGTTGCGCTCTTTAAACCCTGCAGGCTCAGCCATTCCCAGATGCTCGAAGGCCCGGGACGTGAGTACTCTTCCCCTTGGCGTCTTGGCGATAAACCCGTTCTGAAGAAGGAATGGTTCGTACACATCCTCAATGGTTACGGGATCTTCACCCGTTACGGCCGCAAGGGTCTCAAGTCCGACAGGACCGCCTCTGAAAACATCGGCTATAGAAGTCAGTATTCTCCGGTCCACGGCGTCGAGTCCGATATCATCAATATCAAGGGCCTTCAATCCGAAGTCCGATACTTCCTTATCGATGATGTCTTTATTCATATGCAGAGCGTAGTCACGCATGCGCTTGAGCAGTCTTATCGCTATTCTCGGTGTGCCTCTTGATCTTCCGGCGATATTACGCAATCCTTCTTCATCGATCTTTATATCCATAAGAGCTGCATCCCGGCTTAAGATCGACATAAGATCTTCCGTCTCATAAAGCTCAAGCCGGTGGATCATACCGAACCTGTCTCTTAACGGTGCAGACAGCATGCCTGCCCTTGTAGTCGCACCGACTAACGTAAAATGAGGCAGATCAAGTCTGACAGATCTTGCCGACGGACCTTTGCCTATCATAAGATCAAGACAGTAATCCTCCATAGCGGGATATAGTATCTCTTCAACACTTCTGTTCAATCTGTGGATCTCATCGATGAACAACACTTCATTCTCGCCGAGATTTGTAAGTATCGCAGCAAGATCCCCTGTCTTCTCGATCGAAGGACCTGTGGTAATATGCATCCCGACACCCATCTCCGAGGCAATTATGCCCGCAAGAGTTGTCTTGCCCAATCCCGGGGGACCGTACAACAGCACATGGTCTAAGGCTTCACCGCGCGTCTTCGCCGCATTAATGAATATCTTAAGATTCTCCTTGACCTTCGACTGACCGCTGTAATCCTCAAACGTTATCGGTCTTAAAGTCTTCTCGTCACGGTCGTCAAACTGCTTGGATCTGCCGATAACGCGCTCTTCATCTTCATATCCGTTAAAGCCCTGATCGTAATTCATATCCCGGCTCACCTCGCAAGGCTCTTAAGAGATTTCTTGATCAGAGTCTGAAGATCGATGCCATCCTCATAACAGGAACTCACGGTCTGTGCCGCAGTCTGCTCCTTATACCCCAATACGACTAACGCTTCGATCGCGTCAGATGCAATGCTGCCCATATCGGATACAGCCTCTCCAGAAGGATCGCGCAAAGCTCCTTTGCTCTTGGCAGAAGCCGATGAGCCGGCCGATATGCCGGATTTCTTAAGTTTATCCTTCAGTTCAAGCACTATCCTTTCAGCGCCCTTCTTACCAAGTCCTTTGACCGAAGTCAGATAAGTTATGTCACTGCCGACAACGGCAAGAGCAAATCTGTCGGGCTCGACCTGCGCACATATGGAATGAGCAACCTTTGGACCGATCCCCGATACGCCGATAAGGCTTAAGAACATCTCCTTCATCTCAAGCGACGGAAAACCGTATAAGGTAATATCGTCCTCTCTTACACTCTGATAGATCCAGACCTTAACTTCAGCACCTTCCGGACCTATCTTATCGGATATCGAATAAGGACAGATCACCTCATATCCAATCCCGTTATTATCGATCACGATATCGTCTTCATCTTTACTTACGAGTATTCCTTTGATATATGAATATATCCCCATCTGTTCACTCCTTAAGGCTCGTCAATGATTATATATCATTTTAACCGAATTCATTCCTTCTGCTGTATCCGTATCTTCCATACTGATAACCGGAAACGGCCATACCGGAATTAACAATTCCGGTATTCGCGAGACAAATTGCCATCGCAAGCCCGTCTGCGGCATCATCGGGCTTCGGTATCTCCTTTAGACCGAGCAGCGTCTTTACCATCGCCTGAACCTGTTTCTTCTCGGCTTTGCCGTATCCTGTAACGGCAAGCTTAACCTGCCCCGGCGTAAACTCGTATACAGGAATATTGGCGCGCGCCGCCTCGAGAAGGACCACTCCGCGGGCTTGAGCCGTACCGACGGCTGTAGTCCTGTTTGCCGAGATAAACAATTCCTCAACGGACATATAATCCGGCTTATACATCTCCAGAAGATATCTGATCTTCTCATTAATGGAAAGCAGCCTTAAAGGAAAATCAGTACCCGCCTTTGTCTCTATGACACCATAGTCAACTGCCGAGAGCTTATTACCCGTCTTCCTGATTATTCCGTAACCCGTGATCGCATACCCGGGGTCGATACCGATATATGTTGTAGACTGTGGCTCGGGCATCCCTGCTGCACGCTGTCTCCATTCTGAACATTTGTTTGCATTATACTATTGCTGTTCAAGAACGTCAATAACCGATCTTCTTTTCTCAGGCGCTCCGGGCATGATATTGTAGGCTTTGAATACTTTATCGGCGATCTCCTTCAATGCATTACTGTCAGGCGTTATAACGGAATCCTTACCTACATACAGTTCACACAGAACATCACCGTAACTTACTTGATCGCCCCGTTTCTTTATGAACTTTATTCCCGCGCCGTAATCGATCTCATCGTCCTTCTTCAATCGTCCCGCGCCGAGCATCACTGATGAATAACCTATCTCATCAGTTCTTATCGATCTGACATATCCGTCCCTCTTTGACCTTACCTCAAAGATCTTATTCGGTCTGTCACGGTATACGGGAACGCCGTCGATGAACTCTCCTCCCTGCGACCTTATAAGCTTGACGAACTCATCGCGAGCTCTGCCGTCATTAAGCCTCGCTCTTAATTCTTCTATAAGTTCATCCGATGAAAGCTGCCCTTGTTTATCCGCAAGCATGATCATCTTTGATGCGATAACGGTTGCGATATCGACAACATCCTCCTCCCCTTTGCCGGAGAGCGTATCCCATACCTCTTCCATTTCCATGATATTTCCGCAGCATCTGCCCAGGGGCTGATCCATATCTGTAATGACAGCAACTGTCCTTCGGCCAGCAAGGTTTCCTATCCTGATCATCGCTTTGGCAAGATCCCTGGCGCGGTCAACATTATTCATATACGCACCGCTTCCGCAGGTAACATCGAGCACGATGGCATCTGCTCCTCCTGCAAGTTTCTTGCTCATGATTGATGAAGCTATGAGAGGTATTGAATCGACAGTGCCGGTAACATCTCGCAACGCATAGAGGATCTTATCCGCGGGCGCAAGATCGGGAGTCTGTCCGGATATTACAACACCGACAGATCTTACGAGCTCGCCGAACCGGTCCTGCGGGACATTGATATCAAATCCTTCAATCGAGGAAAACTTATCGACTGTTCCTCCGGTAAACCCGAGCCCTCTTCCCGTCAGCTTTACGATCTTAACACCAAACGAACTGCATAAAGGCATGACCAGCGGAGTTATCTTATCTCCGACACCTCCTGTCGAATGCTTATCGACGGTAATATCACCCACAAAAGAAAGATCGTTCTGCTCTCCGGATCTTGCCATTTCCAAAGTAAGCGTTGTCATCTCACGCTCATTCATTCCGTTGAGCACTATAGCCATAAGAAGGGCCGACGCCTGATAATCCGGTATACTTCCGTCTGTAACGCCTTTTACGAAAAACGCTATCTGCTCGTCATTAAGCTCACGGCCGTATCTTTTATCAAGGATAATATCGATCACATTCATTTATATAAACTCCTCCTCGAATTCTTCGATCGTTACAGGCTTAGAGAAATGGTTTCCCTGGAACAGCTTACAGCCCATCCGGACCAGCTGCTGATACTGATATTCGCTCTCCACACCCTCTGTCAGCGGAACAAGATCAAGATCTTTGGCCATCGCTATTATGTTGTAGATTATCTTGCCTGCTTTGGGATTATCATCTGTATTGCGTAGGAATACCATATCGATCTTAAGAACATCGACCGGCATATCCTGAAGCAGATTAAGAGAAGAAAAACCGCTCCCGAAGTCATCCATTTCCACGATAAATCCTGCATCACGCAGTCTCTCTATGTCTTTGATCCTCATGTCGGAGTTATTGATCATAACCGTCTCAGTCAGTTCTACACGCAGCTTCTCAGCCTTAATCCCATATTCTTCGACCAGCCTTTCAAGTTCAAACGGGACATCCATAAAATAGAAGTCCTTGGGAGAGATATTGATCGATATGAACATGTCTATGCCTTGGTCCTGCCAGCGCTTCAAAACCTCACACGCACATCGCCAGATATGGTTGTCAACATCAGCAATAAGACCGTTGCGCTCAAGAACAGGAATGAAGACTGCAGGAGAAAGGATTCCTTCAGTAGGATGTGTCCATCTTGTAAGAGCCTCGGCTCCTACAACATTCCTGTTAGGATCCACTATCGGCTGCAGATACGGCATGATATGCCTTTGCTCGATCGCCTCCTGAAGCTGTGAAGTTATCATATTCTCCTTAAGGATACCGTTTCTTATCTTTTCATCATAAAAAGCAATATGGACGTTATAATCACCCTTTATGCTGTTCAAGGCCAGGTGTGCGCGGTCGAACATCACTGCAACATCAGAATCGAATCTGGTCGTCTCGTAGATTCCCATATGCATAACTATCTTATGTGCTTTGGAACCTTCCCCGACAACTAATTCAGATAAAGCCTTGTCTGCAATATCCCGGTCAAAATCTTCCGAAGGCATCATTATGCCGAACGAATCTCCTCCGATGCGGCCGTACAGCCATGAACGGCCGGCATCTTTCTTGATACGTTCGGCTATATTCTTTAAGACAAGATCACCGTATTCCATTCCATATACGTCATTGACGATCTTAAATTCACTGATATTCATATAGATGACGTAATAGCTCCGGCGGTTATCGTCATTGATCCTGTTCCATATAAGCTCGTTTAAGTATTCACTTGTATAAAGTCCCGTAAGTCTGTCATGAGTGGCATTATAGAACTCGCGCCTTATCCTCTTCTGCTCGTCCGTGTCGTCTCTGATCCTTAAGAACGATCCTGTCAGTCTGTCTTTGTCATCATACAGAACACGACGTTCCAAAGTATAATATCTTTCCTCCTCTTCGACGGTTATATCCTTTTTATGTGTGGAATCATCATCGACAGCTGTTACATCTTCTCCGAAAATCCGTAATAACTTTGACGTAGTTTCTTCATATCGCGATTGTTCGACTCCTGTCAGTCTGACAGCAGGTTCATTTGCCCAGATACATTTCCCTTCAAGATCATAGAAAAACAGCGATTCGTTCATCTCGGAAGCAATACCTGCGAGCATCCGGTCAAGAAGTCTCATCGGTCTGTAATAAAGAGCAAAGTAATAGACCATGAACGCATATATGGCAAACGCAAGCATGGACAGATCTATCGGTTTTCTCGAGAAGATATAGTAAGACTCGACCAGACAGGATATGACCATTGCGGCAGTCATGGTCGAATATCTCTCTTTATATATCCGGGGGGACTTAATAAGTTTTACAATAATAATTCCGAGAGAAGCAAAGAAAATTCCGTATACTATAACACGGTGTAAACTCTGACCCCAGTGCGGAACAAGAAGATAATAAGCATATCCGTCGACCATCGTCTTCTCGACAGAGAATGTATGATGGGTAAAGATATTAAGCAATAACTGAATTCCGTCGACGGCTATAAATCCCCAGACGGTATATTTAAGCAACTTATTCTTCCACTCGATATTGCAGTAATCCATCGTAAATCTCAGCACGCGGTAAACACAGATAACCATACCGATGAAATACACATAACGTCCGATATCAGATACCAGCTTGGGACCCGGCACGATAAGAAGATAATTTCCGACAACAGGTATGAGTACTCCGATGATAAGGCGCCTTACCGAATCAGCTATCGGGTTTAAGGACCGCCGTGATTTGACAGCACATACGATCAACGCTGCTATGAAAACGGTAAATATACATGCGTAAACAGTTCTCATACGACCTCAATGCGTAAAAATATACTTACATAGATTTTACAAGAACGGTCAGTTCTTATTCCAACTTATATTATAAATTAAATTTTAATAAATTATAATAATAAATATAAAAGACCGGGCATCCTGCCCGGTCTTTATAGTCTGGTGCACCTCCAGGGACTCGAACCCTGGGCCCACTGATTAAGAGTCAGTTGCTCTACCATCTGAGCTAGAGGTGCTTGACAGCCTGATTATTATAACATTGTCGTTTCCTTTGTCAACCTTTATTTCAGCTTTTTTCAGATACGATACAAGTTAATCCCTTATCACACCTTAAGTTCTACTTCTTCTACCTGAAGATCGTCTTTATGAGAGCTTAAAATGGGGTTTACCACCTCATTAAGAAAAGCCTCTACCTGCTGAGGGCAGCGTCCGATATAGAGCTTGGGATCAGCCACTTTAAGAAGATCATCCATGGTAAGACCGAATTCCGGATCAGCAGCAATTCTCTCAAGAAGATCATTAGGCTTCCCTTCCTTCTTGACAACGGCACCTGCCTGCATGGAAAGCTGTCTTATCTTCTCGTGAAGTTCCTGTCTGTTTCCGCCCTTCTTTGTAGCCTCCATCATGACATTCTCTGTCATCATGAAAGGAAGCTCATCCATAATATGCTTTTCGATGATCTTGGGATATACAACCAATCCGGATACGATATTAGTATATATACCGAGAATGGCATCAACCGCGAGGAAAGCCTCAGGAACGGAGATCCTCTTGTTGGCAGAATCATCGAGCGTTCTCTCGAACCACTGCTCGGAAGAAGTCATCGCAGGATTAAGAACGTCTGCAATAACATATCTGGACAAAGATGCGATCCTCTCCGATCTCATCGGGTTTCTCTTATAAGCCATAGCGGAAGAACCGATCTGATTCTTCTCGAAGGGCTCCTCGATCTCCTTAAGATGCTGGAGGAGTCTTATGTCATTAGAGAACTTGTGAGCGCTCTGCGCTATGGCACAGAGTGCAGAAAGAACAGTAAAATCGATCTTTCTGGAATAAGTCTGACCCGATACATAGTAAGAGGACTCAAAGCCCATCTTCTGACAGATCTTCTTATCAAGCTCAATGCATTTGGCATTATCGCCTTCGAACAGTTCCATGAACGAAGCCTGTGTACCTGTAGTTCCCTTGCATCCGAGAAGCTTTAAAGATGCTATTGCATTCTCTACGGTCTCAAGATCGAATACGAGATCCTGAAGCCACAGTGACGCTCTCTTACCTACAGTTACAAGCTGAGCGGGCTGGAAATGTGTAAAGCCCAATGTAGGCATTGCCTTATATTCATCTGCAAACGATGCGAGTTTCGAGATAAGGACTACGAGTCTCTTCTTAACGAGTTCGAGAGCATCTCTCATGATAATGATGTCTGTATTATCCCCTACATAGCATGATGTTGCTCCGAGGTGGATTATACGGTCAGCGCCTGAACCTGCAACCTGCTTGCCGTAAGAATGGACATGCGCCATTACATCATGCCTGCGGATCTTCTCCTCAGCTGCAGCATCCTCATAATCGATCTCATCCTTGTGAGCCTTCAGGTCTGCGATCTGTTCATCTGTAATATCAAGGCCTAATTCCTTCTCGGCTTCCGCAAGCGCTATCCACAACAGTCTCCACGTTTTAAACTTCTTATCGGGCGAGAAGATATACTGCATCTCCTTGCTTGCATAACGCGAATTTAAAGGACTCTCGTATGAGGGCTTGGAAGTAAAAGGCATATAGGGACCTCCGTTGATCAATTATGCTTCGAGAAGCTTCTCTACAGCAGACAGTTTAACACAAACTGAGAATACTTCGATAGCCTGATTGATATCTTCAAGAGAAGGAAAACTGGGGGCGATCCTGATATTGGAATCATCAGGGTCCTTACCGTAAGGATAAGTAGCTCCCGCAGGTGTAAAGGCAACACCGAGTTCATTGCATTTTGCCACAACAGCCTTAGCTGTTCCGGGCATCGTAAATACAGAGATGAAGTAACCTCCCAGAGGCTTGTGCCAGTAAGCTGCATCGGTTCCGGCAAGTTCCTTCTCAAGGATATCGAGTGTCAGCTCGAACTTGGGACGGAGGATCTCGGCATGTCTGGCCATATGAGCCTTCAAAGCCTCGATGTCAGGAATGAATCTGATATGAGCAAGCTGATTAACCTTATTGGAACCGATCGTCTGAATGCCGATGTACTTGACGGCATACTTATAGTTTTCTTCGTTAGCAGCAAGGCAAGAGATACCTGAGCTTGCGAAAGTTACCTTGGAGGAAGAAGCAAACTCATATACACGTGAAGGGTTGCCTGCGTCCTCACAAAGGCCGAGGATATCAGGTAACTTTCCCTGCCTGCTCTCTTCGTTATACAGGTGGTGAACGCAGTAAGCATTATCCCAGAAAAGTCTGAAATCAGGGGCAGCCGTCTTCATGGAAGCAAGTCTCCTGCAGACTTTCTCCGAATATACATATCCGTCAGGATTGGTGTAACAGGGTACGTTCCACATACCGAGCACAGTAGGATCCTTTACAAGTTCCTCCACTATATCCATATCAGGTCCGTCTTCCTTAAGAGGTACGGGAATGAGCTCAAATCCGCATGTCTCAGTTACTTTGAAGTGTCTGTCATAACCCGGAACAGGGCAAAGCCACTTCCTCCCTTCAACCTGGGACCAGGGCTTCGGGGAATCATGCTCACCAAAGACCATAGCTCTCATGATCGTATCAAACATAAGGTTCAGCGAAGATCCGTTGCCGATAAAGATGTTATCTGCATTTCTGGCGCCTATAACATCCGCGAAAAGCTTCTTCACCTCGGGAAGTCCCGTAGCAACACCGTAGTTTCTGGTATCAGAACCGTCCTGAGACTTGAAGCCCTCTTGGGAAAGACCTGCGTACATCTCATCAGACATAGAAAGCTGGTTGGGAGAGGGCTTGCCGCGTGTCATGTTAAGAGAAAGGTTCATGCCCTTATACTCTTCTATGCGCTTCTCAAGCTGTGCCTTCTGCTCCAGCAGCTCTTCCCTGCTCATTTCCTTAAAAGACTTCATTTTGACCTCCGGTCCCCTATGTTTTGAATTTTCAAAGAGTCTTAATTGCATTTTTGACGTTACTATTTATATTTACGCCTTGTAGAATATAGTAAACATGCAAGTTAATGTCAATCATTATTCATTGTTATTTATCTAAAAAGGGATAATTTCTACATTTTGTATCATTCCGTCCCTTCTGTGAGTCACACATCCCGCCAAAAAGTGTACATTCATGTTATAAAGCCCGTATCTGCTGATAAGCATCCTTGTAGTATTAAGGATCTTTAATCTCTTCCGGGCAGTTATAGATCTTAACGGATCTGCATATATCGTATCCTCAAGCCTGGACTTTACCTCAATCACATAAAGCTCATCATCTTTTGTCATAACAACATCGAGTTCTCCCATGTTATGGACGGTAAAATTGCGAACAAGGAATGTATACCCGTGCTCTGCCATATATCTGATAACGGCATCCTCTGCTTCATTGCCTATCTTCTTTGTCTGTCTCATATTCTTTCCTTCCTTTGTTAGTGGTAATATATCTTGGATGTTCAGTACTAAAGATCACGTTATTTCCAGACTTCTCCGCTCCGGTGAATACATATCCGGACAGTCGCTGTCGGACGAACTTAATATCAGCCGAGCCGCGGTCAATGCTGCCGTCCGGTCATTGAAACAGGACGGCTACGATATATCGTCCGTAACCAATAAAGGTTACAGGCTCAACAACCGGCCGGATCTTCTTACGGCAGGTTCGCTGCTTTCCCTTCTTCCAGAGGCCAGAATGAGAGATGTCATTATCCTTGACAAGATCGACTCTACGAACAAATACCTTAAGAGTCTGGCTTCCGAAGGAGCGCCTTCCGGAACTGTCGTCATTTCAAACTGCCAGACAGAGGGCCGCGGGAGACTCGGAAGATCCTTTATATCTCCTCCGGATAAAGGCATATACCTTTCATATCTCATGAAACCCTCCGTCCCCTTCGATCTCGTAAGCAGGATAACATGCTGGACTGCGGTCACTGCCGCAAATGCAGTCGAAGAGGCATGCGGAATCTGTCCGGATATCAAGTGGGTCAATGACCTTCAGATCAACGGCAAAAAGATCTGCGGCATCCTTACCGAGATGATAGTGGAATCAGAGATATCATCTATAAGCAATGTCATTATCGGCATCGGCCTCAACGTCAACCACTTACCGTCCGATTTCCCTGATGAATTAAGGAATACGGCTGCTTCTCTTCGTATGGAACTGCCGGGAAACGAACCGCTTTACCGGGCTTCGATCACGGCAGGTCTTATTAACGGATTAGACCGTATGTGCCGGGAATTTCCGGATGCACATGACAGATATCTCGATTCATACCGCAGGCTCTGTTCAACGACAGGTCTTGATGTATCGGTAGTTTCAGCTCACAATCACACGTCCGAGATCCCCCGCACGGGCAAAGCCATGAGCATAGGAGATGATTTCTCTTTGAAAGTCCTCTTTGATGACGGACATGAGGAGAATCTATCGAGCGGCGAAGTATCAGTCAGACGCAGATAAGATCTTTTATAGCGTTATATTTAGCTTCCCCTATCCCGGATACATTCATTATCTCCTCAATATTTGCAAAGGAACGCTGCGATCTGTATTCGATTATCGCATCAGCGGTAACAGCTCCTATGCCGGGAAGCGACATCAAAAGATCCCTGTCAGCGGAATTGATATTGACCCTGCTTGAATGCACTGCCGTGAGCGAAGAGCCTGACCCCTGACCATCTCCCCATATGGTCTGATCACCGGATCTCAGTATCTCATTATCTTCACTTTCCTCATCCTCTCCCGGGATATAGATTGAAACATTGGAATCTATGATATAGACAAGGTCAATCCTGTCAGCTGCGGCATTCTCCGTAAGGCCGCCCGCAAGAGCGACTGCATCATTCAAAATAGAACCGCGTTCTATCTCATAAACACCCGGATTGTTTACACAGCCGCAAACATAGACATCGACAAACGTAACTGTCTGCTCAGTTTGAGAAGGTGAAATCTCTTCCTCAGATCCGGAAGGTTCAGTATCAACCGTCACTGCAGTATCACCGATGCCGGTGCCGGAAAAGCCGTCGAATGATCCGCTCAGAAACAGCTTGTAAAACAAGCTTATCAGCGTAATGAGAACGAATGACGTTACATATATCAGGTTCTTTCCGAACTTGTTATTGCCTTTGCTATTCATAATTCTATCCCTACAGACAGAATAGCATCGGCGTCGGTTAATTACAATACTTTTTCTAACAGTTTGTTACTTTTTATTCCAGAGACTCTCAAGATCATAATCTGCCCTTAATTCAGGGTGCATGACATGTACGACGATATCCTTAAAGTCGATCAAAATCCACTTATCACCCGATCGTCCTTCAACATGATCTGCAACAATGCCGTCCTCGTTCTTGAGTATATATTCCACCTCATCTGCAAGCGCCTTTATCTGCGTTGTGGAATTGCCCGTCGCGATAACAAAATAATCAGCCAGAGTAGTCTTATCGGCAACATTGATAACTTCAATGTCTGATCCCTTCTTGGATTCAAGGATGTCCACTATCTTATTCACTAATTCTTCAGTTGTCATTTTTGTCTCCTGCTCGTTTTCTTATTTGATTATAACCCCAGATCAGACATGAAGTCTAACGACAACGGATGCATTTCCTGTCCCCGGGATTCGAATTTCCTCTTCATTGAAGCTGCGACCATGCGCAGAGCTTCATCAAGATCCGTGAAAGCCGTCTGCCTTTCTTTCTCAAGATCGGCATACGTTCTTGACGGTTCAAGTTTATCTGCCAGATAGACGATCTTCTCCAGAAGCGACATATTCCCTCTTCCTGTAGTGTGATACGTTATCGCATCGAGGATATCAGGATCCGTGATGCCGAATTCCTCCTGAGCGAACAAGGCTCCGGCAGGTGAATGCAGAAGTTTCTTTTCTGTGAACAATTCACCTGAATACCTGTAAGCCATTTCTTTCTGAAGTGATTCATCAAGTTCCTTGGCACAGTCATGAAGCTGTCCTGCGATAAGGGCTCTGTCACACAGGCTCGTATCATACCTTAAAGCATATCTTGCGCTCAGAATGCCGACGTTCAATGTATGGAGCAGTCTTTTTGGTCCAAGATACCGGTACAGCTTTATTGCATTCTCATAATAATCCTCTGCTGTCTTTTGCGACACCGACATCAGCGGATCCTCATCACTGTACAGCGCATGAGTCGCAATGAATTCTTTTACAGACTCCGGAACCTCGGACAGATCGTGTCCGGCACGGATATCACTTGATGCGGCGGCTACCTGTTCCGTTCTGAAGCTTTTTATGTCCGCAGAAGGACCGAACAACTTCCGCAGCCTTGCTATCTGTTCATCAACATCCACACCGTCACCGGGTCTCGATGCAACAAGCAGCCCGGCCTGTTCCAGTATCTTTTCAGACTCATACCATTGGTCAAACTTAGGAAGCACATCCGAACCCGTAAGCCAGTAATACTTATGATTCTGATGCGCCTGTTTCTGTTTTATTCCGCATGATCCGAGAAACGTCCGGATATAAGAAGGCTTTGTTATCTGCTTTATCGTTGTTACGGTATAGCTGGTGCCGCTGTACATGAATTCAACATCGCTTACAAAGACATTTTCGCCTTCAAAATCCTGTTCTACGGCATTCTTTGTCATATAGAACCGGTACGGAGCGGCACTGACCTGCGATCCGGTCTTAAAAGGATTTCTTGCAGAAGGTATGACTATCACGGCATCTATAATGCCGCTTTTCAAAGCTCCCCTTATTATCGACTCGTGTCCGTTGTGAAAAGGATCGAACTGCCCTCCGAACAGACCGATGTTCATGAAGCGCCTAACGTCCTTCCTATATCGTGACGGTAGTGAGCATCCTTGAAGCTTATCTTTGCAACGCCTTCATATGCGCCGTCAATAGCTTCATCAAGGGTATCTCCTTCATCATAAACACAAAGGACACGGCCTCCGTTTGTAACGAGCTTGCCGTCCTTAAGCGCGGTTCCCGCCTGGAAAACAAGTTTTCCGCAGGTATCGATGCCTGTTATCTCATATCCCTTGGCATAGCTTTGAGGATATCCTCCGGACGCCATTACAACAACGCAGGAACACTTGTCCTTCCACTTGATGTCGATCTTATCAAGATTGCCGTCGATAACGGCATCAACAATATCGAGAAGAGAAGTCTCAAGCAGAGGAAGAATAGCCTGCACTTCAGGATCACCGAATCTGCAATTATACTCTACGACCTTAGGTCCTTCAGGGGTAAGCATAAGACCGAAGTAGATAACGCCCTTAAAAGGTCTCCCCTCCGCCTTCAATGCTTCAACGGTAGGCGTAATGATCTCATCCTGGATCCTCTTCTTCAACTCGGGCGTCATATCAGCTCCGGGAGTTACTGCACCCATACCGCCTGTATTAAGGCCTTCATCATGATCATTTACGCGCTTGTGATCTCTGGATGAGATCATGGGAACTGCGACATTACCGTCCGAGAATGAGAGGATCGTGAGTTCCGGGCCGGTCATGCATTCTTCGATGACAACAGTCGAACCTGCTGAACCGAACTTCTGATCACCCATCATTTCCTTAACTGCCTGCTTAGCCTCATCAAGAGTCTGCGCGATGATAACTCCTTTTCCCAAGGCAAGTCCGTCACACTTGATAACGATAGGCATCTTCTGAGTATCAAGATACGCAAGCGCCTTTTCTTCGTCATCAAAGATCTCGTATGCAGCAGTAGGTACGTTATACTTCTTCATGAGGCTCTTGGAGAAAGCCTTGGAAGACTCAATGATAGCTGCATTAGCCTTAGGACCGAAAGCTCTGATGCCCTCTTCCTCAAGCCGGTCTGCAAGACCGAGCGCCAGCGGATCCTCAGGAGCGATGAATACTAGATCAAACTGACCTTCCTTGGCGTAAGCTACGAGCTTCTCGATCTCATTAGCCTTGATATCAACGCAAGTTGCGATAGAAGCGATTCCGCCGTTACCGGGAGCACAGAAAAGTTCTGTTACCCTGGGATCCTGCTGTAACTTCCAGCAGATCACATGCTCTCTTCCGCCGCTTCCAACTACTAATACTTTCATATTACGTGCCTCCGTGAGGTATTTATTTCCAGAAGGTATTGTACCACACCGACAGGGTCAGACGGGCTCTCTTCCTTCTTTAAAAAGTGTCATCATCTCATTAGTCAGACTGAAGTCATCGGGCTGAAGCACCACATTCTCTCTTCTTACCCATTCAGCTACCGACAATTCGTCTTCATCTCTTACGATCTCATCCGAACCGTCAAGCTCACAGTAGAATCCCGCGAGGATATCATCAACAACGCCCCACGGCTGAGACTTATAGTATCTTATATTCTTCACTTTAAGACCTGTCTCTTCCGAAGCCTCTCGTGCGACAGTCTGTTCAAAAGTCTCTCCTATCTCGGTAAAGCCCGCGATCAGCGCATAATAAGGAACATCACTTCTTCCGTTGTACTTCGTAAGAAGGATCTGATCGTCCTGTCTTGATCCACCCCGCTTGATAAGACCTACAATTACGGCAGGCACGACTCTCGGGTAGATTGTATTGCCGCACTTATCACATACGATCGCACGCTCGATCTTGCTTCTTCCCGTAAGTTCGCCGCATCTTCCGCAGTATCTGTTATTCAAATACCACGAATTAAGCTGCTTTGCCGTGAACGCCTCGAATATACTCTTCTTGGGAACACCCTTAAGTCTTCTGAAATCTCTTACCCGAACATGCGAATAATCATCAGATGCCTTGATCTGCTCATCTTCAGCCAGAAAGATATTATCCTCATCCATGGAGAACAGATATGTCAGTCTTTGCGGTCTTTCATCAAGATCAGACAATCTGGGGAAAGGCTTGCCGTGCTTATTGACCAACAGCTTTCCATCCTTATCGAAATGAATGATCAGACTGTCGTCATCAGCCTTAAGGCCGGGTATAAAACTATTCTTGAAATTATGCGGATAAATGTCTTGTATCATGAAGTAATTGTACTGTTAAGACGTCCTGATGGCAACGACAATTCTTCTTCCGTCAACGTGAGTGTATTCGCATGTCACGAGCAGAAGATACTGATTGCCCGGAGAAACAGGTTCATGTGTCTTTACGACACCGTACTCTGTGATCTGACTTAAGAATTCTGTCTCGGTCTGTTCATCAGGAAAATTGCTCCATCCGAAAAAAGTGTATTCACCGCCGTCCACAGCAACATCAAGAACCGAGATGACTTTATAAGTCCTGCATCCGTCCACTGTATCAAAATGAATCAACCCATTATCATTAAAGAAATCCTCATCCTCAAATCTCATTAGATCGGCAAACATAGTTCCGTTCCTGTTATTATGCGCAAACACTTCGAGAACGTCATCTGACAGATCAGAAGATCTTCTTATAAACGGGCAGCCGCTGCTGTCGCTTTCTCCCATATAGTTATGACTGAGATAGTAATAGTATCCTGTGGCATCTGTCCGGTCTCTCATGACCGGATAGTGTATTGACGTTCCTTCAACACTTATATAACCGACATAGTCCACATACTCATTTGCAAGATTTATCAGCTCCTCATTAACTGACGTATCATCCAAACCGCCTGCAATGCTTACATTTTTATATTCTCTCTTATACAGTTCTTTTGAATACAGCCCGTCAGGTCCGCCGTTCTTATCGAGCATAAAAAAGAACATCGATATACCGAACAAAATCCCTTCACAAGCCGCAAGAATTATGGCTTTATGCATATAATGCCTCCTTAATCGCAGTATACAAAGTCGAAAAGCAGATTTTGATATAATCCGCTCCGTCCCCAAACTGATAGAGGGCTGTCTCTTTATTTTGAGACAGCCCCGGATATCAGCGTTTCCTTTTGCCCGGAATGAAAACAACAGCTCCTGCCAGACTGAAACAAAGAGCGAGTATCAAAAGTGCTGCATTGCGATATGAAGGATCATAGTCATTTCCGGTCTGAGGCACAAAAGTTATTGTCTGAGACCATTCGTTCCAATCTTCGTGTGACTTTATCAACACACCTGTCCTATTGTCATATACCCGTTCAAATATTACGAGTTTTTCCCCTGTATATCCGCTGCCGTCAAAGCACAAAGAGATATCGATACTTCCGTCGGAGCAGACCGGGGAAAAGACAGTTGAACAGTGGGCATCTGATTCACCTGTCGCAAGATTCATAAGATCCGTCTCCATCCTATACTCACAGCCTGCAGTAAGCCCCTCATAGAAGACCGTATCGATCACGGTTACTTCGTTTGATGTCGCAACCGACCTGCTGCCATCGACTCCGTGAGCCGATGACCGAAGATCACTCACTGTCAGTGTCTGATCCTCATCATTTATGTCAGCATGGATACTTACAAGCACTCCGGGAGCTGTATACATCTCCTCGAACGCAATAATCTTATTGTAATGGCGTGCCACTATATCGCCGGCATCAACTGTAAATGTCAGTTCGACATAACCGCTGCTCTCCGCAGGCGTGAAAGTAATCTCGGCCTTTACTTCCTGTCCGTTCTGAACAAGGGTTCCGGACTCGATCACATTTCCATCAGCATCTGTCACGCCATACTGCAAGTTACCGACGATCGTGTAAGATGTTCCGGGAACAAGGTTCTCATAGTAAACACGGTCTGTTACTGTTACAAGGTCGGCACCCTCAGGAAGAGTGCTGCCCGTCTCGGTATATGCAGTAGTATGCAGATCAGGCATATAGACTGTCTGCTGTACATCGGAAAGATCACAGTGATTTGCAACACAGATACCGCTGTTCGCATGGAAAAGCTTCTCTGTTACTATCAGGTAGTCATAGTGCATATCTGCAAGTCTTATACTGTCGATCGTAAATACAACCTCTGCATATCCGCTTCTGCCGGTTGCCGTGAACGGCGCGGATGTTACCAAACCGCCTTCATCTGCCGGGATAGCCCTTGAATGAAGATTTCCGTTCTCATCTGTCCAGCAGGCCCAAAGCTGGCCTTGGATAAAGTAGCTGTCTCCAGCTTCGACGTTAGACCACCAAACATTATCGACGATCCTTGCATTCTCCATAAGAGGAAGAACGGTCCGTCCCATCGCGCCGGGTGTCGTATCTGCCGAGAATGCACTTGTATGCACCTCAGGTACAAATACCGTCTGGTCGTAGTTGTTCATACCGTATCCGCCGTTAACATCAGCATAGTTCTCGTGTGTAACGATACAAATGCCGTTAAACCACAATTCCTCGAACACGATAATGTCGCGTCCTGCGTACCTTGTGGTATCAAGCTTGTAGTCAAAGACCACATCGCCTTCGTGTGTCTCAGGCGTAAAGGTATATTCAAGTTCTGTCACTTCACCTGATCTTGCGTGAATCAACCCGCCGTCAACAGGGTTTCCGTTCTCATCGTAATCAATAAGATGCAAAGATCCTCTTATCGTGTACTCCACGGGACCTAAGCCTCTGTAGTGAACGATGTCACGGACGGTCGTAAGACCTGCCTCAAGAGTGCTTACGGAAGTCTGCAGGTCGGCTGCGCCGGAACAAATATCACCCAAGGTAATCGTCTGTCCTTCATCATTGATATCCGCATGGATCTCAAATTCGAATCCGGACTCGGATGTTATCGTCTCGAATGAAACGATCGCTCTCGGTGCAGTTATCTCAACACCGTTAATCGTCTGTCCTATCTGACTGATGATATAAAGCGTATTGACGTGGTACACAACATCCACTGTTCCGTCAGAAGTTGTCGGAGTAAATGTCGTGGATGCCGTGAAAGGCTGGCCGTTTCTGTCAAGAACAGGTTCACCTGTCTGCTTGTCCATAATGATGCCCGTCACGGTGTACTCTTCGCCGATATGAAGATTATGGTAAGAAACAGTATCGATAAACTCGACATCCTCACCTATCAGACCATACTGACTGCGAGTGACCGGATCGATCATCTGTGTTCCGATCTCGGGATGAAGATGGATAGTCTGACCTTCGTCCGTCACATCCTCGTGCTTGGCAAGCATTACCTCACCAACTCCCGTGTTTTCCGTGTCAAGCTGCCACAACTGTTCGAAGCATACTATATCGGCATCGTAAGAACCGTTACATACCCAAGACGTATCAACGATAAAGTGTACATCCACCGTGCCGTTTCTCGACTCAGGTACGAATTCCTGTTCTGCCGTAGTATATACGATCGAAGGATTCTGTCTGTTTACGATCCTTCCTCTCATCACATAAGTCTCACCGGGATTAAGGTTAGTATAGCTTACCGTATCGGTAAACGGAACCGCAGAACCCAGGCGGCCGTCGTGTGTACCGGTCTGATCGTCAACGATAGTCGTTCCGATGACAGGTATTTCAGGTGTAACAGACTGAGGAAGGTCGTCGATCTCGGTATGTCCGCCGATAAGGATACCTTCTTCCGTTCTCAGATACTCGAATGCAACAAGCGTTCTCTCTTCATACCGGAATATATTAACCAGCAGATCCGATGTATCTATAGTAAAGATGACATCGACCGTACCGCTTGCAGCAGGAGCAACGAATGTTTTAGTAGCAACCACAGGATCGCCGTTGGAATAGGCAAGTCTCTTGCCCGTTGTCTGATCGTACAGATGGCAGGTAAGCGTATAGGTCTCGCCTACATGAAGATTTGTATAAGAAACTGTATCTCTTACCTGAACGATACGACCTGCAACCGTCTGATGTTCTTCCGTAACACGGTCAACAAAGGTTGTTCCGATATCCGGAGGAGTGATGTTGATCGTCTGACCTTCATCAGTGATATCCGTATGTCCACCGATAAGGACCTCGCTTGCAGAGTACAGATACTCATAGCAAACGATATCCTTTGTCACCGTCATTACGATCTGCTCAACAGAGCGACCGTCCGGACCGTAGTAAAGCTCATTGTACAAAGATGCCTCTATAATGGAAGCTGTACTGATGGTTATCGGCACTTCGACCGTACCGTCTTCCGTCTGAGGAACAAAGCTTATCCTGCCCGTAAACGGATTTCCGTCCGTATCGCAGAGGATCAAACCCGTACCCTTGTCATAGACATGAGCTTCCAGGAAATAAGTCTCACCGACGTGCAGGTTCTCATAAGTAACAGTATCGATGAACTCAACCGTATCACCTACTGCGGCATTTGACCTGATCTCCTGTACGCTTGTAAGCGTTGTACCGACTTCGGGTGAACCTAATGTGACAGTCTGGCCTGCATCATCGAGGTCTTCGTGTGTTGCAACAGGACCGTCATCGTACCACTGATGGTAAGGTGTCTTGTCATCCGTTGCCGTGAAAGAAAGACTCTCAAAACATACGATATCTCTTGAAACATACTCGATAACACCATTTGCATCAACCGTGACCTCGATTATGGCAGCCGTATCTATTACAAAACTGACCTGTACCGCGCCATTGGGTGTATCAGGTGTAAATGTCACACTCGAAGTGTACGCATTGCCATCCGCATCGAGCAAGGGTTCACCCGTCTTCAACATTATCGTTCCGGTAACGATATATTCCTCACCCGGAACAAGATTTGTGTAAGCAACGGTATCGACAAACTCGACCGTCTCACCTATATGTCCGATGTGGTCCAAAGACAACGCATCGACCAAGGTTGTTCCGATAGCAGGAGCAAGGTTATAGACTGTGCTTTCGTAATTGTCGATCACAAAGTCAGGAGCAGACGTATCTTTTCCGACTATGGTGAAAGCAACTTCGTTTCTGTTAAGGGTAGGAACCCCATTCTCATCAACGAAGAAGTAACCCTCAGGCAAACCTGTCTCGACTACCACATACTTACCCGATCTTAACGGATCTGATACATAGCAGCCTTCTGCCTCATCCCAAACAATCTGTGCATCAACGAGTTCGCCGTTCTTAAATGTCTTGGCGACTGTATCAACGCCCTCGTCAAATACGCCGTTGCCGTTCACATCGCTGTAAACGGTAAATCCTGCATTCCTTATAGCCTCGTTTGTGTCACCGTCAAGCTTGTGTATCTTTATCGGTGCCGTATAAGGCGTTTCTTCTACATCCGCTTCATCTGCAGACGTGAACTGTCTTGCAGGAAGAACGATCGGGAACACATTAGGATTCACATAGAAATCGAACGGTGCCGTTGTCTCTCTTACGAGATAGTGTGTGTAGTAGTTCATCGTGCCGTTCATGACATCATCGGCAATCTCAGGGAACTCTTCAGCAAGAACCTGAGATGTCAGGACAAAGTGATAGGTTAATATACCGTCTCTGTCCGTATCAGCCAAGGTTGCGATAAGCTTATCTGCATCCTCTTCGATGACACCGTTGGCATTGACATCACACCACAGCTCGAATGTTGCATTGTAGCCTCCCTCATATCCTGCAAGGATCTCGGAAGTCCACTCATCACGCTTATTGATCGTGAAATCGTGCGTGATATAAGGTCTCTCTGTCACGTTTGCCGATACAGATGCGGAATACAATCCGCCTGTAAGAGTCATGGGCGTGACAGTCGTATTGAGGTAATAACCCGTCGAAGGGGAAACCTCAGCAACAAGGTACTTTGTAGGATAGTTCTTTGCCGAAGTACCAGTAATGGTACCGTCAACATTGATACACTCGGGGAAATGAGCCTGAATCGTAGCTCTGTCCAAAGTGTAGTTCCAGGTAGCAACACCATTGGCGTTGGTTGTTGAATTACCAAGAAGTCTGTCAACATCTGCTTCAAGAGTACCGTTCTGGTTCACATCAACATACAACGCATAGACAGCACCGCGAACTCTTGCACCTGTGTTCTCATCCTTCTTGACCACTTCAAAAGCGAGTTCGACCTTGTGTTCCTCTAACATTGTGGAAGAAACTTCCATTGTTATCGTTCCCGTGCCTATCGTTGCAGAAGATGAATCCACAATGATCGTTACAGGAGTCTCGTTAATGTAGTAGTCATCAGGGGCAACCTCTTCTTTTACAAACAGCCTTGCCGTAAAGCTCAACGGATCGGAAGGATCCACAAGGGCCGTCAAAGCCTGTACAGAAGCATTAGTGCTGTTGGGATTAAGCCGATAAGACCAGCTCATCACACCGTCACGATCTGTATCCGTCGTTCTTGCAAGCCTTGTGTCATTTGCATCAAGAGAGCCGTTGTTGTTCGTATCGAGATACAGACTGAACACTGCCTGCGTACCGGTATAAGTACCAATAGGCCTGTTTGTTTCAGAATCAACCTTGGTGAGATTGATATTGAGAGTTATATACGGATAGTTGTTCATATAAAGTGTTGCAACACCCGTACCGCCGGCAGGAACAGTCATACCGTGTGCCGACGTATCACGATAGTATCCGTTAGGCGCAGTTTCCTCTCTGACGAGAAGATGCACCGCACTTGTGGAACTCAGTCCGTAAGCCGAATACCTGAGATCCGAGAAATGGATAACTCCATCCTTCGTACCGTCTGCCATATCTGCCAATGTTCCGATCAGGGTATCGGCAGAGTCGATCCTGCCGTTGTTGTTCCTGTCTATATAAAGAGAACAGGAGAACGTGCCGGAATAATTAGTAAGGGCTGCATTTGTTGTATAGTCCCTCTTATACACCTCGGCACTGAATGTCCTTTCCCTGTTTTCGCATACAACGGATAAAGGAACATGACGGTTATCCTCGGTTACAGTAACGTACCTGTAGAAGTATTCATATACGCCGTTGCCGTCAGCATCTCTTCCGAGCCATCCGTTAGGAACCTCAAAGTTATTGGAAGCAGGAAGGATCTCACGAACCTCATATTTACCATAAGGCAAATGACCTAAAACATCTGCGCCGGTCCTTTGAACGGGATGGAAATCTCCCGTCACCGGATCAGCAGTATTCAGAACTGTACCCTCTCCCATACCTACTATGCCGAAAGGAATCCAATTCTTATTCTCGTCCCAGTTGTCCCAGTTGTCGTTATCCGTTCCGTCTGCCGTTGTAAGATAAGATCTGATATAGGCGATCTGTTCGGCTGTAAGTTCCGGGTAAGTATCAAACAGGTTAAAACCAAGCCTCTGTGACGCAACGGTTCCCCAATGACCATGAGCGCCGTCCCAACCTGCCGTACAACTATATACAACACCCCACTCGCGCAAACGTATCCTATAATCCCAGTTAACATCGTAAGTGCGTCTTGTGTATGTGTTGGTTCCGTCAACTACTCGCTCTTCTTCGGAAGGAGTATTACTCAAAACACCTGTTGCGTAAGTAATGGCTCCGTTCTCACTTCTGACCTCAAAACTGATTCCATCAACCCCGGCGCCAAACTCATCAACCTTGACAACATCAAGCTCACCATAGGAGATGTTATTGTCAATATAATCGTAATAGTAGTTTTCCCACCATTGAGTTGAACCTGATGAAGTATCCAAAGAAAGCGGATATACATGATCGAGTGTACGAGGATCGCAAAGATATGTCACGCCCTCTGAATCAACATGGAATACGGCATAGAACTCATGCGCTCCGTCGCCGTTTGCCCGTCCGGTTTCAATCCAATACGGACTCGCGTTTTCAGTCTGCAACATAATATTGTTTGCATTTCCTGTAAGTTCGCCTTCGTACCAAGACTCAGTAACGATGAAATAACTGTCCAGGAGCAATCCGGTAACATGAGATGTCTGATCCTGCCCGTCACGTCCTAAAACGTGCCATCCGGTACTTGTACCGTTGTTACCATAATAATGATAGTATTCAGGCTCGTGTCCCCTGAAATCAGTCAAGGGTGTAGTAGGTTGCCAATAGACAGCAGCCTCAGTTCCTGAGCCATATGCAGGCTTGATATCACCTGTCATAATGGCCGATGCAGAAATGACATTCTGATCGCCGTCAGCCCATCGCTGAGCATACTCGCGGCTCCAGTTACCGCCGTACAAACTGAACGATACACGTCTTACAGAATTAAAGAAACTGTATGCCTCAGACGGATCGCCTTCCCATCTCTTGATAAGGCCAAGTGAACCCCAGCCGCTGTCCGAATTACCGTTAGAAAGAGTGAATGTTGCCGTTCCGGAAGCAAACGCCCATTTATCTGCACCTGCGCCTCCGTTTGTACTCCATGTTACAGGAGTCCCGTTTGCATCTGTCGTAAACGACGCGGTCGCTTCTACACGCTCATACGCTGCAGAAGGCGCAGATACTTCACTGAAGGTGTATGTACTATTAGGCAAAAGACCTTCGATCTCTGCTGTACTGGTGGTTGTTGTAAACGTAACAGTATTTCCGCTAAGTGTATACTCGTTATTCTGTGTTCCATTAATATTAAATGCACCGGCATCAAATCCGGGACCACTCAACGAGATAACACAACCTGCAAGTCCGGCGCCTGTTGTTGCATCGACTTTTTGAATGAAGACATGACCGGATTGAGGCTGAGACGAAGTGATCCGTCCCTCATACACTTGCGTCTGGGATGTTTCTTTCCATGAAACTGTTACTGTACCTGTAGCATTACCGCCGTTATAAGAAGGTGTCGAAACACCGAAATTTATAACACCGCCGAATTCTTCACAAAATCTTGTATATTCGCCCGCTGCATCCTTTACGGCTGCAACGATCGCACTTCTTACATTAGCGGCACCCTGCTGCAATGAAACATAACGGGTAACGGTTCCTACCGTAACTGTCGCATTGGAGCCTGCACCGCTCGTGCTGACAGACCATCTCTGTGATCTGCTCTGTGAATTCCACGAGGGTTGTGAAATATCTGCCCTGTCACTGATCTGGATCGTCCAGATTCCGTTACTGTATGTTGCAATATAGTACTTTGTACCCGAAGACAAAGATGAAGCATGGAACGACGCATTACCCGGATGGAAGTGCCTTGAACATACCATCGTTATTGATGTATGTCCTGCGGCATTGAGCCATTGACCGAGAACCCCGCTGAAATCAGAAGCCGTTCCCCCGCCTGCGGCAGAGGCTCTGTTAAAAGCACAGGTTCCTGTTTCACTGAAACCCTCTGCCACAGGATAATTGACAGTGCCGACATCAGTAATGGCATCGGATGTACTCCAAGAAGCAGGATTAACAGAACCGTCAATGGTTTCATCCATTACCCACCGGAACCATACTTCACCATTATCATCGATCTCGACAACAACGACACCGTAACCGTATTCTGCCTGAAGCTCCTCAGTAAGTGTTTGTGCTGTTTCATACGCCCAGGCGTAGTCATCGGCCACATAATCGTCATCTTCTTCTACCTGATAGAACAGTCTGTCAGTATCAAAAACACCCGTTGTGTACATACCGGTATATCTGGCAGTAGCCTCAGATGAAGATGTTGCAACCACATAATAGTCTGCATTATAGTTTGAAGTTGTGTACTTCGTACCATCCATATCAGCAGCACCGACAGTGATCACGCCATCGATACAGCCGGGTATGAATGCTCTTGTCGAGATATTGTTGTTACCGGCAGCTCCGATGACTACAATACCAGCATCAAGAGCTTCCTGAATAATGTCCCTGATTATGGCATTCTTCTCAATGTTAAGAGCCGTCATCGAGAAATTGATAACTGATACATTAAGATCGATGGCTACACGGAATCCTGCATAGATATCGGCAGCACTCGCCTTACCGTCATCGGAAACCTTTATAGACAAAACTCTGGCATACGGATTCTCCTCACGGATAAACCCAAGCATATCAGAACCATGTCCGTTATAATCCGATGTATCATCACCCAATACGGAATAATTGATATTGGCATTAGCCCCTGTATCAATGAGTGCAGCATATCCGTTAAAACTGAAGTTTGCAGTATCGATATCATTAAGGTTAGCGATAGCATCGTTACCGTTATTGATATCAGACATATCCGCTACATCCTGCTCTTCAGGTTCATTCTCATACTCATCCGCAGGAACAGGCGGTACTGTTGTTTCGTCATCTTCCGTGACCGGTATGTCTTCAACAAGATCGCGTATTTCTTCACCTGAAACCATTTCCTCATCCGGAATACTGCGGGTTTCCTCTATGAGAGGTTCATCTTCATTCTCATCACCGGCTGCAACAGTCGCCGCATCTGACAGATCAGTGATGTAACCAACCTTATCGACATAATATGAATATGCATATCTTGCTGTCTCTACGGAATCAAATGCTATGATATACACATCATCATAATTAGACAAAACCGTTGTTGATCTTGTAAATATCTCCGGATTAGATGTCTGTACAAAGAGTTCCTGTGTGTTAATCACAGACTCATCTATTTCCGAGTAATAGTGATCAAACTCCACATACTCTATCGGAACAGGTGTAGGAGTCGGTGTAGCAGTCGGAGTCGCTGTCGGAGTAACAGTAGGAGTTACTGTATCCGTAGGAACAACCGTAGGCGTAGCCTCGGGTTCCTCTTCATCTGGAACAGGAGTTGCTGTAGGAGTAACCTCTGTTTCGTCTGTTCCGTCATCTTCAGGAACAGGTGTAGCAGTAGGTGTAACTTCTGTCTCTTCCGAAGCATCAGTCTCCTCGGTTTCTTCCGTAACTTCAGTCTCCTCGGTTTCTTCCGTAACTTCAGCTTCTTCAGTCTCTTCGGTTCCTTCCGTGGTTTCAGAAGAAACAACCGAAGGAATTGACTCTGATTCTTCTGTTGATTCCGTCCCGCTTGTTTCTTCTCCCGCTTCATTTATCTCATCATTTACGTCAGCTTCTTCTGTTACACCGGGGTCATCATCAGCTACGTCACTTTCTTCCTGCAGTTCTGAATCTTCCGTTATAAATACATCAGATCCGCCTTCGTTGTCTCCCGGATCCGTCGCCTCATTTACCTGATCATCTGTTTCTATCGTATCTGCTGAAAGATTGCCTGCATTATTCGTCTTCCCGTCCTCAGGAGGAATAACGAAGACAGAAAACAAAACTGCTGCGGCAAGAACACAAGAAAGCGCCCTGACCCTGTACCTGCCCAGGATCTTCAGCAAATAAACATCTTTGTTCAAGGTGCTTTTCATGCTATCTTTTCCTCCATATTGAAAACACTGATCATGAAGTTATCCGCATCGCAAAAATACAAAGACGAAGACAGCATCTGCTCTCCATCAGACAGATAACACTCATTTGATTCCCTTAACATCTCTATAAGACATTCCGGCGGAATTCCCGATACAACCGGGACTATAAGGCATTCATTAACCGAAGTCGGAACAATAAAATAATCCGATTCAGCCTTTAACGCTATCTTTTCTCTTACCTCTTCGAAAATGATGCCGGAACTGGCTCTGAATCCGCTCTTATTGGTAAGCATGTAAACACGTTTTTCAGGATCTGTTTTTCCTATCGTCTTTCTGATCTGAGCTTCACTTTGACCGTTTTTTCTCAATACCGATCTGACGACTGAATCAAAAGATTTTATCTTCGGTGACAACAGTCTGCATGTATTTTTCATCGCGGAACTGTACAGTTCTTCCTCATCAAGACCGGTCATATCCATCAGCCTGTTATCGATAATACTGCTGTAAACACCGGTATCATCAGATGTTATGACCCAGCGGTAGATGATGCACAGATCCAGGAAAGGTCTGTGAGGAACATCATTTATATATATTGAAGCCGTTCCGGGATTAACCAGTTCCGCCACTACATTCTTTTTGACCGCATCCAGATTCAATCCGGATGATATACTCCTGCCCTTGATCAAAGCCTTCTTCATTGAATCGGCAACATTACAGAGTTCGACCATGATATCCCGGCTGCTCTGATAAGACTTATAGATATCTTCAAAATAATAAGTCGGCTGCACAGTCGGTGCTTTAACGGAGTTTTTTGGCGAGAAAGTGAATCCGTCAAGGGTTTTCCCACGTTTGACAACAGGCATGGTCTTAACTTCGTACCCTTCAAACTCTTCTCCCATGACATCCGGAAAAAGGTCACAAAACGTTTCTTTAAGTTCTTCGTAAGTCAGCATATCTCTTACCTCCATGTATTTTGGGCATGAAAAAAGCACCGCTTCGCGCGGTGCTTATGTCATACCTTGATGAGTATATGCTAATCTACAGCGTATGGATTTTCAATATCAAATAATTCCCGTTTTCAAGTTCTAATAATAGTACACTTCAGGCAGGAACATCAGTGTTTACGGGCACTTTCTGGATTTGTTATACCGTTTCACCTATCAGTTCATACAACCCCTTTGCAGCCTGTCCGGGATCTTCCTTCCCGAACACCGCGCTTCCTGCCACGAGAAGCCTTGCGCCTGCATCTGCAGCCTCTTTGACGGTCTTATCGTTTATGCCGCCGTCTACCGAGAGTATAGCTTCAGATCCGTTCTCATCGAGTCTTCTCCTGTAATCTGCTATCCTTTCGGTCGATCCGGGCATATAGCTCTGGCCGCCGAATCCCGGGCGGACGGACATGACAAGGATAAGATCGGCCGCATCCTTTACAAGGAACGGATAGATCTCGGATGCCGGAGTATCGGGATGTATCGCTACGCCTGCTTTCTTTCCCAGAGCCCTGATCTTTTCTATCAGTTCAAACGGACTGTCCGTGCATTCGACATGGAAGGTAATATAATCCGATCCCGCCTGGGCGAAAGGCTCTATAAATTCTTCGGGATTGGTTATCATCAGGTGTGTATCGAGTATAAGATCACTGTGCTTTCTGATGGATTTTACGACCGGAACACCAATCGTAAGATTAGGAACATAGTGTCCGTCCATAACATCAAGATGCAGAAAACTGCAGTACGGGGTTATGCTCTCGACATCTCTCATAACATAACCGAAGTCAGCAGACAGCAGCGACGGTGATATCTCAAATCTTCTCATTTATAGCCTCCGGAACAATTAGGTCTCTTGCTGTATAAGTATTCATAGAACTCACGGTACCTGGCATATCTTCCTTCATCGATACCGCTTCCGACAAGTTCCCTTACCCGGCACTGCCGCTCGGCAATATGCCTGCAGTCGGAAAACCTGCACCCTTCGGAAGCTCTCACGATCTCGGGGAAACCGCCTGCTACCTCCGTATATAATACACCCACTTCAAACAGATCGAGAGATGTAAATCCCGGAGTATCCGTAATAAACCCGTCTCCGTACTCGAAAAGCTCAGTGTGCCTTGTCGTGTGTTTACCTCTTTTAAGCCTGTCGGATATGTTTCCGACTGTCACGGTGTGTTCCCCGAGAAGCTTATTGCAAAAAGTGCTCTTTCCCACACCGGAAGGTCCGGCAAGTCCCGTTATCCCGGAATCCAACGCGTTGATCAGCTCTTCGGGTATGTCTTCGTTTCTGCTTATCGAATGACTGTAAAAGCCGGCATTCTCATAAACAGCGGCAAGATCATCACAGGCATCTGGCGACTTGTCTCTCTTTGAGAAAAGGATAAACGGCCTGATATCCAGTTTGCCGCATATTATAAGCATCTTATCAAGTAACTTAAGGTCGGGCACGGGATCAGTGCACGAGAAAAAGAGAAAGAGATTATCGATATTGGCAAGAGGAGGTCTTACCAGATAATTCTTACGCGGAAGTATCTTCTCGAGAACAAAAGGTATATCAGGATCTCCCGACTCACAGGTTATCACGCGGTCCCCCGTCAAAGGCGTAAGTCCGCTTAATCTTATATTCCCTCTGATCTGACACAGCCGCACGGATCCGTCATCACAACGGACGGAAAAGGTGCCGCCGACACCTTTGGTGATTATGCCTGCCGCTTCGCCTGACCGGGCACGATCAGACAACAGGCACCTCTTCTACCGGCTGCTCGACAACGATCGGATCAAAGACAGCTGTATATATTATCGTAGTGGGAGTGAGCGGGTCACCGTCAGGATCATAGACTACGAACGAATATGTCTCTGCCTCCGTTACCACGTTGTTGTAAGGATCAAGCCATCTTGCAAACCTGTAACCCTCCGCAGGAGTCGCAACAAGCGTTACAGTTGTTCCCACATCATATTCACCGCCGCCCACGGCAGTTCCCTGGCCGGAGACAACCGTCTGAACGCTGACCTGGGAAGGAGGCGGAGTCGGAGTTCCTCCCCTCTGTACATCCTCCATGGTTCCGATGTAAAGGGTTATGGACGATCTGCGGGGCAAAGTGATGCCTGCTACGGGATCTGTCAGGATGACGAACTGTTCAGTCTCCGGAAGCACAAGTACATCTGTGGAACCTTCGATATGTCCGATATTGATCTCTTCATTCTCAAGAAGGATCCTGGCTTCCTGAAGTGTATGCCCGGAAAGATCGGGAACCGTAGAACTTGAAGGAGCCTTAGCATAAACGATGACAACAGGCGATCCGACTTCAACGACCGAATTCGCAGGAGGTTCGGTACGAAGGACCTGTCCGGGATCGTAATCGGAGTTTGCCTCCTCAAGAACACTGACTTGGAATCCGAGCGAAGACAACAGCGAATAGACCTCGTGATAATCAAGTCCGGCATAATTACTGAGAGCGACCGTCTCTGCCTCACCGGCAACGGTCAATACTATCTTGTGGATATCGGAACCCGCCGCAAGGACGACTCCCTCATTTATGTTCTGGGCAAGTATCGTTCCCAAGGGGGAATCCGATGTAACCTGTGTCTCTATCTCGTAAGATATGTTATTAGCCTCGAGCTCGGCAATAACGGAATCAATGTTCATGCCGACATAATTACGCACAGTGTAATCATTCTTCTCTTCGATATGTGTAGCCGTATTGATCGAATTGATGATAAGAACAGAAACACCGACAAGAACACCGAGGATCAGCATAACGACAAGCACCAGAAGTATGTTGTCGCGAAGCCTAGACAGTCTTCTTGATTCGGCAGCTTTCTCGAGGTCGCTTATCTTATCATAATGCGGATCCTGTCTGAAAGAGACGGTCCCCTGAGGCTGATCATTACGAGGTTCCGAATCGGGAGAACCGATTATTCCGTATACTCCGTTCGGATCGACCATCAGCGAATCGAGTTCCGTTACCATCTGCCTTATGGATGAATACCTCATCTCAGGCAGCTTCTGCATGCACTTTATGATGATCGCATCAAGACCGCGGGGAATATCGGGAACATAGGAGGAAGCCACAGGCGGCTTATCCTGAAGATGCTTTACTGCAATGGCAATATCAGAATCACCGTCGAAAGGAACTCTTCCCGTCACCATCTCGAAGAGCATGACTCCGACCGAATAAATATCGGTAGCGGGTCCGACATTCGACCCTCTCGCCTGCTCAGGCGAAAAGTAATGAACCGAGCCTACCGCTCCTCCGGAAGACATTGTGATCGTGTTGCCGGATGCGGCTCTGGCGATGCCGAAGTCGGTTATCTTGGCAATGCGCTCTCTTGAGATAAGGATATTCTGGGGTTTTATGTCTTTATGCACTATGCCGTTCCTGTGTGCATATTCAAGCGCCATTCCAACCTGTATGACTATCGGTACGGCTACCTTCCAGTCAAGATGGCCGTTCTGATTGATAAGATCTTTTACGGTGATACCGTCAACGTATTCCTGAACGATATATCTGAAGTTGCCTTCATGACCGACTCCGAACACCTTGACGATATTGGAATGATTAAGAGAGGATACCGCTTTTGCCTCCATGTCAAACCGACGAATGAATTCATCATCAGCGGAAAACTCAGGTTTCAATATCTTGATCGCAACCTTAACTCCCGTACCGGTATCCGTAGCAAGATAGACATTGGCCATGCCGCCGGAACCGATAAGCCGGTTTATCTTATATTTACCTGCAAATATCATGCCCTCAGGGCTTTGTACGCTCATTAATCCACTCCTGCATCAAGATTACCTTATATTATATATTATAAGTGGTCAGCGGTGATCCTCTCGATTTCGTCACATCTTACAAATTGATTACACTTAAGCCTTGTTTTTTTCCTCTATTCCACGCCTTAACTGACCGCAGGCAGCCATTATATCCGATCCCATCTCTCTTCTTAACGTAACATTTATCCCCTTGTTCTCCAAAGCCCGTCGAAAAGCCTCTACACGCTTCGGCACACATCTCTTATAAGGGCTGCCGGGGAACTCATTGGCCGCAATAAGGTTGACATGACAGTTCATACCTGAAAGCAGTGAAGACAGCTGATCGGCACATGCAAAAGTATCGTTCACCTCATTGAAGAGCGAATACTCGAACGTGATCCTTCTTCCGGTCTGCTTTACATAATCCCGGCAGGCGCTCATGAGCTCATTAATGCTGTAGGCCGACGCCACAGGCATTAATTCTTTTCGAAGCTCATCATTGGGAGCATGAAGCGATATCGCGAGATTCACCTGAAGCTTTAATGCCGTAAACTCCCTGATCTTCGGAACCAGCCCGCATGTAGAGACGGTAATGTGCCTTGCGCCCATATTCACGCCGGAAGGATCGTTCATGATCTTAAAAAAGGATATGAGATTGTCGTAATTATCGAACGGTTCACCTATACCCATAACTACGACATTGCGTATCTTCTCGCCTACATGCGCCCCGCTCATGAGAACCTGCGCGGCCATTTCTCCCGCTGTAAGATCCCTTCCGAAGCCTGCTTTGGCTGAAGCACAGAACGAACAGCCCATCTTACAGCCGGCCTGACTCGATATGCATACGGAAAGTCCCGTGTTATAACGCATGACGACAGTTTCTATGACATTTCCGTCCGGCAGGAGATATACCAGCTTGCGTGTTCCGTCGATTTCTGAGATAAATTCATCGACGATCTTCATATCAGAGAAGATAAAGTCTTCCCTAAGCTTATCTCTCATGGTTTTGGGGATATTAGTCATCCCTGATACATCGGTAATGCCGGAGCTTAACCATTTCATTATCTGTCCCGCACGGAACTTCGGGTATCCGTTATCAAGACACCATGCCGTCAATTCATCTTCCGTCAGATCAAGGCAGAATTTTCTGTCTTTATTGTCGTTCGCGTTATCCATTTTTCCTCCGAAGTCTGCTTATAAAGAAACCTTCACATCCGTCATCGCAGGGAACGAGAGTAAGAGCCGATACATTTTCGTTCTGCTTGAGTCTTTGGGGAAGTATATCATTAAACACGTACCACTCGAATTCTTCATGTCTGTTCAAAAAATCATTGACTTGCTCATAATTCTCTTCCTCATTAAGGGTACAGGTGCTGTAGACCAGTGTCCCTCCGGGTTTAACAAGCTTTGACACATTATCAAGTATCTGCCTTTGCTTAAGTATGATATCCCTTATACGTTCATATGTTATCGTGATCCTTATATCCGGTTTTCCGCCCATTATGCCCAGACCCGAACACGGCGCATCACAAAGAACGATATCGAACCCGTCTTCCCCGTCAAAGAGAACACTGTCACATACAGATGTCCTGACAGAGTTAATGCCGAGCCTTTGGGCATTCTGCCTGATGAGCCCGACCCGGGAACTGTTGATATCAAGGGCCAGTATATCCGCTTTATCTCCTGTCAATGCCGCAAGGTGCGTGCTTTTTCCGCCCGGAGCCGCACAACAGTCAAGTATCTTCATGCCGGGTTGCGGCCCGCATATGACAGAAGCGAGCTGAGCCCCTTCACCCTGCACCATAAACCAGCCGTTATTAAAGGCTTCAGATCTCTCTATGGACGGAGATTCGGGAGTCGGCTTCAGGATCAGGGCATCCTTCATGAAAGAAGGCTCTTCTGTATCAAATCCTTCATCCTTAAGAGCCGAAGACAGCTTCGCCCTATCGGTCTTAAGCGTATTTACCCTGACGGCAAGAGGAGCAGGTGCGAGCAGAGATCTTGCGACACCGGGAGCGCGTTCCTTGCCGAAACTCTTCTTCAGCACGCCGTAGATCTCCGGTTTAAGCGAGAATGCTGCGCCGGGATCCTTATAAGAGTTTATGTCTTTCTGTTCTTCCGGAAGTTCTGCTGTCTTACGCAGGACAGCATTGACAAAGCTCTTCGCCCGTGGTGCATGGACTGAAGCAAGCGCGACCGATGTGTTAACAGCCGCATAATCCGGTACCTTCTTCGAAAAGATTAACTGCCATACCCCGAAGCGCAGTATCGTGCGGACCTGGGGATCGAGCTTTTCGACGGGTCTGCCCGAGATCCTGCCTATAAAGAAATCCTCGGAGTAGATATAAGTAAGTGTCCCGTAAACAGCTGCGCGGACGAAGTCATCAATGCCTTCACGGTTCAGAGCAAGATTAGAGAATGCGCCCTTCTCCGTACAATCGTAAAGAATGGAATATATGAGTTCTCGCTCTTCCAAATCAAACTCCGAATAATTGACCGGGCCTGTAATTATGAGCGCAGTCGGAAGCTTTAAGCCGCTTCCCGCCTTCGGATTGAAGTTCGTTGATAAACACGGCGCCTTCACCGCATCTTACCTTCAGCGTACATTTTGCAGACGGAATGATCTGTCCGGGCTTTGCATCATCCTGGATATCACTGTCATCAAGCGTCGAAGAATATATCTTCATCCTTTTGCCGTTAAACACAGTAGAACAGCCGGGCCATGTGCTCAAAGCTCTTATCCTGTCGTGCACCTGTCTTGCGGACAGGCTCCAGTCAATGATCCCGTCTTCCGGTTTAATCTGTGAAGTAACCGACACCTTCGAAGGATCCTGAGGGATCGGAGATATCCTTCCTTCAACATAATCCTCTATGGTATCGAGGAGAAGATCCCTTCCGGCAGCCGCAAGCTTATCCATCAGGATGTCAGTGGTATCATCAATATCTATGGAGACTTCGGCCTGTCTTAAGATATCACCCGTATCCATTCCCGCATCCATCTTCATTATGGTAACCCCGGTAACATCATCACCATTCATTATCGAATACTGGACCGGAGCCGCGCCCCTGTATCCGGGAAGCAGCGAAGCATGCACATTAATGCAGCCGTACACGGGTATATCAAGCATCCTCTGCGGAAGGATCTTACCGTAAGCAGCTGTGATAATAAGGTCCGGCTCATATGAACGGACAGTCTCATAAGCTTCATCCGTCTTTAATGAATCCGGCTGATATACCTCGATACCAAGGTTCAGCGCCGTTTCTTTCGCAGGAGGAGCAGTCAGTACATGTTTCCTTCCCACGGGCTTATCGGGCTGCGATACACACAGAACAACATTGTACCCGTTGTCTGCAAGGCCTTTAAGGACGGTCGCGGAAAGATCCGGCGTCCCCATAAAGATGATCTTAAGATTCCTGTTGTTCACTTACAGTCTCTACCGTTCCCGGGATAGCCTTATCGGTAAAGAGTATCCCGTCCAGATGATCGTATTCATGGCAGATGCAGTTGGCAAGAAGTCCCTCGGCATCCATCTCAAAAGGATTGCCGTTGATATCCAGAGCTTTCACATGAATCTTCATCGGTCTCATTACTTCACCGGTCTTCCGGGGAACCGAAAGGCACCCTTCGGAACAGCGCTGCTCACCTTCCTGATACGTTATCTCGGGATTGATAAAATTGAGAAGTCCGTGCTCATCTCCTATATCAACTACAAAAGCCCGTCTCAGGACACCCACCTGCACCGCAGCAAGACCGATGCCGCGGTTATCATAATGCATGGTCTCAGCCATGTCCTCGAGAAGCTTCACGATCCTCGGAGTTATCTCATCGATCTGTCTTGATTTCTTTCTTAAGATCGGATCGCCTTCAGTTACTATATTTCTCAGTGCCATATCTCACACTCCGTTTTTTATTACGTCAGCTATTGTAACACATTCAAGTCTTATCCGCAGATGTCTTGATAACATTGCCCGCGCTCTCTATGAGTTTCTTCGTCGCACCGATGAACCCCTTCTTTGTATCCTCATCTATATGGTTATATGCCTTTATCATCGAATTCAGCGTAGCGGCGCGGTTAATGTTGAATTCGGCAATCGTCTTTGCATCAGAACTGCTCACGACCTCATATACAGTCTCGACAAACTGTTCACGCTGAGGTTTATCCAGGCCGTTTACCCATTCCTTAAAGGTCTGGTCAACAAATCTGCTTCCTGCGCTCACACTCTCCTTATAGATAAAACCGTTCGGTCCTGCTTCCCAAGAAAGAGTCTCATGTTCCATCATTCCGGACTGACTTGAGTGAACAACGTAGTAGTCTTCAAGATGTTCAAGGAGCATTCCCACAACCGAGAATTCCGGAACATAGGTATGGATACGGTCCTCGATCTTCTTAAAGTCATCAGTCTGCATTATCCTCTCTGTAAACCCGGGACCGTCAAAGTTATAAACATCGCTTATGGCATCATTGATTATCTCTTTGCAGTATGTCGCCGCGTATATGGAAAGATTTCCGCCTTTTGAATGGCCGCCGAGGATAAATGTTCCGTCTTTAAATGCCGACGCAACACTCTCAAAATAGTCAAGCGCCATCTGCTGCGCGGGAACCGGGAACTCAAATCCCATATTGAAATCCTCTCTCCATCCGATGATGGTGTTGTCGGTCCCGCGATATGCAACGTAATAAGTCTGCTCACCGTCAAGATCGATAAGACAGGCAGAAAACTGCGTCTGCCTTTCAGAATCGACATGATTGACAAAACCCGATATCCTCATTTCACCGAATCTCTTACTTGTGCCGACAAGTCTTATAAAATCGATGTCGACAGTCTGATCTATCACTTCATCGTGAAGATACGGTTTGTTGATAAGGGCATCACACACTTCTTTGATCTTATGAAAATCGTGCAGATTCTCAGACACTATACCTTCGAACGGTTCATAGGAGAATCTGGCCAATATACAGGCATCCACCTCATTGAAAGGGCATACATCAAGTGAAAGATCCCCTCTCCATTTCAGATAATCCATGATGGTATACATATCAGTTGCCTCCTGCGTCATTATCAAACGACAAAGGATAGAGTGCCGGATCAAAATCCTCCATCATCTGCCTGAAGACTTCATTGAGATATGATCTCCTGCAAGATTTTATCACAAAGACATTACGGTATCTTCCGCGAAGCTCATATATAGGTGCAGGTATCGGACCGTAGATCTCAAAACCGAGGCTTTGATCCTGATACGACAGAAAATCACGCAGATAACGGTCGACCTGCGCAGTCCTCTGCATAAGCATATCCTCATCGGGAAGGGAGAGTACTATCTCGCCGACAGCTTTAAAAGGAGGCAGTTTCATAACCTCTCTGTACTGTATCTCGGATTCATAGAATGCATCGTAGTCCTGTTTTGCTGCGAACATAAGGAGAGGATTATCGGGACGCAGACTCTGCAGGAAGACTTTTCCCGGAGTATGTCCCCTTCCCGCTCTTCCCGCAGCCTGTGTTATGAGTTCGAAGGCCCTTTCAGAGGATTTATAATCAGATGACAGTGCTATTAGATCTGCCCCCAGGATACCGACGACCGTGACAGAGGGAAAATCATGTCCTTTTGCTATCATCTGGGTTCCGATCAGTATATCTGCTTCGTGATTTCTGAACTTACTTAATATCTTCTCATGAGAACCGGGCTTCATCGTTGTATCCTGATCCATCCTTAAGACTTTTCTGTCAGGATAAAGTTCGGTAAGCATCTGTTCGAGCTGTTGTGTTCCGACGCCCGCTTTCTTGAACTTACTGCCGTCACATTCACGACACACAGCCTGCCGCGACGGTATAGTAAATCCGCAGTAATGACAGATTAGAAGCTGTTCTCCGGTCCTCCTGTAATTATGAAGCGTCATGGCAACCGAACAGTTCGGGCAGAATGCGGGCGCACCGCAAGTACTGCATATCAGCGTCCGCGAGTATCCCCTGCGGTTAAGGAAGAGCATAACCTGCTGATCCGAGGACAGAGCTCTTGCTATCGCGGTACGCAAAGGAGCCGACAGCATGTCTCCGAATCCTTCCCTGGCCTGGCGCTTCATATCGATGATATCGACCTCGGGAAGAACGGCATCGGGTGCCGCACGCTTAGTGAGCTTCAGAAGATCATACTGACCTTTTTGAGCGGCATAATAAGAGGTAACCAGCGGCGTCGCCGATCCGAGGATCAAAGGGCAGGAATCGGCTTTCATACGCATGAACGCGATATCTCTTGTGTTATATCTGGGAAATGATTCCGATTTATATGACGGATCGTGTTCTTCATCGATTATTATGAGTTTCAGGTTCTTAACAGGAGCGAAAATCGAGCTTCTGGGGCCGACGACGATCTTCGCCTGCCCTCTTCTTATCCTGTCCCATTCATCAAAACGCTGCCGGTCCGTAAGTCTGCTGTGCATAACAGCAGCCATATCTCCGAACCTGCCTCTTATCCAGCTTACGGTCTGAGGTGTAAGCGATATCTCGGGAACAAGATATATGACACCTCCGCCTCTGCCCGTAACTTCACCGGCACAGTTAAGATAAACCTCAGTCTTTCCGGATCCCGTGATGCCGTGCAGCAGGAATACCTTCGGAGTATCGAGAGCCGCGCAGACGGCATCGAATGCGCGTCTTTGCTCATCATTAAGGTCGTGCATCTTTCGGAACGAGCCGATACCTGAAACTGCCGGTTCATCAGACTCCGTCTGAAATCCGTCCCGTTCCGTCAATCTGGTCTCGGTCTTGATAAGCCCCTTGTCACGAAGACTTCTTAACTGAGCATCTGACGCCTTGGTTATCGACATCAGGGTCTTGCGTTCGACCGGTCCGTTCTCGATAAGCTGCTCCAGAATATGTATATGCGTTACGGAACGAAGCGTCCCGGACACCAGTACACCTTCCGCTTCTTCTTTGTCAACGAGTTCCACAAAGGTGGCTTTTGACTTTGCAACAGTTCCTACCGCAACCGGTATCATCATGCTTATCACATCACCGTATGTGCACAAAAGCCTTTTCTTAAGGGGTTCGATAAGCACTAACTGGTCTTTGTTCAAAACAGGATAAAGATCGAGCAGGCAGATAATGCTCTTGAGCTTTGACGGGGAAAAACCCAGTCCTGAAATATCATCTGTTATATTAACTACCAGCGCAGGTTCCTGTCTGTTGCCGGATCCGAAAGGAACCTTAACATAAGATCCGACCTGAACCTGCTGTTCCAGTTCCACCGGAATCTTATATGTATACGGTCTGTCGGTCTGTCTGACCGTTTGACGTAAAAGGACCTTGCATATCTTCATAGTCTCTGCTGTTGTTAATCCTTGCCGTCGTCATTGCCGTCGAACAACGAGAACAGATCGATCTGCGCAGACTGAGGCATATCATCAAGAAGACCGTATTCGGCCAGTTTCTGAACCGCAGACTGTCCTATTGCAGCTCTGTTTATAAGGTCATCACGGTTCTTGAATTCGCATTCATCCCTTGCGGCCGTAATAGATCTTCCCATCGACGCGGATATCGTATCGATCGCATCGAGCGGAGGCAAGATCTTACCTTTACCGACTTTTACAAAATCTGTCGCATGTGATGTCTTTATATCTATCGGAACAAACTCGATGCCTCTGTGATACATCTCAGCGACCAGCTCACACAGGAAATACTCGTCCTGCTTCTTCTTGGCAGAACTGTCCCTGCCGTGCATTGCAATTTTCAGTTCTTCCATGTGAACCTTAAGTATATCCATACCGCGGCACATATATTCCGCGTCAAATTCTTCACCTCTGATAGTGAAGTAAGCGCAGTAATACTCCTCCGGATAATAGACCTTAAACCATGCAACTCTCAAAGTAGATATGGAGTACGCCGCTGCATGCGCCTTAGGGAACATGTATTTGATCTTATTGCACGATTCGATATACCAATCGGGAACATTATGAGCCTTCATGTCAGCTTTATACTGCTCCCACTTGGGCTCCTTGCCCTTGGCTACCTTTCCCTTACGCACAGCCTCCATGATGTCAAATGCTTCCTTGTTATCAAGGCCCCAGTATATAAGCCGCGTCATGATGGAATCACGGCATCCTATAACGGAATTAAGATCGCATGTTCCTTCATTTATCAGATCCTGGGCATTTCCTTTCCATACATCCGTTCCGTGCGACAATCCCATGAGCTGTACGAGATCGTAGAATCTGGTGGGCTTTGTCTCCTTTATCATGCCCCTTGCCATAGGAGTACCGAGCTCGGAAAGACCTATGGTGGCAGAACCGGCTTCCGATTCCTCTATAGGGAATCCCAACGAATCCGTAGATTCAAGAAGGCTCATTACCTTAGGTTCCGGCACCGGAATATCAGTGATCTCGACACCCGTAAGCAAGTGGAGCATACGGAGCACGGTAGGATCAAGGTGTCCCAGTATATCGAGCTTCAGGATGGTATCATGCATTGCACGGAAATCGAAATGCGTTGTTATTATGCCGCAGTCAGTCTTATTGGCAGGATACTGAATGGGCGTAAACTCATAAATATCCATTTCCTTGGGAACAACAACGATACCGCCCGGGTGCTGCGATGTAGTACGCTTTACCCCGAGTATACCGTGTGACATATACATAAGCTCACCCGTGGTATAAGGTCTTCCCGTCTGTTCACAGACCTTGCGCGCGATCATAAGCGCATTCTTATCCTTGTATGTGCCTATAGTTCCCGCCCTGAACGTATGCGTCAGGCCGAACAGATATTCAACATACTTATGTGCCGATCCCTGGTTCAGGCTGGAGAAATTAAGATCGATATCAGGCTGCTTGTCACCGTAGAATCCCAGGAACGTAGCGAACGGGATATCCTGTCCGTCCCTCTTCATCTCCTGTCCGCACTCAGGGCAGCACTTTACGGGAAGATCGTATCCCGATCCGTAATCTCCCGACGTATCATATTCAACATAATTACACCCCGGACATCTGTAATGGGGCATAAGCGGATTAACTTCCGATATCCCCATCATGGTAGCAGTAAAGGATGAACCGACCGAACCTCTTGAACCTACTATGAATCCTTCATCATTCGAGTTCTTGACCAGCCTGTAAGCTATGTAGTACATGATCGCGAATCCGTGTCCTATGATAGACAGAAGTTCGCTGTCGAGTCTCTCCTTTACGACCGGATCGAGCACACCGTTATGTCTGTAAAGCTTGTTGGCCCTGGTATAAGCGATATCTCTTACATCTGCAGCAGCTCGCTGTATCATCGGAGGATAAGTACCGTCCGGGAAAGGTTTTATGCCGTATTCGATCAGATCAGCTATCTTGTTGGTGTTGGTGACAACAGCATCAAAGCACCTCTGTTCGCCTAAGTAGGAGAACTCCTCGAGCATCTCCGTTGTAGTTCTGAAATAAAGATCAGACTGCATCTGCGCATCCTTGAAGCCCATATCCATAAGCATATACTTACGGTACATCCCGTCTTCTTTGTTAAGGAAATGAGAGTCCGTTGTTGCAACGAGAGGCATATCAAAGGCATCCGCAACATCTGCAAGGAGAAGATTGACATTTCTTATATCATCTTCATTGAGAGCAACCTTACCTGTATCAGAATCCTCCCAATTTCTTGTCAGGAACATGTTATTGCAAAGGGGCTGGATCTCCACATAGTCATACAGGCTCAATATGTCGCGGAAGCTCTCGTCTGTCTTAAGAGTCTCAAGAGTCTTGACATAATTCTTATCGCACTGCTTATAGGAACTCATCACCGCGCGGTAAATCTCACCGCGTTCACAAGCGCCTCCGACAATGATCGAAGAACCGTAATACTTGAGCAGGCTCTTCGGAGTCCTCGGACGTCTGTAAAAATAATGGACATTTGATTCGGAAACAAGCCTGTAGAGATTATATAATCCGAGATTATTCCTCACGAGCCAGATAATATGGTAACTCGGGCATTCCTTAGACTTTATGTATCCCGCAGACTTATGTCCTATGCGTTCATTAAGTTCATAAGCATCAGCAGTCCCCTGCTTAGTAAGATAATCAATAACCAAGGCAGCATCAGCATGTGTCCTGTCAACAAGATCATTTCCGGAAGGAACAAACTCTGTTGTCCTGCCCGGGTCTGCATATCTTCTTATGTCTTCGATACTTATGGCAGGCATAAGGAATTTATTGCGGTAATATTTATGTTCCTCGATGTTGATGCCGTATCCCGCGCGTCTCAGGAAGCCGAGAGTATCAAATATATGCTCTCCGCTTATAAACGCATCACCGATGAATTCACAAAGCTCTCCCGTTCTCCAATACGAATCACAGGGTTCCCCTATGCCCTCGTAGATAACATCCTCTACATCAGCATAAAAATCGGCAACATGTTCATATACCAAGCCGTCCGGCAAGACAATGCTGCCGTCTTCGGAGTAAGGCGTCTGAATATCAAGATCGGCATTAATCACATGAGAAGGACCCTCATCCTTATATTCGATTACTCCGGGAAGATTCTCGTCGCGGAGTTTCTCGGGGATCTCTTCAGGATCCCAAAGGCTTCTGTCTATGTCACGGGAAACGACATCCGAAGCCTGTTCATCGGTCTCGCCTTCAGTCACTGGAGCAATGCCTTTATATCCTTTAAGCCTGTATTTACTTGCGGCTACCGCCGTAAAGGTATCCTTGCACGGGTCATCGCCGTTCTTCCTTATGGCAAGCGTAACGAATTCGCCTATCGCAGCTGTCGGTCTGTTATCCTCATTATCTTTGTCATCATAGAACGGAAGATTATAAAAGACAGTCGGTCCGTCATCCGCAAGATAACCCTCGCAGCCCAGTATTGCCTTAAACTTCTCTTCTCCCTCTTCCTTCTTCTCATTGATCTTCTTGACAGCCTCATAAACATGAGGGAATGCCTGAACGACGCCATGATCCGTTATGGCGCAGGCTCTGTGTCCGAACGAAGCCGCCAGATTCATGATAGCCGCAGGATCACTGACGGCATCCTTCTCGCTCATCTTGGAGTGGACATGAAGTTCGACACGCTTATACTCGCATTCATCCTTACGGGGCGCCGGCGGATGCGCCTCATATACGCCCGTAACCTTGACTCCCCTCTCGTTCCTGTCGTAATTGAAAGAAACCTGAAAGCCCGCATATCCGCCTTTGCCCTCAGGAAAGGTCTTCTCGAATATATCTGCTTCCTCAGGCTTCAGGAGCATAAAAGCATTCGTGCCGCCGGTTGCATCTACTATGTAGAATTTGGCGATGACCCATTGGCCGTTCTTGGAAAGCTTCAGGATATCCTGCATCTTATCTTCTTCCATATAGATGACCTGACCTTCGATGTTCACATTGATCGAAGAATCATCGAGATCTTTGATATCTATCTTGGACGAGCCTGATATCACTCTTCCCATCAGCGCATCCGTATTCTTCTTAGCCTTAAACCTGGCCTTCTGCTTATCTCCGCCGTTCTGGGCCTGCTGTTCCTTTGCCCTTGCGACCCATGAATTCTTATCCTCAGGTGCCTTTTTCTTCTTAGAAGCGGCTTTCTCCTTCTTCATGCGTTCTTCCTCTTCCAAGATGCGCATGATCTCCGGATCTATCCCGGGTCTGGCGGACGGTCTTACGGAAGACGTCCTGACCGTATCCTCCTGAGGCGCAAATCCGATCTCAACTCTGCTTTGAGATCTTTGCTCCATCTTCTCCTTAACCTGCTGAAGCAGACGGTCTGTGTCGTCAGACCTTTCTCCCGTTATCCTGATCGATATGAGATTATCATTCCTGTAATAATCGATTTTACCGACCTTTAACCCGCCAAGACCTTCTTCGAATTCAGGTCCCAGCCCAAGCTGCTGAATAAGATTTCTCATTATGACCTCTTTAAACTGCTTTTCTCTTCACCGAGTCTGATGACCTCAGCCACGAATTCATCTACCGCGGAATCGGACTTAAGCTTTCTCACGATCTGTCCGTGTTCAAAGAGCAGGAACTCATCCTTACCGCCTGCAATGCCGATATCTGAATCGCGGGCTTCCCCGGGACCGTTAACTGCGCATCCCATTATGGCGACTTTAAGATCATACGGAAGATTGCTGACCCTCGATTCGATCTCATTCGCTATATCGATAAGAGGCACCTGAGTACGGCCGCAGGTCGGGCATGAAACAAAAGTAATTCCTCCGGTCTTAAGATCAAGAGCCTTAAGGATACTCTTGGCCGCATAAACCTCGTCAACGGGATCACCTGTCAGCGACACTCTGATCGTATCTCCGATACCTTCGGCAAGCAGGGTTCCTATGCCGACGGCAGATTTTACGGTTCCTTCCCTTAAAGTACCTGCCTCCGTAACCCCTACATGCAGCGGATAATCACACGCCTTGCTCATGAGCCTGTAAGTCTCGATGGTAAGCTTAGGCGAAGATGACTTTATCGATATGATGATATTATCAAAGTCGGTGTCCTCTAAAAGCCTCACCGCATCCAGAGCGCTCTTGGTCATATTCTCGGCGCATACGCCTCCGAACTCATCGACGAGCTTTCTGTCTATAGACCCGGAATTGACTCCTACTCTTATCGGAAGTCCGCGTTCTTTACAGATATCTGCAACCTGCTTGAGTTTATCGGGACCGCCTATATTGCCGGGATTGATCCTGATCTTGGCAGCTCCGTTCTTTGCAGCCGCAATGGCCAACCGGTAATCAAAGTGAATATCGGCAACTACAGGTATCGGAGACTTCTTAGAGATCTCCTTCAGAGCCTCTGCAGCCTCCATATCGGGGATCGTAACGCGCGTAATGTCACACCCGGCATCACTTAACCTTTGTATCTGCGCTAAGGTTCCG
>JAFXPN010000039.1 GCA_017527865.1 Clostridiales bacterium
AGAGATACATTCAGCTGACCGGTACTAATGCCCGAGGACTTGACCACAAGTTATGTTCAATGTCTTTTTTATCCAAGACACATCGTCTTGTTCAGCCTCTTATGCAGTCCTGAGGGTATATCCTTCAACCATACCGGTGGTTATTACCGCGAGGCCACACCTGTTCCCATTCCGAACACAGAAGTTAAGCTCGCGTGTGCCGACAATACTTGGCTGGCAACGGCCCGGGAAGATAGGTTGCCGCCGGTTTATATGAAGCTCTTGGCGCTAAACGCCAAGGGCTTCTTTTTTTTTGCAATCTATTTGCTACATAAATGTTTTATTGGTAAGATGATTTGTAATGTTACTTTTTTACGGGAGATGCGTTTTCTATGGAAAAGATCTTGATTGTTGACGACGAGCTTCAGATAGTTTCATCAGTTTCCGACGTATTAGGCAGCTTCGGGTTTGAGACGATATCATCAACCGATGCCAAGGAAGGTTTCAGAATGGCTCAGGAGAAGAATCCGGATCTCATCATCCTCGACTGGATGATGCCCAATTATAACGGTCTCCAGTTTACAGAGGACTTAAGAAAGGCAGGAAGCGACGTTCCGATCCTTTTTCTTACGGCAAAGGGGAAGCTTACCGTATATGAGATCGAAGCCTTAAGAAGGGGCGCCGACGATTATATACCGAAGCCCTTCGATCCGACCCTGCTCGTAGAGAGGGTAAAGGTTCTCCTTAAAAGGTCTTCAAGAGGGACCGGAGAGAATAAGCCCGATAATTCCAAGCATGTATACTGTGACGGCGAGCTGGTCATCGATTACGATGCCATGCAGGTCCTGGTCAACGGCATAAGCTGCGATCTTACCTCCAACGAGTTTAAGCTTGTCCAGTATCTGGAACAGAACGCGGGCCGCGTATGCACCAGGGATGAATTGCTCTCAAAGGTCTGGAATTACGCTTTCTCAGGCGATGTAAGGACCGTTGATGTTACCGTAAGGAGAACCAGAAAGAAGATCGAACCCAATCAGCCCAATTACAAGTACATACTTACCAGACGCGGTTCAGGTTACTATTTCCCCAAGGAATTTGATTAAGGGATCTTCCCGTGATCGCTTTCATCACATCTCATCTTGCTCTGGTTACAGTCGGTGTCTGCATACTGATCTTTATGGCCCTGCTGCTGGGTTATATAGTCGGAAACAATGTGTATAACCACAAGGCTGACGAACAGGTCGATAAGGTAATTGAGAAGCTCGAATATCAGGGGATCGTAAGATCCTCCATCATAGATAATGTAAATCTCGGCGTTATTACATACGATCCGCAGGGACTTGTCTATAACAACAGGACGGTAGAGACCATGGAGGGTTTTCTTCAGGGCGCTGCTGTCCCGCCGACTATCGATGCCTTCCTCGATATGTTCGAGAAGGACAATCATCTTAAATCCGATTATCTCCTCAATATCGAGAACAAGGATTCCTCGGTCAGGGTCAATTACTGCAATGACGGCAGGATATTTGAGATAAAGATCCTTCATAAGATATATGAGGACCACAGGCTCGATATCATCATCATCGATGATATTACGCAGCTCAAGGATGACGAGAGAAGGCAGAAGGATCTGGCAGCCAATGTGTCACATGAGCTTAAGACCCCTCTTACTGTTATAAGGGCTTCAGAGCTGTTTATAAACAATATTACACCAGACAACATGCCCACCTACGAAGAGATGAAGAAGTGGGGAAGCCGCGTCATAACGAATGCCGTCAGAATGCAGGATATCGTGCAGGATTTCCTGACGCTGTCGATGTGTCAGGACAGTGTGCCGATGAGCATAGTGGATATCGGGCAGATCGTCAGCCGGGCGACAGCTTCGGTCGCGGAATATCCGGGACGCGATAAGGTGCAGATAGAGATCCCTGCCGATATGTACTATCCGCTGGTCTTCGGCAATGAGAATCTTCTCATGCGAGTGGTGATCAATCTTCTGACGAATGCGATCAAATACATATCATATGAGGGTAAGACCGTTTCCGACAGGGTGGATATCAAAGTATCCGCCATCGGAGACCGTATAGGGATCGAGGTTTCCGACAACGGAAGGGGAGTGCCCGAGAAGGATGTTGATTACCTTTTCGAGAGGTTCTTCCGCGTGGATAATTCCGGGTCCCGTGAGGCGGGCGGCTCCGGCATCGGCCTTTCTATTGTCAAAGACATAGTGGATATGCATGACGGATCCATAAACGTGAGCACGAAGCTCTATGAGGGATCTTCGTTTACCGTAATACTTCCGGTCGCGGGCGCCGTATTCGAGAGCGTGTATGAGGATGCCGTCTCAGGTATAGTGAGTGAGAAGCCGTATCTTCGGACTGCTGCGGATTTTATGGCGCTTCAGGCGGTAGAGGCCGTGCGTTCGATGGGTTACTCGGATGTTGAAGATATCGCGGATGAATTCGAGAGTGTTCCTGCGGGACAGAAGAGTCTGAGAGACATTAAGCTTGCAGAACTGTTAAGGACTCTCGGATCTGAGCGGTATACGGATCTTGTCGACGAACTGACTTATATCGAGCCGGACATGATCGATGACGCGGAAGATATCATCGATGAAGTTTCGGAACAGGTGATGCCGGCGGAATCCGTTTCTTATGAGATTCCCGAAGAGCAGATCCAGGGTTTCCCCGCAGAACAGGAGACGGAGCCTGTCCCGGAAGGACCGGAAGAACCTGCAGTTCCTGAAGAAACGGAGGAAGAGAGGGCGGCAAGAGAAGACCGGATCCGCCGCGAGGAAGCCCAGGCGATACTTACCCAGCAGATACTGCCGAGGGCCGTGCCTCAGAAGCCTGCGGCAAAGGAGGAATCAGGTCCGGCAAACGAACATCAGGACAGGAGAGAGGCCGTTACGGTTCATCCGGAACCCGCTCAGCCGAAGAAGAATACGACAAGAAAGAAGAGGAAAGGAAGTCTTTTCCTTGACTTGGATAACGGTTCTGAAGATAATAATGAGATCGAGATTAAGTCTGCCGTAAAGCAGGTCCTTGACGAATCAGAAGGTAAATAACTTGGATTCATATTCATATAAGATAACAGGCGGCAAGCCGCTTAAGGGACATATAAACATCAGCGGGAGCAAGAATGCTGTATTGGGCATCCTCGCTGCTTCTATGATGATCGACGGAACGTGCACACTGGAGAACGTTCCGGACATCTCGGATGTTCATGTAATGGTAAAGATATGCGAGTCTATCGGGGCGAAGATCGAGACTGAGCTTACTCCGGAAGGATCTGTGACCCTTCACATTGACCCGCGCGGCATCGATACATACGAGGCGACGGGACCTTCCGTTTCCAAGATCAGGGCATCTTATTATCTTCTCGGCGCACTTCTCGGCAGAGGGGGAAAGGCATCGCTGCGCATGCCCGGAGGATGTGACTTCGGACAGAGACCCATTGACCTGCATCTTAAGGCTTTCAGACAGATGGGCGCCAAAGGAGCTGATTTCAGGAATATAAACGGAGGCATTATCTCTCTGCACGCGGATCCTTTGCGCGGCGCAAGCATATTCCTTGATATCGTCAGCGTAGGCGCGACGATCAATATCATGCTCGCGGCTTCAAAAGCACAGGGCAAGACCACTATCGTTAATGCAGCTAAGGAACCGCACATCGTCGATGTGGCGAACTTCCTGAACTCTATGGGAGCGAAGATCAAGGGCGCCGGCACGGATACGATCAAGATCACCGGTGTTGACAAGCTGCCCGGAAACTTTACATATTCCATTATCCCGGACCAGATCGAGGCGGGGACATATATGATAGCCGCCGCGGTTACGAACGGAGATGTTACCATTCACAATATCATCCCGACCCACATGGATCCGCTGTCGTCGAAGATGCGCGAGATGGGATACTCGATAGATGAGGGTGACGATTATCTGAGGGTCTACAGGGATCCTGAAGAACCTGTATGGGGAACAAATGTCAAGACTGCCCCGTACCCCGGATTCCCGACGGATCTTCAGCCGCAGACCGTTGTCCTGCTTTGCCTGTCGGAAGGACAGAGCAAGATGGACGAGGATGTCTGGGAGAACAGATATCAGTATATTCCGGAACTTCAGCGGATGGGAGCGAATATCAGTATCTTCGACCACATCGCGCTTATCAACGGGATCGATCATTTTTCCAGCGCACAGGTAAAGGCGACCGACCTAAGGGCCGGAGCAGCTCTCGTATGCGCCGCTCTTGCCGCAGACGGAACCTCTTATATCGATGAAGCCAGAAGGATCGACCGCGGTTATGAGAAGATCGTCGATAAGTTAAGATCGCTCGGCGCCGATATCGAGATCGCGGGCAGCCTTAATCTTTACGAGGACAAAGAGGCCTGATATGGAACTTATCCCGCTCTTCTCGGGAAGTTCCGGCAATGCAACGCTGGTCAGGACTTCCGGTGCAAACATCCTTATAGATGCGGGAAAGAACTGCAAGGCCATCGTCAACGCCCTTAACGAAGCAGGCACGGATCCGTGCGATATAGATGCCGTATTGATCACGCATTCCCATACCGATCATGTAAGCGGCCTTGATGTCTTTATAAGAAAATACCCCTCGGCGCTGTATGCGACGGAAGGCACATTCCGAGGGATGGCAAGGCGTTTTACCAAACCTCACGACTCGACTCCTGATATAAGGATAACTCCCGGCGTACGCACGAAGGTCAGTGACGGGGTCTTTATCGAAGCTTTTGCGACCCCGCACGATGCAGCGGGATCTGTCTGCTATAAGATCACTGAAGCGGATCAGGCATGCGTTGTCGCTACAGACCTGGGCGTTGTGACAGATGAGCTCAAGAGTTTTATTAAAGGCGCGGATGCGGTGCTCCTCGAATCAAACTATGACAGGCATATGCTGGTCTACGGACCTTACCCCGAGGAACTCAAGATAAGGATCGCAGGAGACGGAGGCCACATCAGCAATGATGACTGCGCGGAAGTCGTGAAGTATCTCATAGACAACGGTACGAGAAGGTTTATCCTGGCTCATCTTTCCGAGCAGAACAATACGCCCGCGAAGGCTGAAAGCACTGTATGTGACTACCTTGCCTCGTTCAAGCTTAAAAGAGATTCCGATTATGAGATGATGGTAGCAAGAAGGCACGAGCCTACCGCGGGATTCTGTTTCTGACATGAAGATAGTATTGATAAGTCCCGGTAAGACCCGTGAGAAATGGCTCAACGAAGGCATCGCGGAGTATGTGAAGCGTCTGTCGCGCTACTGCAGCGTTGATATCGCGGAAGTCGAGGCAAGTCCCGATCACATACCCGTTGCCCGCGCGCTCGAAGAAGAGGGACAGCGCATGCTGTCCAGGGTGAAGCCCGGGGACAGGGTCTGGGCAATAGATCTTCACGGGAAGGAAATGACTTCTGAGCAGATATCATCATCACTTATCTCCTCTCTCGAAAAGGGCGGCGGCAGGCTCTTCATCCTTATCGGCGGGAGCAACGGACTGTCGCCTGAAGTAACGGAACGTGCGGACTTGAGACTTTGTCTGGGAAAACACACGATGACGCACACGATGACGCGGCTCATAGTTCTGGAGCAGATATACAGGGGCTTTAAGATATATAACAACGAGAACTACCATAAGTGATGTTATAATCAACCCATGGCAAGGATAGGAATCGATCTGGGGACCACCAACAGTCTGGCGGTCGCATATAAGGATGATAAGCCCGTAAAGATATTGAACAGCTTAGGGTCTTTTATCACGCCATCCGCAGTCAGCGCGGATGATGACGGCAAGATCATCGTGGGTCAGCCCGCAAGGGACAGACTGATCTCCCATCCGGACCGCTCGGCTTCGGAATTCAAGCGCGATATGGGAACAAGAACGACTGTTGTTCTCGGAGGCAACGAATATACTCCCGAGGAACTTTCTTCTCTGATATTAAAGAAATTAAAGGCAGATGCCGAAGCTTTTTTGGGGGAACCCGTTGAAGAAGCGATCATAAGTGTCCCCGCTTATTTTGACGATAACAGCAGAAGAGCGACGAGGATCGCTGCGGAACTGTCTGGCCTTAATGTGGAGAGACTCATCAATGAGCCTTCCGCTGCGGCCCTTTCCTATCTTACGAAGAACGGTTACGAAGACGGCACCTACATGGTGATCGATTTCGGAGGGGGAACCCTTGACGTTTCCGTCGTCGATGTATTCGATGACATTATCGAGATACTTGCCGTTGCAGGTGACAACAAGCTCGGCGGCAAGGATTTTAACGAAGCCGTAGCCAGGGATTTTTGCAAGAAGAACGATCTTGATTACGGCGCTCTGTCTTCTGTTGAGAAGGCTGTTGTTTACCGGGCTGCGGAAAGAGCGAAGATGGAGCTTTCCTCGGTTCCGATGGTCATGATGGAGATACCGCTCGAACAGCACAAATATGTACTGACCCTGACGAATAAAGAGCTTATCAGGATCTCGAAGGATATCTTCGGCAGGATAAGAGAGCCCGTCCGCAAGGCGATACATGACAGCCGCAAGAAACTTGAGGACATAGATACGGTCATCCTTGTAGGCGGCTCGTGCAGGATGCCGACAGTAAGGGAATTCATAAAGAAGATCACGGGCATAGACCCCGATACTTCGGTGGATCCCGATACCGCGATCGCCGAGGGCGCCGCGATATATGCCGCCATGAAGAATAAGGATCTCAAGGATGTCATACTGACGGATATATGCCCTTTTACTCTGGGCGTGGCGGTCAATAACGACATACTTAACGACGGATCAAAGATCATGAGCCCCATCATACCGAGGAACAACACGCTTCCTTCTTCTATCCAAAGATCCTACAGCGCGTCGCATGATAACCAGACCGGCATTACACTTGAGATCTATCAGGGCGAGAACATCCACCCTGATGAGAATCTCTTTATAGGCGAATTGAAGCTTTCCTGCCCGCCCTGCAAGAGAAACGAGAAGATATGCGACGTCAAGATGACATACGATATCAACGGGATCCTTATCGTTGATGTGACGACGACTGACGGAGCCAAAGCGACAAAAGCTTTTCGAAGCAACAGCAGCGTGCTGTCGGAAGATGAGATCGACAGGATGAGATCAAAGATGGAGGCTTCCATGCTCATCCGTCCCGAGGACGAGAAGTACAAAGCGCTTATAGCACGGGCCGAGAGAGTGTATGAGCAGTCATATGTGGAGACCAGAAGCATAATAGCGACGCACCTGATGAACTTCCGGGCGGCTCTCGAACGCCAGGACATTATCAGGGTAAGGGAGACATATAAGGCTCTCTCGGATCTGCTCGATACTCTGGAATACTGATATGGAGATATTCCGCGATATACTGGGGATAGAGCCGACTACTGATGAGAAGAAGATCAGGAGAGCATATTCGGCGCTCATAAAGATACACAATCCCGAAGATGACGAGGAAGAGTTTAAGAAGATAAACACAGCCTACAAGACGGCGATGGAATTTGCGCGCCGTTTTGCTCATCTTGAGGTACCCGATGAACGGATAAAGATCACGGATGTGCGGGAGGACGGATCGATCCAAGTCAGATTCCTTGATGAGAACGGGCAGCCTCTGAATCTCGCTCCTTCCGGTGGCATATCCGCGCCCGCAAAAGCCGGGAAAGAGAGAAAGAAAACGGAAGACACCGGCCCCGGCGCCTTTGAATTCGATGACATAGACACGACGGTTGTTAAGGATCTTTCAAAGGACGAGATCGACAGGATGGCCGGATTCATCGATATCGCCCCCGGATTCCCGGTTCCCGACAGCGGGAGGGGCAGAAAGCTCAAGGCCTTTATCGAAGAACATGAGCTCGTGAAGTACCTCGGAAGGAAGGCCGGGCCGGACGAACTCGAACAATGCCGTGAGGATGCGCTCTATACGGCAGGGCTCATACTCCGTGAAAAGGAGCTTGCGGGCGAAAAGATACTCTGGAGGTTTTTCTTCCTGTCGCCTGAAGTATGTTCCCTTTATGATGATCTTTCCTTTTATATAAAACTCGAGAAGCTTATCAACGATACGGTAACGGAACCTTGGATGGCAGCCGTTATCTCAGAAGGCAGCCCAATGCGGCCAAGATCATATATCATCAGGACCCGTGACGGAAAGCAGGCACTGAAGACAGACTTCATCTCGCGTGTCCCTTTCCGCTACGCGAAGGACAAGTATCCCAGGCTCGATCTGCTCATGAGAAATGAGAATCCCGAAGAATACGGTAAGCTCTGCGGGTTCTTAAGCTCGGTCCGCGTTAATCTGTACGGGCTTTTGATGCCGTCTGTCAGGCTCTTTGCAAAGGAAGCGTCAGATGATTTTATGTTTGCCTTTAATTACATACTGACATCGCCGGACTGCAGTGACATGAGGGAGAACAGGCTGTTGTGGAAGCTGTTCTTTAAGGGGTCATTGATGAGTCCGATGACAGAGGACAAGGATGTCCGCGCCGCGCTCAACAAATATACGCTGGAGCATAATGTTAATAAGAGGATCCTTAAGCTCATCAGGAAAGAGGCTTCATTCGGTGCAAGAATGGCCGTCAAAAGAAGAAAAGATGACCGTGAGTGGTATTACCTTGTTTGACAAAGCCGTGAGGTGTCTGTATAATGCACGGGTACTTTAGCGCTTTAGTGTGCTAAAGTAAAAGGGTAGTAAACTGCCTGCGGATAAAGTAAAATAAGCGAATATCAATGAAGGGTAAACAATATGATCGACGCTAAATTTTATACGGCAGACGGCTTCACGGACACTTTGCCCGGGATCTGCGCATTTAAGAAAAAGACCGAAGGTGACCTGCGCGAACTGTTCAGGCTCTACGGATATAAGGAGATAGAAACTCCCGGGATAGAGTATCTCGATATCTACAGCCGGCCCGGATTTGTGAAGGAGGAGAACCTCTATAAGATGACAGATCAGAAGGGGCGCCTTCTGACGCTCAGATATGACGGCACGATACCTGCGGCCAGGTACGCGGCGGGTGTTAAGGAATTTGATTCTTTTGATCCCAAGCTCGCTCCGCTCAGGCTTTGTTATATCGAGAACATGTACCGTTTTGCCGAGTCGGGAGGAGGCAAACAGAGCGAGTTTACCCAGGCGGGTGTCGAGCTCATGGGTTCTGCCGACTTTGATGCCGATGTCGAGGTGATCGAGATCGCCATAAGATCCGCATTGTCGGCGGGGATCAGGGATCTTCAGATATCGATAGGACAGGTCAGGCTGTTCGAAGGAATAGCGAATGAGGCAGGCCTTGACGAGAAGAACAGGAATATCATCAGGGAAGCCATAAGCCGCCGCGATACGGTTACGATAGAAAAGACTTGCGATATGCTGGGTCTGTCAGATGACATGAAACAGCTTCTGCTGATGCTGCCTGATGCATCCGGTACATTTGACGTGATCGAAGATCTTAAGGGCCGTGTCTCGGATCCTCAGTCGGCACGCGCTCTCGATAATCTGAAGCACATACTGACGGCGCTCGAGGAAGACGGATTCATAAAGTATGTTTCCGTTGATGCGGGACTTACGGGAGGTTCAGTGGATTATTACACAGGTGTGATCTTTAAGGGATTCACCTACGGTGTCGGATTTCCGATAATCTCCGGCGGCCGCTACGATAACACGGTTGCTGTCTTCGGCAAGGAGATGGAGTGTGTAGGCTTCTCGCTGTCACTCACACTGGTGCTGACGGCGCTTATGAGACAGGGTGTGTCCATGGAAGAGAAACCCGTCGATGCGATAATCGGATTCGAGCTGGGACAGCGCGGTAAGGCATACGCCGAAGCCGAGAGATTAAGATCGGAAGGCCTGTCCGTAATACTTGCGACTGACGGCATGTCAAAGGCAGACATAGAGGCTTATGCCAAGAGCAACGGTGTCGGCAGAGCCGTCTACTTCGGTTGACAGGGGGTACTCGTAAACAATGTTGACGATAGCTTTATCAAAAGGAAGACTGGCGAACAAGGCGATAGAACTGCTCGAGAATGCGGGTTACGACTGTACAGCCGCCAAGGACGAATCAAGGAAGCTCATACTTGAAGATGAGAAAGCGGGTTTGAGATTCATCATGGCCAAGCCCGCCGATGTTCCGACTTATGTCGAATACGGCGCGGCTGACATAGGATTTGTCGGCAAGGATACCCTGCTCGAAGAGGGAAGGGACCTCTATGAGGTCGTGGACTTGAAGTACGGCAAATGCAGGCTCTGCGTCGCAGGCCCCGTAAGTCTGAAAGACGGCAGGCTTGACCTTATCCCCAACAAGAGGATAGGAACGAAGTATCCCAATATCACGAGGGCTTACTTCGAGGGCGTTAAGAAGGAGAGCGTGGAGATCATAAAGCTCAACGGTTCCATTGAACTTGCGCCTCTTATAGGACTTGCCGACTGCATCGTCGATATCGTCGAATCGGGCAGGACATTAAAGGAGAACGGGCTCGACGTCATAGAGACCGTTGCTGATATCTCGGCGAGAGTGGTCGTCAACAGGGTATCGATGAAGATGAAGTCAGACGAGATAAGACCGATGATAGAAAAGATCAAGGAACAGGTGGCTCTGGAATGAAGTGTAAATATGTAAACGGAACAAAGGAAAATCTTAAGGAAGTCTGCGACAGGCTCGGCGCCCGCGGCAAGATGGATTTAGGCCCCGTCATAACGACGGTCCAGGGTGTCATCGATGACATAAGGGCAAGAGGTGACGAAGCCGTACTCGAATATACAAAGAAGTTCGATAAGGCCGATCTCACACCGGATACGATGGCGGTTACGGCTGATGAGATAAAGCAGGCGTATTCAAGTCTCGAGAAAGAGGATCCCGAACTTCTCCGTGTCATGAAGAAAGCCGCGGAGAACATCAGGGTATTCCACGAGCGCCAAAGGGAAGAAGGCTTCATGATGGATACGGCCGAAGGATCAAAGATCGGCGTTAAGGTCAGACCGGTATCGATCGCAGGCGTGTATGTTCCGGGAGGGACAGCGCCGCTCCCGTCGACGGTCCTCATGGATGTAATTCCCGCTTCAGTGGCAGGCGTTCCCAGGATAGTATTCTGTACTCCGCCGAGAGCCGACGGCTCGATCGCGCCGGTCATACTGGCGGCTGCGGATATCGCAGGGGCCACCGAGATCTATAAGGTCGGAGGATCTCAGGCGATCGCGGCGATGGCATACGGGACACAGACGATACCGAGAGTCGATAAGATCTGCGGCCCCGGAAACATATTCGTCAACACCGCCAAGAGGCTGGTCTACGGTCAGGTTGATATCGATATGTTCGCAGGTCCTTCGGAGGTCATCATCATTGCGGACGATACCGCCGATCCCGAATTCGTTGCGGCGGACATGCTGGCCCAGGCTGAACACGATAAGCTCGCATCGGCGATAGTCCTCGCCGTCGGCGAAGACCTTGCGCGCAAGGTATGGGAGGCTGCCGACAGAAGATCTGAGACGGCAGTGAGGAAAGAACAGCTCCGTGGATCTATGGAGGATTACTGTTCCGTTATCTGTGTCGATTCCGTCGAGACCGCCGTGGCGTTCTCGGAGGAGCTTGCTCCCGAGCATCTCGAACTGTGCGTAAGGGATCCGGAAAAGGTATTGGAGAGCATTAACAACGCAGGCGCCGTATTCCTCGGCAATTACTCTCCCGAGCCTTTGGGCGACTACTTCGCGGGTCCCAATCACACACTCCCGACTTCGGGCACGGCGAGGTTCTTCTCGCCTCTCAACACGGGAGATTTCTATAAGAAGATGAGTGTCATTGACTATAATGAAGAGTCTTTGAAAAATGTATATAAGGATGTTGCCAAGTTCGCCGCAAGCGAGGGCCTGTACTGCCACGCAGCATCCGCGCTTGTAAGATTTGAGGAGGCGTAATGAGCAAGTTTTGGAACCGCAAGATAAATGAGATCGAACCCTATGTCGCAGGTGAGCAGCCTAAGAAGGGCGAGCAGGTCATAAAACTCAACACCAACGAGAATCCGTACCCGCCTTCTCCCATGACGCGTGTCATCTTAAGGACGTTCGATTATTCCAATCTGAGGCTTTATCCCGATACGAATGCTTCCGGCTTTGCGGAAGCGGCTGCAAAGAAGGAGGGCGTATTGCCCTCGCAGATCTTCGCGGGGAACGGATCCGATGAAGTCCTCGCGCTGTGCTTCCAGACCTTCTTCGAAAAGGAGAGCCGCACAAGTCTTCCGGTCCTGTCCCCCGAGTTCTCTTACAGCTTTTATCCGGTGTTCGAGAGATTCTATGACATAAGGTCCGAGCTCATTCCTTTGAGAGAGAACTTCAGGCTCGATCCTTCCGATTATACCGGCATCCCCAACTGCGGGATCGTGATCGCGAATCCGAACGCTCCGACTTCGCGGGCGATAAGCCTTGAAGACATCGAAGTGATACTGAAGGGCAATCCCGATTCCGTCGTCGTCATAGATGAGGCTTACGGTGATTTTACGGATCCTTACTTTACCGCGGTCTCACTGCTTCCCCGGTATCCCAATCTCGTCGTGGTCAAGACTATGTCAAAGTCTTACAGCCTTGCGGGACTCAGGGTAGGATATGCGGTCGCTTCGGAAGAGCTCATCGAGGGTTTAAAAAGAGCGAGGGATTCGTTCAATTCGTATCCTACGGACAGGCTTGCCCAGGTCCTTGCCGCGGGTGCCATCCGCGATGAAGCATATCACAGGGCATGCACGGATAAGATCATCGCGACCAGAAGATATACCACGGAGGCTCTGCGTGAACTGGGCTTTTCCGTGCCTGATTCGTCGGCTAATTTCATTTTCGCGAAGGTGCCGGAGGGAATTGACGCGGAATCGTTATACAAGAACCTGCGCGCACGGGGTATACTTGTAAGGTATTTTAAGACTGAAGGCCTGGACGACAGACTCCGTATCACGATAGGCACGCCTGAGGACATGGAAGAGTTCGTCGATGAGGTAAGGCAGGAGGTTAACAATGCCAAGAACGGCTGAGATAACAAGGAAGACCAAAGAGACAGATATTGCCGTTAAGGTCGATCTCGACGGCAAGGGGATCAGCAGGATCGATACCGGGATCGGATTCTTCGATCACATGCTGACGGCGCTTTCCAAGCATTCCGGAATCGATATGGATATTACCTGCAGGGGCGATCTTCAGGTCGATGCGCATCACAGTATCGAAGATACGGGCATAGTTCTTGGTCAGGCCGTAAATAAGGCTCTCGGTGACATGACCGGCATCAGGCGTTACGGATCGGCAATGATCCCGATGGATGAGGCATTGGGACAGGCCGTGATCGATGTATCGGGCAGACCTTTTATCGTATTTGACTGTGCGTTCACAGCAGACATGATGGGCGCCATGGATACCCAGCTTGTCGAGGAGTTCATGAGATCGTTTGCATACAATGCAGGAATCACTCTTCACATCAGCTGTCCTTACGGAACTAATGATCACCACAAGGCAGAGGCGATGTTCAAGGCGCTCGCAAGGGCTTTGAGAGAAGCGACGGAGATCGATCCGAGATTCGAAGGAGAGGTCATCTCCACCAAAGGAATAATCTAATCAACGGAGGATATAAAAATGCTTATCAAGGATACTGATTTTATAGATAAGCCGATACTCGCGAAGGGTAAGGTAAGGAATATCTATGACCTGGGCGACAGCCTTCTTCTTATCGTTACCGACAGGATATCGGCGTTTGATGTCGTATTCGACGAACTGATACCCGATAAGGGCAAGGTACTCTCATCGATATCGGCTTTCTGGTTTGATTACACGAAGGACATAATCCCGAACCACGTGATCACTACGGACGTATCGAAATATCCTCAGGGATTTGATCAGTACAAAGAGCAGCTCGAGGGAAGATCCATGCTCGTTAAGAAAGCGCAGATGCTTCCCGCAGAGTGTATCGTAAGAGGATATCTCGAGGGTTCCGCCCTGAAGGAATATAAGGCGAACGGAACCGTCGGCGGCGTAAAGATGCCAGAGGGCATGGTTCAGGGAGATAAACTGCCCGAGCCTTTGTTCACGCCTTCCACCAAGGAGGAGAGCGGACACGACATCAACATCACCTACGAGCAGCTTATTGACCTTATCGGCGAAGAAGATGCCAGGGCTCTGCGTGATTCTTCCATCGCTCTTTACAACAAGGTATCGGCCTATGCCCTTACCAAGGGTCTGATCCTCGCCGATACCAAGTTCGAGTTCGGCAAGATCGACGGCGTGCTTACGGTCTGTGATGAGATGTTTACACCTGATTCGTCGAGATTCTGGGATGCTGCGGACTATGAGCCCGGACATGCCCAGAAGAGCTTTGACAAGCAGTTCTTAAGAGAGTGGCTTGAGACGCTCGACTGGGATAAGACATATCCCGCGCCGACCCTGCCTCAGGAGATCATCGACAAGACTGCGAGCAAGTACCGCGAGTGCTATTCAAGGCTCACAGGCAAGGAGATCTGATCATTTGATCGGCATCGTTGATTACAAGATGGGCAATCTCGCCTCTGTGCGCAAAGCCCTTGAATACATTCACCGCGAATGCCGGATCACGGATGATCCTGAGTTTATCGCATCCTGTGATGCATTGATATTGCCGGGGGTGGGAGCTTTTGCTCCCGCGATGGAAGCTCTTAAGGATAAAGGTCTCGATGCTGCCGTCAGGAAGTTCGCGGCATCAGGGAAGCCCCTGCTCGGGATCTGTCTCGGGATGCAGCTTCTGTTCTCCGAGTCCGAGGAGGGCGCAGGTGAAGACGGCAATGTAAAAGGTCTTGATCTGATCCCCGGAAGCGTCAGGAAGTTTCCTTCTTCGGCTACTGTCGACAAAGGACTGAAGGTCCCCCAGATGGGCTGGAACAAGCTTGAAGATGTAACCGGAAGCCTTCTGCGCGAGGGTGACTACGTGTATTTTGTCCATTCGTTCTATTGCGATCCGGAGGATAAAGCTTTTGCGGCGGCATATGCCGAATACGGGATAAAGTATGTATGCGCAGTACAGAAGGACAATCTCTTTGCCACTCAGTTTCATCCCGAGAAGAGCGGCGAGGCCGGTCTTCAGATCCTGGACAGATTCGCAAGGAGGATAAAGAAGTGATAATACTTCCCGCAGTAGATCTTCTCGGAGGAAAGTGCGTAAGGCTTTTGAAGGGTGACTATGATAAGGTCACTGTCTATAACGATGATCCGCTGTCGCAGGCATGGGAATTTAAAGAAGCCGGCGCGCAGTGGATACATGTGGTCGATCTCGATGCCGCCAGAACAGGTGTTCCGACAAACCACGCGATAATACGGCAGATTGCGGAGAAGACCGGACTCAAGGTGGACACGGGCGGCGGCATCCGCAACATGGATACTTTAAGAAGATGGATAGAAGACTACGGCGTATCAAGATGTGTGCTGGGCACCGCAGCCGTCAGGGACAGAGCTTTTACGGAGAATGCTCTTGAGCTTTACGGCGATAAGATCGCCATCGGCATCGACGCCAAGGACGGCGAGGTCGCCGTCGACGGCTGGACCGAAGGCTCGGGACTCGATGCTGTGGAATTTGCCCTCATCATGAAGTCCATAGGAGCAGAAACGATAGTGTTTACCGATATCGCCAGAGACGGCATGCTTACAGGCCCCGCAGTTTCTTCAACGAAGCTGATGGTCGAATCGACGGGTCTTGATGTTATTGCTTCGGGCGGCATCGGGAGCAACGAAGACATAGATAAAGTCAGAACGACAGGCTGCGCGGGCGTGATCGTCGGCAAGGCCATTTACGAAGGAAAGGTCGATCTTAAGGCGTGCTTACAAAAAGGATAATACCCTGTCTTGATGTCAAAGACGGAAGAGTCGTTAAGGGAGTTAACTTCGTATCCCTGAGAGATGCGGGTGACCCGGTCGAGTGCGCGAAGCAGTATAACCTGTCCGGCGCCGATGAGCTGGTATTCCTGGATATTACCGCCACTCTCGAAGCCCGTGATACCGTTATCGATATGGTGGAGCGCGTTGCCGATGAGGTGTTCATCCCCTTTACCGTAGGCGGCGGGATACGTACGGTCGAAGACATACGGGCTATCCTGAATGCGGGCGCGGATAAGGTGTCGCTGAACTCCGCCGCGGTCAAGGATCCGTCTTTTGTAAAGAAGGCGTCGGAACTGTTTGGCGCGCAGTGCATAGTTGTCGCCATCGATGTTAAGAGAAGAAAGGGACAGGAGGACAAGTTCCCTTCGGGATGGGAAGTGGTCATCGCGGGCGGCACGAAGCCTACCGGCTTAGATGCCCTCGGGTGGGCAAAGGAAGCCGTCAGCTTGGGCGCAGGCGAGATCCTGCTTACATCCATGGACAGGGACGGCACCAAGTCCGGATTTGATAATGAGATAACCTCCATGATAGCGGATGAAGTTCCGGTTCCCGTCATCGCTTCAGGCGGAGCCGGATGCATGGAAGATTTTTACGACGGCATTGTTGAGGGAAAGGCAGATGCTGTCCTGGCGGCTTCACTCTTTCACTTCGGCGAGATAAAGATATCTGACCTTAAGACCTATCTTGAGGGGCGAGGGATCCCGGTAAGAAAGATCCCCGCGACGCTTGACATGTGGGCTCATATGAAGAAGAATTCCGACGGCATGGTGCCTGTTGTGGCGCAGGACTATGAGAATAATGAGGTCCTCATGGTCGCGTATATGAACTATGAAGCTTTTCGCTTAACGCAGGAGACCGGATACATGCATTATTATTCCCGTTCCCGCAACACCCTTTGGAAGAAAGGCGAGACGAGTGGCCATGTGCAGAAGGTGATCTCGTGCTCGATAGACTGCGACCGCGACACGCTGCTGTATAAGATAGATCAGACGGGCGCCGCGTGCCACACCGGGAACAGAACGTGTTTCTATACCCCTCTCGAGGATTGGGATACTGATTCAAATGAATAAATAAAGGGAGACGAACCTTATGAATATCACGAACGAACTTTACAACGTTATCCTTGACAGACAGAAGGAACCCCAGGAAGGATCGTATACGAACTACCTTCTTGATGCAGGCACGGAGAAGATCGCGAAGAAGGTCGGCGAGGAAGCCGTGGAGACTGCTATTGCTGCAGCGAAGGGCAGCAAGTCCGATGTTATCGCAGAGATAGCCGATGTCGAATACCATCTGCTCGTTCTTATGGTCCATATGGGGATCACCCTCGAGGATGTCGAGAAGGAGCTTCGGGGAAGAAGAAGTTGATAACGGCCGCTTCCTGTGTGCTCGCCGCCGCGCTCATCTTTACGGGCGCTTCCGCGGGCAGTGTCCGGGAAGACTTTGCTGCGGATACGGACGGGGACGGTTCGGCGGATCAGGCTGATGCGGTCCCTTATGCCGTAAATCCTCTTATCAATTACATCATAGTGGGCGAAGACTATGACGGCGAAGACGTGTTCAGCGATGAAGTCGCGGTTTACGAACAGCTGCTGAATGAAGCGGGCATGGAGTGGATGACCCTTCATATCGACAGCTGGGATGAGTTTAATCTGTTCTGGCAGAATATGAAGAGTATGAATGCGGACGGAACGGTTAACAGTCTTGAGCTGTACAGAGGCGTGGACAATCTCATAATCGAATGTCACGGGAATGAGGGAGGCCTGCTGCTTGATCCGTATGACGGATACGAGGGCATAAACATCGCCGACTTCGAACTGCTGGGGCAGATACAGTCTGCTCCGATAATCTCGGCGGACATACGATCCTGTTATTCCGGGTGCATGGAAGAGGATACGAACGCGGCGTATGAGATGGCGGAAAACTGCGATGTGGGCGCGGTGTACGGATGGGACGGACTTGTCTATTTTGATCCCGATTCGAGGTCCAGTTGTTACAAATACCCTGAATCAGACGGACATTTCCTGTTTTACCGGGACGGCTCGGCGGTAGTCACCGAGAGGATAGAGGCTGACAGAAGTTTCTTTGATCCCGATGAGGATGCGGATATCTTCTTTTTCCGCACGGTGCTAAGGAGCACGGCATCCGCCCGTTAACGGCCAAGCGAAAAACTCATTGACTTAACCCTTATACCGTGGTATCATCTTCGAGCAAAAAGCCGCAAGGTCTTTTTTTATTGTGTAGAAAACGGAGGAGCTAGGTTATGGCTAAGGCTGATGTCAGAGATAAGCTTACACTCGCTTGTGAAGAGTGCAAGAGAAGAAATTATCAGACATATAAGAATAAGAAGAATACTACCGAGAGATTAGAGCTCAAGAAGTATTGCCCTTTCTGCCGTAAGCATACGGTACACAAGGAGACCAAGTAATGGCTGACAAGTCAAAGAAAAACGTTTTCCAGAAGATAGCGCAGGTCTTTAAGGAGGTCCGTCAGGAGCTCAAGAAGTCCGTGTGGCCGACAAAGGAGAAGCTTCGTAATACATCAGCTGTTGTTCTCGCGGTCATAGTTTTCTTTGCGGTCTTCTTAAGCGTTATATCCATGGGCGGAAGATGGATCCTCGACAAGGCGAACTTCTATGATGAGGTACAGCCCTCGGAGACTTCCGCTGAAATAACGGCGGCTCCTGAAGCTATCGAGATCGAGCCTGAAGAAACAGAGGCTGATCAGACCGAAGCAGAACAGACAGAGGCGGAGGAAGAGTCTGCCGAAAGTGAGGCGTAATATGGCTGAAGAGAAAGAAGCCAAGTGGTACGTAGTTCACACATATTCCGGCTATGAGAACAAGGTCAAGACCTTGCTCGAGAAGACTATAGCCAACAGGGGCATGCAGGATATCATCCAGGATATATTCATTCCGACCGAAGATATAATCGAGATCAAGGACGGCAAGAAGAAGCCCGTCAAGAGGAAGAAGTACCCCGGGTATGTATTCATCAAGTTCGTCAGCGGATTCGATACGCTCGGAAGAGATGAAGAGCCTTCCACATCCGACAAGGAACTGTGGTATCTCATCAGGAACACAAGAGGCGTAACGGGTTTTGTATCTACAAATCCCAACAAGCCCCTTCCCGTAACAGACAGTGATCTTATGTCCATGGGCATCGAGACGGATTGGGTTCCCGAGGTCGATTACGATGTCGGAAGCACCATCCGCGTATTGAGCGGTCCTTTTGCAGAGTCCGTCTGTGTCGTAGAAGAGATGAACAACGAGAAGCAGCAGGTTAAGGTCAAGCTCACCATGTTCGGCCGTGAGACACCTGTATACCTCGACTTTACACAGGTCGAGAAGATCTAAGGAACTGTAAGCGCACAACGCGCACAGTAAATAACTAATTGGGAGGTGGCCGTTATGGCTAAGAAAATTGCAGGTTATGTAAAACTTCAGATCCCTGCAGGCAAAGCTACACCCGCGCCGCCGGTAGGACCAGCTCTCGGACAGCACGGTATCAACATCGCGCAGTTCGTTAAAGAGTTTAATGAGAGAACAGCTAAGGACGCAGGTCTCGTCATTCCTGTAATCATTACAGTTTATGCCGACCGTTCCTTTACTTTCATTACCAAGACTCCTCCGGTGCCGGTACTTCTTAAGAAGGCCTGCAACATCGAATCGGGTTCAGGTAAGCCCAACAAGGATAAGGTTGCTACGATCTCCTTCGAAGAGTGCAAGAAGATCGCTGCGATCAAGATGCCCGACGTTAATGCTTCTTCGATCGACACTTGCGCCGAGATGGTTGCAGGTACCGCAAGATCGATGGGTATCGTCGTAACAAGAGACTAAAGGAAGGAGAATCGTAGATGAAGAAAGGTAAGAGATATCAAGAACTTGCCAAGCTCGTTGACAGATCGACAACTTACGATCCTTCCGAGGCAGTTAAGCTTGTTGCACAGACAGGTAAGGCAAAGTTTGATGAGACAGTAGAGCTTCATGTCCGTTTGGGCGTTGACTCCCGTCATGCCGACCAGCAGGTCAGAGGCGCGGTAGTCCTTCCTCACGGAACAGGTAAGACCAAGAAGGTCCTCGTGTTTGCTAAGGGCCCCAAGGCTGATGAGGCTGCAGCGGCAGGCGCTGATTTTGTCGGTGCCGAGGATATGGTCCAGAAGATCCAGCAGGAGAACTGGTTTGACTTTGATGCAGTTGTTGCAACTCCCGACATGATGGGTGTTGTAGGACGTATCGGTAAGGTTTTGGGTCCTAAGGGATTGATGCCTAACCCCAAGTCCGGAACTGTTACGATGGATGTTACTAAGGCTATCAACGATATCAAGGCCGGTAAGGTCGAGTATCGTCTTGATAAGACCAATATCATCCACTGCCCCATCGGCAAGGTCTCATTCGGTGAAGAGAAGCTCCTTGAGAACCTTAACGCTCTGATGGAGGCTATTGCCAAGGCGAAGCCCTCTGCGGCAAAGGGACAGTATTTTAAGAATGCTACCATCGCTACAACGATGGGTCCCGGAATCAAGATCAACTCTCAGAAGTACATCTGATTCTTAAACTAACAATTAAATATCTTTCATGCCTAAGACAGCCGTTGTCCGTAACGGACAGCCGCCGAGGAGATGAAGTTTATCGCTTATCAAGTGAATGACTTTGACCCTTATGTCTTACGGCATAAGGGTTTTAAAATCTTATAAGGAGGTTAAAGACAATATGCCCAGTGAGAAGATCCTCGCACAGAAGAAGCAGATCGTAAGCGATCTTGTTGAGGCTTACAAGGAAGCCAAGACATTCGTATTTGTTGCTTCCCGCGGACTTACTGTTGAGCAGGATACAAGAATGAGACACGAATTCCGCGAAGGAAACGTTAAGTTCCAGGTCGTAAAGAACACGACTCTCCGTCTTGTATTCAAGGAGCTCGGCATCGACGGTCTCGATGAGATCTTCGAAGGTCCTACGGCAGTAGCATATTCCGATGAGATCGTTGCACCTGCAAAGATCGCTGCGAAGTTTGCTGAAGAATTCGAGCCCATGGAGATCAAGGGCGGCATCATTGACGGTAAGGTTGCTTCCATCGATGAGATCGTTGCTCTGTCCAAGGTTCCGGATACACAGACACTCTACAGCCAGGTCGTATTCGGTATGCTTTTCCCTATTACAAAGCTTGCCCAGTTGGTCAAGGCCGTAGCAGAGAAGAAGCAGGAAGAAGACGGCGCTCCCGCACCCGCTGCTGCTGAAGCAGCTCCGGCAGAAGAGCCCGCAGCCGAAGAAGCGGCACCTGCAGAAGAACCGGCGGCAGCGCCGGCAGAGGCCTGAAAGGCTTAAAACATTAAAACTAAAACTAACTTAAACGGAGGAATTTAAAAATGGCTAGTGAGAATATCACAAAGATCCTCGATGAGATCAAGGCTCTTTCCGTAATAGAGCTTTTCGACCTCGAGAAGGCAATCGAAGAAGAGTTTGGCGTAACAGCAGCAGCTATGGTTGCATCTGCTCCTGCAGCAGGCGGCGCAGCAGCAGCTGAGGAGAAGACAGAGTTCACAGTTATGCTTAAGAGCTTCGGCGACGCTAAGATGGGCGTTATCAAGGCTGTTAAGGATGCTATGGGTCTCGGACTTAAGGAAGCTAAGGAGCTTGTTGAGAAGGCACCCGTTGCCCTCAAGGAGAATGTTTCCAAGGATGAGGCTGATGAGCTTATGAAGAAGCTCGCTGACTGCGGCGCTGAGCTCGAGCTCAAGTAATCTTAAAACTGATTACAGTCATTTAAAGAGGATGTCCTCCGGGGCATCCTTTTTATATATGTTAGTATTGACTTTAGGGTTCTAAGCTTATATAATCTTCAAGCGATTTATGGCGGCATAGCTCAGTTGGCCAGAGCGTCCGGTTCATACCCGGCAGGTCGTAGGTTCGAATCCCACTGCCGCTACCATTTTTCTTTTGGCCCGTTGGTCAATCGGCTAAGACGTCGCCCTTTCACGGCGGAGTGACGAGTTCAACTCTCGTACGGGTCACCAGAAAATATAAAGGCTGTCTCATTGCGGGACAGCTTTTTTGTGCCTTTGTGCAAAGCCATTTTCGATTATTCGTGATACAATACAACCCATGAGCGTTTTAAGAACGATACTGAAGTCTTTGAGGGAGAATAAGAAACCCACTTTGTATTCGCTGGTGTTCATCCTTGGCGAGGTATTCCTTGAGGTGCTCATACCGTTTATCACGGCAGGCATGGTCAATGACATCAATGCAGGAGCGGGAGTATCCGATATACTGCCCAAGGGTCTTCTCATGGTGCTCGCGGCGCTCGCATCCCTGGCATTCGGAACCCTTGCGGGAACATACAGTGCCAAGGCATCCGCAGGACTTGCCCGCAACTTAAGATATGATGTGTTCTCCAAGATCCAGGATTTCTCATTTGCCAATATCGACAAGTTCTCTACATCATCCCTTGTTACGAGGACTACTACCGATATAACCAACGTTCAGAATTCGTACATGATGATGATAAGGACTGCCGTAAGATCTCCGGTCATGATGATCTTCGCAGTTGCGATGGGATTTATCCTCGGAGGCAGACTCGCGCTGACATTTGTTATAGTCATACCCGTTCTGGCGTTCGGCCTTATCATGATCGCCAGGAAGGCGATGCCCGCGTTTGTTGCGGTGTTCAGGAAGTATGACCGTCTGAACGGATCGGTCGAAGAGAACGTCCGTGCGATGCGCGTGGTCAAAGGTTTTGCCAGGGAAGAATATGAGACGAAGAAATTCTCGGCGGCATCCGAAGACATCAGGAAGGACTTTACGAAGGCGGAGCGCATCGTTGCAATGAACGCGCCTCTTATGTCATTGTGCATGTATTTCAATATGCTCTTTATACTCTTCGTGGGATCCAAGCTCATAATCTCGAGTATGGGTGTTTCCATCAATGTCGGTCAGATAACCGCAATGATCACCTACGGAGTGCAGGTGCTGATGTCTCTGATGATGATATCCATGATATATGTCATGCTCACGATGTCCCTTGAATCCATGAAGAGGCTTGCCGAAGTGCTGAACGAAGTCCCGACCATCAAGGACAAGGCTGATGCGGTCACCGAGGTTGCCGACGGAAGCATAGATTTTACCGATGTGCACTTCAAGTATTCCGAGAAGGCTGAGCGCGAGGCGTTATACGATATCGATCTTCACATCGATTCGGGCATGACTGTCGGCATACTCGGAGGAACGGGTTCTTCGAAGTCGACACTGGTTCAGCTCATACCGAGGCTCTACGATGTTACTTCCGGAACGGTAAAGGTCGGCAGACTCGATGTAAGGGAGTACGACCTGCAAAGCCTGAGGGATGCGGTTGCCGTGGTCCTGCAGAAGAATGTCATCTTCTCGGGAACCATCAGCGATAACCTCCGCTGGGGCAATGAGAATGCAACGCAGGAACAGATCGAGGAAGCATGCCGTTTGGCGCAGGCAGATGATTTCATCCGTTCTTTCGAAAAGGGTTACGACACGAAGATCGAACAGGGCGGAACCAACGTATCGGGCGGTCAGAAGCAGCGTCTTTGCATTGCGCGCGCTTTGCTCAAGAAGCCGAAGATCCTGATCCTCGACGATTCGACTTCTGCAGTAGATATGAAGACGGATGCTCTCATCCGCAAGGGATTTAAGGAATACATCCCCGATACGACAAAGATAATAATCGCACAGCGTGTCGCTTCCGTAATGGATGCGGACATGATCGTGATAATGGACGGCGGCCGGATAGCGGCCAGCGGGACGCATGACGAGCTTCTTGTGTCTTCCGACATCTATCGCGAGATATATGAACAACAGACGAAAGGGGGAGAGGAGTAATGCCTCCGGGTGGTGCAGCAGGAGCAGGCTTAGGCCAGGGCAAGGAAGGCTATAAGACCGGATTCTCAGGACTTACGAGAGCCCTGAGGATGTTCTTCGGGTACTATCCTTTCATGGCTCCTTTCTCGGTGTTCTGTGTATTGATAGCTGCCGCGGTCACTGCAGCTCCTCCCATATTCATCCAGAAGATCATATCCGTGATCAACGAGTGGGTGGAAGACGGAAACTGGGAGGCTGCCCGGCCTCAGGTGATATCTTATCTTACCGTGCTGCTTATCATGTATATCCTGGCTATCGTCCTTCAGGTGGTCGAGACACAGCTTATGGCTGTAATGACGCAGGGATATCTCGATAAGCTCCGCAAGGAGATGTTCGGCGGAATGCAGCGTCTCCCGATCAAATACTTCGATACACATAAGCACGGCGATATCATGTCGCATTATACGAATGATATAGATACTTTAAGACAGCTGGTCTCGCAGGCCTTCCCCGCGCTTATCAGATGCGGGACCATTGTTGTCGGAGTATTCTTCATCATGCTCTACTACAGCATCTGGATGACGTTGATTCTGTGTGTCGGCGTATTCGCCATGTTCTATCTCACGAAGATTGTCGGCGGAGGTTCCGCGAAGTACTTTGTGAGACAGCAGAAGGCTGTAGGTGAGACAGAAGGATATATCCAGGAAATGGTTACGGGACAGAAGGTCGTTAAGGTCTTTAACCATGAGCAAAGGGCAATTGAGGAGTTTACCGGTATAAACGACAGTTTGTATGAGGACTCTTGGAGAGCGAATGCATATGCGAATATCCTGGCTCCCATAATCAATAACATCGGAAACATACTGTATGTCGTTCTTGCGATCGCGGGCGGTATCTTTATCGCGCTCGATGTTCCGGGTCTGTCGCTGTCGGGACTGGCCTTCGATATATCCGTTCTCGTGCCTTTCCTTAATATGGCAAAGCAGTTTACGGGCAACATAAACCAGCTTACGATGCAGGTGAATTCCGTCGTAATGGCGGGCGCAGGCGCGCAGAGAGTCTTTTCTCTCATAGATGAGGTGCCCGAGACGGATGACGGCTATGTGGCTCTTGTCAACTGTAAGGTCGATGAGAACGGCAATATAGAAGAAACTGAAGAGCGTACGGGCAAATGGGCATGGAAGCATCCTCATCAGGCAGACGGAACGGTTACTTATCAGCTCCTGCAGGGTGATGTGGAGATTGTGGATGTCGACTTTGCCTACGTTGAAGGTCAGGATGTCCTTCACGATGTAAGCGTATTTGCGAAGCCCGGTCAGAAGGTGGCATTTGTCGGAGCGACGGGCGCAGGAAAGACGACGATCACCAACCTTATCAACCGATTCTACGACATTGCGGACGGAAAGATCAGGTACGACGGGATAAACGTAAACAAGATAAAGAAGAGGGATCTGCGCAAGTCTTTGGGACTGGTCCTTCAGGAGACGAATCTGTTTACGGGAACGGTCATGGATAATATCCGTTACGGGCGCTTAAGCGCGACTGACGAGGAGTGTAAAGAAGCAGCGAAGCTTGCGGGCGCCGATGATTTCATCACGAGACTGCCTGAAGGCTATGATACGATGCTTACCAATAACGGATCGAATCTGTCCCAGGGTCAGAGACAGCTTATCGCCATAGCTCGAGCTGCAGTTGCGGATCCTCCGGTCATGATACTCGACGAGGCAACCTCTTCGATCGATACACGTACCGAGTCTATCGTTCAGAAGGGTATGGATAAGCTCATGGAGGGACGCACGGTGTTTGTCATCGCGCACCGTCTGTCGACCGTCATGAATTCCGATGTCATCATGGTATTGGATCACGGGCGGATAATCGAGCGCGGTACGCATGAGGAGCTGATCGCCAAGAAGGGCACATATTATCAGCTCTACACGGGCGCTTTCGAACTGGAGTAAGATCCTCTCGCCCTCATAAAAGGCATAAATGCCCCTTCATAAAAATCAAGAAAATGTTATAATGTTCACATTAGTTGACTGCTTTTCGCAGTACACGTATTTTCGCATAAAGGAGGATTCTTTATGAAATTTGCTATGATCAAGAAGACTCTGATCTCCGTCTTGGTTTGCGCATCATTGGTATTCAGTTTTCTGGGTGTGCCTGCCAGAGCAGACGGCTACAATCAGGGTATCGTCACTTTTGTAACAAGTCTTTACAGTGACTGTCTCGGAAGAACCCCTGACTCCGCGGGATTGAATGACTGGTGCGCAAAGCTTTCTTCGGGTCAGATCTCAGGCAAGCAGTGCGCATACGGTTTCTTCTTCAGTCCCGAGTTCCAGGCCAATGCCAATGCCATGTCGGACGATGCCTTCATCGAGGCTTATTACAGAGTATTCCTCAACAGAACATCCGATCCGGGAGGAAGAGCCTATTGGGCAGGCCAGATTGCCAATACGACAAATGACATCTCGATCCTGTTCACAGGATTTGCAGATTCCACGGAGTTTGCAAATAAGTGTGCTTCATACGGCATCACAGCCGGAAGTCACATCAATGTTCCTACTACGTATAGAGGAACTTCATCCGTCCCTGCACCCAACCCTACCGACACCTTAGCTACAGGTTGGGCGTCTAATATGAATCCGTTCTGGTATTCCTATTATTCCGACGGTTCCGGATACGAATCCGAGAACTACTACTTAACAAGCGAGACCATTATGGAATACTGCTGCCAGGTTCTGGACAGCCGCTATAACACTTATCCCGTATCCTATACGGTCTACTATTCACCTTACGCAAGTCTGGCGAATTCGTCTTATCTGTACTCCGCAACGATCACGCCCAAGCAGTACAGCAACGGTTATTTCTATGAGTTCCAGTTCAGGAACAATGCAGGATTTACTCCCGGTTACTACCAGTTCATCGGAACTGACACAACAGGAAACACCGTTTTCTTCGACGTTAACGCTTATGTAAACTGATCTTTTGACCGGAAGTCTAAAGTAAGCAATAAAGAGCCATTCGAGTTTCATTCCCGAATGGCTCTTTTGTTATGTCTGTAAACATCTGTCAGCCTGCCTTAGCAGCGGCAAGTTCATTGACTATATCAATGCTAAGACCGGTGACTTCGGCAATCTTATCAACAGATAGAGTTCCAAGTCCGATCAGATTAGTAGCAACCTCGATCTTGTTTTCCTGAATACCTTGTTCAATGCCCTGTTCGATGCCTTGTTCAATTCCGTGTTTAGTAGCGTCTTCATAAATCTTCTCAAATATATTCATTTTCTCGTCCTCCTTGTATGTAGCGACCTTCGTTTCTTTTACCACTTCCGACAGATCCTTGTAGTGAAGCTTATCGGCATCTTTCTGTTTAAGATCTTCAATCAGGTCTTTAAGCCTGTGTTTGCCCTTGTACGCTCCGTTTAGGACGATTATCCGCGAACCGTCGTTGAACGGGATGTTATCATCCGTCTTGCGCGTTATGTTGTATATGGCCTTATTCTTCTTGAGTATATCATGCGAGTATATGAATATCACGATGCTGTCAGGAATGTCCTTAAAGTCCTGACGCGGCAGAAGGCTCTTGCTGTCGATAATGGCAGAGTGGAATCTTGCGCGCTTCTCTATGTGCTCGTCTCTTGATTTTTGAACCTCGACGTTATAGATCTGTCCCGTATTAGGATTCTTGGCAATGGCATCAAGAATTATGCTCCTATATGGCGAATTCTCCATCTCTTTTTGAGGATGAATGTCATCGATCTCAAGATCGGGATCATCGAGTATCACCCTTATGATGGTCTTGACTATATCAGGTCTGTACTCGGCGCATTTGCGAAAAAAGATATCGTCCATCAAAGAAGCGTCCTGAAGCCATTCCTGATACCCCTGCTTTAATAGCTCGGGATCAGTCTTATCTATGTACTCTTTAAAATTCATGATCTGAACCTCCGTTGTGTTATTTCCACGGCCGTGGAGATTCATAAAACGAGCATAGCATCCTGCCGGATCCCATATAACTACTAAAAACCGACAATATCCGACAAGAAACGACAAAGGGAATGTTGACAAAAGGGAGATGGCGTGAGTGTGGTTAACAGGATGAAACTGCGTTGTGAATAATCTGTAAAATCGCTGATATTCTAGGAATATCAGAATTAGGATGCCTTGTCTAAGGCATCCTAATGATCCTTATAAGCGAGGTGATAATAATGAAAAAGAATATATTGATTGCATTCGTTTTGTCTGCTGCGATAGTTGCAGGTTCATTTTCTACTTTCTCGAACGGGTTTGTATTCGCAGATGAGAATGATGAAACATATGATGAACCCATCGAAGAATTAATACCGGATAGTACTGACGATAGTGCTGGTGATGATGAAATAGCAAGCATAGAGGAATGTATCGATGATTACGATGCATCAGTCGTCGCGATTAATGCAATTAATTTCCCGGATGCAAACTTCCGCAACTACGTTTCTGAAAATTTTGATACCAATTATGACGGTAATCTGGATTTCTATGAGAGACTTGTTGTTGGCGACATTGGTGTATCGGGAATGAATATCTATTCTTTAACAGGAATAGAGTATTTTACATATCTGCAATCGCTTAGCTGTAAGATGAATTATCTTACAGAACTTGATGTTAGCAGCAATACGGAATTGCGAGTATTGATGTGTGATAATAACTTGCTTTCAAGCATTGATGTAAGTCACAATACGAAACTGGAATTGATTAGTTGTACCTATAACCTCCTTACTAATCTTGATGTAAGCAACAACACCGTTTTGGAGGATTTATATTGCAATGAAAATCAACTAACAAGACTTAATGTGAGCAACAATAGGGCATTAGAAGTTCTCATCTGTGATAATAACCGTCTTACGAGTCTCAATGTTAACAACAGTCCTGCATTGCGATGGCTTGAATGCTACAAAAACCAAATTACAAGACTTGATATAAGTTCTTGTAACATTCTGATAAATCTTTACAAAACATGCGAGCATACAATAACGGACAACATTGTAAATATCTCTTATTGGCCTGATCCTGATAATATATTTACTTATCAGGAACTTAGTTATGATTATGGAACATCGATTATATCAGAGGAGGAACCCCCGGCTCCTGCAGGATCGGTAAATATGTATCGCCTATATAACCCCAACAGCGGGGAACACTTCTATACTGCAAATGCAGGTGAGCGCAATCATCTCATAAGTCTCGGATGGAACGATGAAGGCATAGGGTGGGTCGCGCCTGCGTCATCAAACACTCCTGTATACAGACTCTATAATCAGAACGGCGGGGAGCATCATTACACTACGAGCATCGCAGAACGCGATCATCTCGTAAGTCTCGGCTGGAACGACGAGGGCATCGGCTGGTATTCCGACGATCAGGAACGGGTGCCGTTGTACCGGCAGTATAATCCGAATGCTTTTGCCAACAACCATAACTACACGACAAGTCTGTCCGAGAACAACTGGCTCGTATCGATAGGATGGCAGGCTGAGGGCATCGGCTGGTACGGCACGGGAACAGGCGGCTGATAATAGTTAAGGTTAGCGTTAATGTTTTTGCAAAAAAATAAACGCAAACATTAACTGGCATCCGTTCGAAAAGAGGGCTGTTCCAAACCGCGTTCCAAAACCTCCAAAGTGGAACGCATAAATGGCACAAACAGGCCTTTTTGCCAATACCGTGTTCCAATTCTTGAATTTTGGAACGCCTGTTGGTACACGGCATTCATCGACTGCTTGTTCGGCATCGTTGCAGACAGATGATGGAGCGTTTAAGTAAGCCCGGGGGGGAAGTGAACCCCGGGCTTTTTGTTTTTGCGAGGAAAGCGGTAATATACATGTATGAAGAAGACATATACCACAACGGCGCCTGCCAAGATAAATCTGTTCCTCCGCGTCTGCGGGAAATACGACAACGGCTATCACAGGCTGTACATGCTCATGCAAAGTCTGTCGCTGGGCGATGAGATCAGCGTTGAGTTCGATGACGGCCGCGGGTTTGACATAGAGATCGAATCCGGCGTTCCCATACCGCGCGAAAAGGATCTGGGCTATAAAGCTGCAAAGGCGTTTTATGATGCATGGGAAGACAAGCTGAAGACGGAGGCAAAGCCGGTTCAGGAATTTCCATATACGTTTATAAGGGAAGTAAAAAAGGTCCCGTCACAGGCGGGCCTCGGAGGAGGCAGCTCGGATGCGGCGTCAGTCCTCAAGATCCTGCAGGAACATTTCGGCAATCCGCTGACAGATGATGAACTGTTGAATATCAGCAGCAGACTCGGCGCGGATGTTCCGTTCTTCCTTACGGGCGGGACATGCATCTGCGAAGGGATAGGAGAGAAGATCACGAAGCTGCCTGACCTTAAGGGCGTTAATGTCCTGCTCGTTAAGCCTGAAGCGGGAGTGCCGACCGGCGAGTGCTATGCGCTGTCGGATGAGATGTACGAGCCTTTTGATGAAGAAGAATATAAGAAGAGTATCGGTGAAGCATTCCTTGATGAAGGACTTGCGCCTGCTGAAAGGATAAAGAAAGCCTCGCGGTTCCTGATCAACGACCTCCAGGCTCCGGCGGAACGGATCGCCCCCGTGATCACCGGCATCATCGGATCCGTAAAAAGAACCGGTCCGTGCTTTGCTGCAATGACCGGTTCGGGATCTTGTGTATTCGGTATCTATGAGGATGAGAAGACCCGGGATGAAGCGGAAGCGCTTCTGAAGGCGGATCCTCAGGCATCAGGCTGTCAGATCATCCCTGCCTGCTTCTCCTGATATATAGGCGAACAGTCCTCTCTCGTAACCTCTTGAATCTTCGCTGTCCAGGACGATAAATCCGCGGTTGCAGTAAAAATCCTTCATCCTGATATTTGAGATCGCGGTATGGAGGAGCACGAGCCCGGATCTTGAGGCGACGGGCATGCGGAGAGCCTCGTTCATCAGCGTGACGCCGAGCCCCGTGTCGCGGTATCTTTCAGCTACAGCAAATCTCGAGATGTAGGCGCAGTCCCGGTATTCCCGTAAAGTGCGGGCGGTCTGGACCGAGAAACTGTACTTCATCGGATTGTCGCAGTAGCTTACCGTAATCGTTCCTACAGGTTCATCGTTGACGGTGGCAACGAGACAGTGATGTCTTCTTATGCGCTCTTTGACGGATTCAACGCTCTCGGTCAGAGACTCGAGCACATCGCCGTTGATCCCCGAAGCCTGACGGTAGAATTCCATAGCCTCGCGGATAAGATCACGGACCTTCTTCGCATCTTCCGGAAGCGCATCCCTTATGATAATGTCCTCTTGATATTCTTCCACTTGTGACCTCTCGCCTGATGATCTTATCAGGAATTAAGATAACAGTTTACAAGGATCGCCTTGTGAGCATGAAGCCTGTTCTCTGCCTCCTGGAAGACATAGCTTCTGGGTCCGTCGATGATGTCTTCGGTAACTTCATAACCTCTGTAAGCAGGCAGACAGTGAAGGAAGATCGCATCCTTGTCTGCGACGCTGAACAGATCCTTGTTGATCTGATAATCCTTGAAGATCTCGACCCTCTTTGCCTTCTCTTCTTCCTGGCCCATGGATGTCCAAGTGTCGGCATAAAGGACATCTGCATCCTTGGCTGCCTCGTAAGGGTCAGTGGTCATGAGCACCTTAGAGCCTGTAACGGCTGCGTCCTCCAAAGCCTGATCGACATACTTCTGAGGGCATGTGTAATCCTTCGGGGATGCGACGGCAATATCCATTCCTGCTTTGGCGCAAGCCTGGAGCAGGGAGTTGGCTACATTATTTCCGTCTCCGATATAAGCGAGCTTCAGCCCCTTAAGATCGCCTTTGACTTCTTTGATCGTAAGAAGGTCGGCGAGCATCTGCGTGGGATGCTGATCATCCGTAAGACCGTTGATAACGGGAATAGATCCGTACTTTGCAAGATCGACCACATCCTGATGGGAGAAGGTCCTTATCATGATCCCGTCAACCATTCCGGAGAGGACCTTGGCCGTATCATGGATCGTCTCGCCGCGGCCTATCTGTATGGCATCGTTGCTCAAGTACAGCGCGTGGCCGCCTAATTGATACATGCCGACTTCGAAAGATACGCGTGTCCTTGTCGATGACTTCGTGAAGATCATCGCGAGTGTCTTGCCTTTAAGGTAGTGGTGCTCTATGCCTGTCTTGACCTTAGCCTTCATATCGGCAGCAATGTCGAGAAGGTAGTTAAGCTCCTCTATGCCTACGTCTTCGTGAAAATCTATATAGTGTTTCATGTGATATTGCCTTTCCGGTTGCCCTTTAAGATCTTGCCTAATGCCGTTACGAACATTGCCGCCTCGCGCTCGTTGATGATGAGGGGAGGAGCGATCCTTATCGTTGATGTCCCGATGGAGCTTACGAGATAACCTTCCTGCATGAGGAGCGTCTTCATTCCCGAAGCCATTATGGATGAGTCGAACTCTATTCCTATCAGAAGCCCCATTCCTCTTACATCGACGATCTTGCCGGTCTTTTCCTTGAGCTCGCCCAGCTTATCGAACAGGAATGAGCTGACTTTGTTGACGTTGGCGAGGATCCCTTTCTCGGAGTCAAGGATCTGATCGATGACTGCGTTTCCCGCGGCGCATGCCAGGGGGTTGCCGCCGAATGTCGATCCGTGGTCGCCGGCTCTCATGCCTGTCGCGACCTCATCGGTGCAGAGCATTGCTCCGATGGGAACGCCTCCTGCAAGGCCCTTCGCGAGTGTCATTATATCGGGTTTGATATCGTAGTTCTCATAGCAGAACAGCCTGCCGGTCCTTCCGATCCCTGTCTGGATCTCATCGACTATGAGGATGACGCCGCGTCTTCTTGTGAGTTCGCGGACCTGCCTGATATACTCGCGGTCCGCGGGATGGACGCCGCTCTCGCCCTGTATCAGCTCGAGCATAACGGCGCAGGTCTTCTCGTCGATGGCATGCTCAAGAGCATCGATATCATTGATGTCCACGTACTTAAATCCGGGTACGGCGGGAGCGAACGGAGTCCTGAACTTCTCCTGCCCGGTTGCGGCGATCGTGGCGAGGGTACGCCCGTGGAAGCTCATGTTGAGGGTTATGATCTCGTTCTTCTCGGGAAGTCCTTTGTAGTAATAATACCCGCGCGCTATCTTGATCGCTGCTTCGTTGGCTTCCGCGCCCGAATTCGCGAAAAAGACCTTATCCGCAAAACTGTGCGAACACAGCTTAAATGCGAGCTCCGATCTTTGAGGGATCACATAATAGTTGCTGCAGTGGATGAGCTTCTTGGCCTGATCCGCGATGGTCTTTGTAAGCTCGCGGTTGCCGTGTCCCAAAGAGTTTACCGCGATGCCGCCGATCATATCCATGTATTTCCTGCCGTCCGCATCGTAGAGCCAGACGCCCCTGCCGTGCGTAAAGCTTATAGGCAGCGGATTAAATACATTGAGACAGTATTTTGTATCGTAGAGCTTGGACAGCTCGTAGTCGTTTTCTATTCCCATAAGGGTCTCCTTATCGATCTGTTACTTAATCTCACTCTTATCCTTGACGATCATGGTCCCGATGCCTCGTCGCGTGAACATCTCGAGGATGATGCTGTGCGGGATCCTGCCGTCGATGATGTGGGCCCGTTTGACGCCTCTGATGACCGTGTCGAGACAGCCGTCCACCTTAGGTATCATACCACCTGTGATGATGCCATCTCTTTTACATTCTTCTATCAAAGGTATGTCAAGCTGACCGATCAATGTCTTCGTTCCGTCTTCGTTGTCCTTAAGCACACCCCGCACATCCGTTAATACGATCAGTTTGCTCGCTTTTAATGCCACGGCGATCTCTGCCGCCACGGTGTCGGCATTGATGTTGTAGCTCTGTCCGTCGAATCCTACGCCGATGGGCGCGATGATCGGAATGTATTCGTCGTTCGCGAGCATCTCGATGACGTGTGTATTGATCCTGGTTATCTTTCCGACATATCCGACATCGAGGTCATTGCCGTCCTGATCCTTCGTAAGCTTCTCGGCCTCGATGACATTGCCGTCGATACCGCAGATGCCGACTGCCTTCGCGCCCTTAAGGTTGAGCGCTGAAACGATCGCCTTGTTGGTCTTTCCGATGAGCACCATCTGCGCGATTTCCATGGTCTTCTCGTCGGTGTATCTCAACCCGTTTACAAAGTGCGATTCGACATTCACTTCCTTCAGCATTCCGGTGATGTCGGGTCCGCCGCCGTGAACGATTATGGGGTTGATCCCGATGTACTTAAGGAGCGTGATATCGTCCATAACGCAGTTTCTTAAGTCATCGTTTACCATCGCGTTTCCGCCGTACTTGATGACGATCGTCTGTCCGCGCAGCTTCCTGATGTAGGGAAGCGCCTCGATGAGGATCGAAGCCCTGTCTATCTTTTCCTGCATCTGTCCCGATATTACGGGCATCTCTTTTTGTCCTGCCATATCAAACTCCTCTTGTAAGTGTTGAAAGTCCCGTGCCCTCAGGCAGCGAGAACATCGCGTTAAATGCCTGTACCGCTTGTAAAGCAGCGCCCTTGCCCAGGTTATCCTGAGCGGAGAACAGCTTTATCAATCCCGTATCTTCGTCGTAAACACCTGTTATGTCAATGAAGTTGCTTCCCGCCACGTTCTTGACGTCAGGCATCACGCCTTCGGGGAGGATCCTTACAAAGTCCTCATTCTCATAATACTTTGCAAGCACATCTCTTACCTTGCCCGAATCGATCCCCTCTGCGAAAAGCCCGTCCGGTCTGCAGTAGATGCTTGCGAGCATTCCTCTTCTGAAAGGTGCAAGATGCGGCGTGAAGGCTGCGTGCACGGCTTTTCCGGAACCGTCTCCCGCGAGGAAGGACAGCTGCTCATTGATCTCCGTGCTGTGTCTGTGTCCCGTAACGCCGTAAGGCTTGAAGCTCTCATCAAGTTCACAGTAGGAATACTCGAGCTTTTCTTTGCGTCCTGCTCCCGTAACTCCCGATACCGCATCTATAATGATACCTTCTTTTAATATAAGACCTTCCTTGAGGAAAGGCGTCAATGCGAGGATGGAACAGGTTGGATAGCAGCCCGGATTGGCCGTCAGCCTCGTTGTCTTAAGATCATCCCTGTAGAGTTCGGGAAGTCCGTAGACGGCTTCCGCGAGCAGTTCCGGGTGAGGATGCTCGAGCTTATATGACTTCTTATATGTTTCTATATCCTTATAACGGAAGTCACCGCTGTGATCTATGACGCGGCAGCCCGCTTCGAGGAGCTTCGGAACGACAGCCGAAGACACTCCGTGGGGAAGGGCGGTGATGACGAGGTCGCTCTCTTTGCCGATGGTTCCGTACGGAACATCTTCCGTGCTGACGAGGACGATGTCGCACAGACCTCTCATAACGGGATATATATCTGAGAACTTCTTTCCTTTGAATGTCTCGGATGTAAGATACAACAGCTCAACGTCCGGGTGTGACATGAATCCGTGTACGAGTTCCGCGCCCACGTATCCGGTGCTTCCGACTATACTTACTTTAATCTTATCCATAAATACTATGACTCCGCTTTTCGAAAAGATTTATGCAGTTTAATGCATAATTATTCATTTGTCAACGGTTGTCGCAAATGCACAAATGTCAAAGTGATTTAATGTGCAAAACGTAAAAACAAGATGCATTTCAATTGAATAAACAACAAATAACAATTGATTTTTTTGGTAAGACTGTCGAATAGAAGATGAAAAAGCCCTTTGCTATTATAGTCGCATGAAAGCCGCAAGGCGTTTATACACGGAGGTTTTAAAATGGCAAGTTTATCTTTCCAGCATGTTTACAAGAAGTATGACGGTGGCGTTGTTGCCGTTTCGGATTTCAACCTTGAGGTTGCTGATAAGGAGTTCGTTATCCTCGTCGGTCCTTCAGGATGCGGTAAGTCAACGACACTTCGTATGCTCGCAGGACTCGAAGATATTTCCGAGGGCGAGATCTATATCGAAGACCGTCTTATCAACGACGTTCTTCCCAAGGACAGAGATATCGCGATGGTTTTCCAGAACTACGCTCTGTATCCCCACATGACAGTACGCGACAATATGGCTTTCTCCTTGAAGCTCAAGAAGATGCCTAAGGAAGAGATCAACCGCCGTGTTACTGAGGCTGCTAAGATCCTTGAGATCGAGCACCTTCTCGAGAGAAAGCCCAAGGCTCTTTCCGGTGGTCAGAGACAGAGAGTTGCTCTCGGCCGTGCTATCGTCCGTGACCCTAAGGTCTTCCTTATGGACGAGCCTCTTTCCAACTTGGACGCTAAGCTCCGTGTTCAGATGCGTGTTGAGATCACAAAGCTTCACCACAGACTCAAGACAACATTCGTATACGTTACCCACGACCAGACAGAGGCTATGACGATGGGTACCAGAATCGTTGTTATGAAGGACGGTTTCATCCAGCAGGTTGATTCTCCTACGGAACTCTACGACAACCCGATCAACACATTCGTTGCCGGATTCATCGGAATGCCTCCTATGAACTTCATCAATGCTACTATCAATGTTGACGGCGCTGATGTTTACGTTACATTCGAGAACGTTACAGTTAAGCTTCCCGAGCGTTATGCAGTTGAGGAAGTTATGGAGCGCGACGGTCAGGAAGTTATCTTCGGTGTTCGTCCCGAGGCTATCACAGACGAAGCTACATACGTTACAGAGCATCCTGAGACAGCATTTGCTGCTGACGTAGACGTCGTCGAGATGCTCGGTGCCGAGACATATCTCTATGTTACGGTTAACGGAGCACTTCCTCTTACATGTAGAGTTGACCCTACAACATCCCAGTCCACAGTTGGTCAGGTTGTTGACCTCGCTATCGACACCAACCGTATCCACCTGTTCGACAAGGATACAGAGCAGAGCATCATTTCCTGATAATTTACTCTCCAGAGTTGTGTTGGAGCCGGCGCCGGAAACGGGCCGGCTCTTTTTTGCTTTCTTTTCGATTGTGTTTCATCATTCTTTCACGGCTTGTTAAACCAGCTTCGAAAAGTTATTATCTATTGGTAAAAGTATGTCCCTGAAAGTTCTCAAGAAGGAGGCTCGAATGGAAGAGATCAAAAAATGCATAAAGCAGGCTGCGTCTATCCTCAATGCGGAGGCCGGTGTAATGGACACGAACGGTCTCATAGTTGCTTCCACTGTTCCGGAATCGGAAGGTCAGACAGATTCGGCCTGCCGGGCGGTAATGCTTTCCGACGACAAGTACTCCTTAACTTCCGACAGATCTTATATGAAGATCATCGTCAGCGATCAGGTGCGTTATATCGTCTATCTGAATGCGACCGATTCAAATGCAAGGACCAACCTGGCGCTCCTCGGCGAGTGGATCAGGACGATAGTGCTCGAGAACGGTACTGATGCCGAGAGAGAGCTTTTCGTAAAGAGTGTTTTGCTCGAGAATGAGCTTGCGGGGGAGATTCCCATAAAGGCGAGGGAGTTCAAGATCAACTGCAACGAGTCAAGGCTCGTGATCGTCGTAAGGACGAGTGAGAATGACGGCGCGGCAACACTCGACATACTTCAGAGCATCTACGGGGAGAATACCGAATCGACTGTCCTTGCCATGGATGAGAACACATCGATAGTCGTACTCGACGTTGCCGATGTCAACGACGACGGATTTGACCGCAGCCAGTTTGTTGACGAGACAGCCCAGGCTATCCTCGACAGTCTCAATAATGAGGGTATAACAGCATATATCGGAGTGGGTTCGTTCGTGCCGACATTCCAGCAGATCGCGAAGAGTTACAGGGATTCCATGCTCGCTTTAAGAGTCGGAAGGATCTTCGAGAAGAATTGCTACATATCAAAGTACAATCAGCTCGGGATAGGAAGGCTTATCTACCAGCTGCCTTCGACTCTCTGCCGGATGTTTATCGAAGAAGTATTCCCGAACGAAGCTTATAAATCACTCGATGAGGATACGCTTGCCACTATCGACTGTTTCTTTGACAACAACCTTAACGGAAGCGAGACTTCAAGGGAGCTGTTCGTTCACAGGAACACTCTTGTCTACAGACTTGATAAGGTTAAGAAGAATACGGGTCTCGACTTAAGATCCTTTGACGATGCGGTCCTGTTCAAGATCGCGTCGATGGTCAGGACATATCTTGAGTACCTTGAGACTTCCAAGGACAATATGATCAGATGATAAAATTTCAAAACGTACATAAGACGTATAAGAACAGGAACTCCGGAATGGAGGCGGTAGAAGCGCTCCGCGGAGTCTCGTTTCTCGTCGATGAAGGTGAGTTCGTCTTTGTAATAGGCAAATCAGGTTCCGGCAAATCCACGATACTGAAGTGCATGAACTGCGAGGAGAGGCCGGACGCGGGAGCCATATTCATAGACGGATATAACATTACCGACATGTCCCGCGCCCTTGTTCCCGTTCTGCGCAGACACATCGGAATGATTTTCCAGGATTTCAGACTGATAGAGACCAAGACCGTATCGGAGAACATCTCGTTCGCCGGAGAGATAATCGGTCTGTCGAGGAAGAGCCTTCACCAGAAAGTCAATCTGGTGCTCAATATCGTAGGACTTAAGGATAAGGCGGATGCATATCCGCAGCAGCTGTCCGGCGGCGAACAGCAGAGAGTCGCCATAGCCCGCGCCATGCTCAACAATCCGAAGATCATTATCGCCGACGAGCCGACGGGCAACCTCGACCCCGAGACATCAGAGAATATCATGGGACTTCTTCTCGACATTAACAGATCAGGCACGACGGTCATCGTATGTACGCACGATGCGAATCTCGTCGACAAGATGAAGAAGAGGGTTATCGAGATAGAAGAAGGCCTTGTCGTAAGAGACAAGGAAGACAGCGCATATGCCGATGAATCGGCGCAGACAGTGACTGAATCTTTGGATGTGGCATTTGGAGAGGATCCCGGGAAGCATGCCGACTTCGGAGAGGAAGCATATCCTTTGATCCCGCCCGTCGGAGATTTTTACTTCGGCGATACCCCTCCTGCGTCACAGGTCACGAGGGTCGAACCGGTCTCTGCGGTTGTACCGTTCTCTGACGGTGATGATGACGGGTGTGATGATGCTGAATTCGCTTTCGAAGAGGAGATCACGGACATATCGGATCTTCTGATAGAGAATGAATCCGAACAGGAGACAACCGATGAGCCTGCCTTGGAGAATGAGGTTTCTTTCACTGAAGGATCTGCCGAGCCTGCCGGGAATGCCGGGAACGTCGAAGTTTCCGAGACTTCGATCGAGACCGAAGACATTCCGGAGCTGCCTGTTATCCCCGAGATCCCGTTTGTTTCTGAGACATCTGTTGCTGAGGAATCCTTGGGTTTTCCGGAGCCCCCCGTACATGTGGCTCCCGTGCAGGCATCTCAGGTACAAGAGTCTCCCCGGGAGAATACCGGTGATATCGATCTTGATATTCAGGAGGACGACGAATGAGTATTAAGACATTCCTTAATTCGATAAGAGAAGGTTTCTCAAGCATCAAGCGCCATCCGTTCGTTACGATCGCCTCGATAACGACGATATTGCTTATGCTCATGATACTGAGCATATTCTTCATATTCTCGGTAAATGCGAGGATGATCACGAAGAAACTGGGACAGCAGGCTCCGATCGAGGTCTATATGAAGCTCAATGTGACTGAAGACGAGCTCGCCCAGACAGAACAGCTCATCCTGGCGGATACGCGCATTATCGAGAGCGTGAAGCGCAGTCCCGAAGAGAACTACAATAACTTTAAGAGCAATCTCGGCGACAGCCAGTCGATCCTGGATGAGTTTGACTACAATATGTACCTTCCTTACACGTTCAGCGTAAGGATCTCCGACCCGTCGCTCGCGGACGACGTAGTAGCGCGGCTCGGAACTCTGCCCGGCGTGTCGAAGGTATCTACGGAATCCAAGGTCATGGATGTCCTTGACCGGTCCGAAAGATATGTAAATATCGGAACCGTGGCTACATTCGTGCTCCTGTTCGTGATCGCTCTGTTCATTATCTCTACGATGGTCAGAATATCAGTCTATTCGAGAGCGAACGAGATCGAGATCATGAAGTTTGTCGGAGCGACGAATTCGTATATCAGGATGCCGTACATCGTTGAAGGAGCGCTCATAGGACTCATCAGCGCGATCTGCTCATGGGCTGTGACGATGGCTCTTTATGCGGCGGTCTATCGGAAGATAATGACCAATATCGATCCCACGAGCTTCTATGCGATCCTTCCCGTAAGAGCGGTCATCTGGTGGGTGCTCGTTCTTGCTCTGTTCACGGGAATACTGATAGGAAGCATCGGAAGCGGAATATCCGTAAGGAAGTATATCAAGGTATGATGATCAGATTTTTCGAAAAGCATAAGAAACAGATGGCGGGTCTCCTGCTGACGGTTGTATTTGCAGGAGTAAGCTGTGCGGGCGCATTGGCTGCAGGCAGGCCCGTGTGGGTCAGCGCTTCGGCTAACTACCTGCGCCGCATTGATGTTTTCCGCTTTGATACGGCGGAAGAACTCGAGGAGAGAAGACGCCAGCGCGAGGAGGCTCTTGCACAGGCTGAGGCCATATCGAATACAGTGTCCGCGCTCGCGGGCGAGGCCGGTGCTTTAAGGGGCGAACTTGCCGAACTGAACGAACTGTCCGAAGAGCAGAGAGCCCAGTATGAGATAATCTCGGCTCAGCTTGCCGCCGCGCTTGTTGCGAAGACGGAAGCTCTCAATCAGTATATCGAGGCTCAGGAGAATCTCGAGGCTACGGAGCAGATGTTCCAGGAGAGACTCTCCGTAATGTTCGAATATCAGAACAAATCCACCCTTGAAGTATTGCTCGAATCAGACAGCCTTGCCGGATTCTTTACTAACATGGAGATAATCGAGCTTATCGCCGAGGCAGATTCGCAGGCGGTCGACCAGATGGAGATAGCTCTGGAGAATGCCGAACACCAAAGAGATTCAGCGCTTCAGGAAGCTGATGAGATGCAGGCGATCGCGGATGAGAAGCAGGCGCAGCTCGACGAACTCGAGGACCGCATAGGTTATACAGAGGAAGCTCTCGCCGATATTTCCGTAGAGCTCGATTCATGGACCGCCCAGGAGAATTCACTTGAATCGCTTGCTGCGTCACTCGACTCACAGATCGTGGCGCTCCAGGCGAGATATGATCAGGAACAGGCGGCAGCTGCTGCCGCAACGGCGACCACAACTACTACAACGACAACGGAGACTACGCTTCCTTCTGATACACAGCCGACTCAGATGACGACCCCCGATCAGGCGGATCCGACAGGTGAGACGGGTCAGACCGAACCGACTCCCGTGCCGACACAGCCGCCGACTTCAAATGCGAGCGGTGTATCACTGCAGTGGCCCACATGGTGTCACACCATTACATCTCCGTTCGGATACAGGACACATCCTGTTTACGGCACAACGAGATTCCATTCGGGAATCGATATCGGCGCGTCATTCGGTGACACGATCATGGCAGCTGCCTCGGGAACGGTAATAGTAGTCGATACACCTGTTCCGGGTCAAAGCTGGGGCGGTTCAGGTTACGGCAATTATGTCGTTATCGATCACGGAAACGGCGTTTCCACACTCTATGGCCACTGCACGAGTGTATATGTTTCTAACGGTCAGTCGGTATCTGCCGGTGAGGCGATCGGAACGGTAGGTTCGACGGGTACATCGACGGGCTCGCACCTGCACTTTGAGGTCAGGATAAACGGCGAGCGTGTAAATCCTGTTAACTATCTGCCCTGATACGAGTGTTTTTATACTGAAAAATTATGGACGAGAGATATTACGCTTCGGGTATGCCCCTCGACGAGAGGGAAGATCATCTTGTAAGGGCCGTTGCCCTTAAGGGCAATGTTAAGGCGGTCGCGATAAGGACGACTGCTGCGGTCGAGAAGGCAAGGCAGCTTCACAACACGACGAATGCAGCCACAGCCGCTCTCGGAAGATTTCTTACGGGATCTTTGCTCATCGCCGAGAGCCTGAAGAATGATACGGATACCCAGACGACGATTATCAGGGCCGACGGCCCGATCAAAGGCATGACCTGTGTTTGTGACAGCAAAGGTCACGCCAGGGCATATCCTTATGAGAGTAAAGTAGAGACAACTTATCATCATCCCGGCAAGATAAACGTCGGTGAGGCGGTCGGAAAGAACGGATCACTTACGGTCATCCGCGACATCGGTCTCAAGGAACCCTATTCGGGATCCGTAGAGCTCATTTCGGGTGAGATCGCCGAGGACTTTACTTACTATCTCGCGTCGTCCGAGCAGACTCCGTCTATAGTCGCATTGGGCGTACAGATCAAAGACGGGAAGGTCGTAAATGCCGGGGGCATGATGATACAGATGATGCCGGGATTCACCGAAGAGGATCTGGATTATGTTGAGAAGAGGGCGAACGGAGGTTTCCCCGAGATCACATTCCTCATGGAAGAAGGATTCTCACCCGCGAAGATACTGGATCTGTTCATGGGTGATCCGCAGATATCTTATCTTAACGGATATCCCGTAAGTTTCTCATGCCCCTGTTCCAGGGAGAGGATGGCGGACGGACTTGCGGCGGTCGGCCGCGCCGAATTATATAAGATGATTAAAGAGAATAAAGATATAGAGACCGTGTGCCACTTTTGCAACAGAAAGTATACTTTCACCCCTTCAGAACTTGAAAAGATCTTTTCCGGGGTCATGGAAAAGGGCTGATCAGGTCCGGATACGGATAAATATTGATTTTTTTCAAAATTCCTATTGCCATATCGGGAATTCCGTAGTATTATCGTTCCTGCGCGACTTGCGGGTCGTGCACGCTTTGAAACCTGAGATTGCCGTCGCAGCTGTGAGCTGCACGATGCGGCGGGTAACTTGGGCGGAGCAGCAGGGACAAGATTCCTGCGATTCGGCTTAAAGCCGGCAGCGATTAACAAGGTAACCGTTGCCCGGGAGCCAAAGTGCCGTATATATACGGTAACTGGAGATCCGGGTTTTTGAATGGGAACCGAGGGAACGCCCGGCAGGGTTGAAATAAATACAGCATCATTTGGAGGAAAGAAAATGGCTAAGCAGAGGTTAAGAATCAAGGTCAAGGCTTATGATCACAAGCTGCTCGACGAGAGCGTTGCTTCTATCATCAACACGATCCAGCTTACGGGCGCTTCTTATTCGGGTCCCATCCCGCTCCCTACGGAGAAGGAAGTTGTTACGATCTTAAGATCTCCCCATAAGTACAAGGATTCCCGTGAGCAGTTCGAGCAGAGGACTCATAAGAGACTGATCGATGTATATACGACCAACGGAAGAACCGTTGAGGCGCTTCAAAAGCTTGACTTACCTGCCGGAGTTTCCGTAGAGCTCAAGGCTTGATCGGAAGGACGACAGGTATTTAATCGGTCGGGGGACCCGCCAAGTCCGAAGACCGTGGTCATGTTCGCACCGTACCAAAAGCGAACCAATAACCTGAACAGGAGGAAAGAAGAATGGCAAAATTTGCAATCGGCAGAAAGTCCGGAATGACACAGCTGTTTGACGAGAACGGCAACGTTATCCCTGCTACCGTCATTGAAGTAGAGCCCATGTATGTGCTCCAGAACAAGACGGTCGAGACAGACGGCTACAAGGCAGTCAAAGTAGGTTCCGGCAGCGTCCGCGAGAAGCTCGTGAACAAGCCCGACAAGGGACAGTTCAAGAAGGCAGGCGTTGAGGCGAAGAAGGTTATCCGCGAGTTCAAGACAGAAGATGACTTCGAGCTCGGTCAGGAGATCAAGGTATCAGACATGTTCTCCGTTGGAGACAGTGTTGATGTTTCCGGTGTCTCAAAAGGTAAGGGATACGCAGGCAACACAAAGCGTCACGGTCAGAAGGGCGGACCTTCGGGCCACGGCTCCATGTATCACAGAAGAGTCGGTTCCATGGGCGCTACATCCACACCCGGCCGTGTTATGCCCGGAAAGAAGATGCCGGGTCATATGGGCGCGGTAAACTGCACAGTACAGAACCTGTCAGTCGTAATGGTTGACGGTGACAGAGGGATCCTTGTCCTTAAGGGCGCGATCCCGGGTCCCAAGGGCGGTCTCGTAACAGTTGAGACTTCCGTAAAGGCATCAAAGTAATAGGACGGGAGGAGAGATAAAAATGGCTAAGACAGACATTTACGATCTTAACGGCAACGTTACCGGCTCTATTGAGCTTTCCGATGCTATCTTCGGAATCGAGCCCAATAAGCATGCGATCGCTGCTGTTATAAGAAACCAGCTTGCAAACCGTCGCCAGGGCACATCGTGCACCAAGACGAGAAGTGAGACGAGAGGCGGCGGAAAGCGCCCCTGGAGACAGAAGGGTACAGGCCGCGCACGTCACGGTTCCACACGTTCCGCCCAGTATGTAGGCGGTGGTACGATCTTCGGACCCAAGCCCAGGGATTACAGCTATACTCTTCCCAGAAAGATCAGGAAACTCGCTATGAAGTCCGCTCTTTCCGAGAAGCTTTCCGAGAACAAGATCATCGTTGTCGACAATTTTGATCTTGACGGCATCAAGACAAAGGCTGCCGTAGAGGCTCTTAAGGCTCTTAAGGCTGAGAATGCACTGGTCGTCCTTGACGGCGAGAACAAGAATGCGGTTCTTTCCATGAGGAACATCCCGGCAGTTAAGTCTTCCGGTGTTAACACGATCAACGTATTTGACATTATGAAGTATGACAACCTCCTTGTTACCAAGGCGGCTGTTGAGAAGATCGAGGAGGTGTACGCATGATCAAGACAGCGCAGGATATAATCATCGCGCCGGTTATCACCGAGAAGTCCTCGGAGCAGATGGCCGATGGCAAGTACACATTCAAGGTTGCGGTAGACGCTACAAAGACGGATGTTAAGAAGGCTTGTGAAGCGCTTTTCGACGTCAAGGTAACCGCAGTCAATATCGCTAATTTTGACGGCAAGGTCAGAAGACAGCGTTATCAGTTCGGCAGGACGCCTGCATTTAAGAAGGCTGTTGTCACGATCGATACCGAGGGCAGCGATGTTAAGTACCTCGGCAAGGGCGGCAAGGAAGTCAAGGCAGGCAAGAAGTACAAGAATTCCATCGAAGACTTTGGCTTTGGTGTGTAAGGAAGAAGATAAGGAGTAAATAAAATGGCAGTTAAAACATTTAAACCTACTTCTCCGGCAATAAGACAGATGGCAGTTGCCGATTACTCTGTCCTTACAAAGAAAGAGCCCGAGAAGAGCCTTCTTGTTACAGCCAAGAAGCATGCAGGCCGTAATTCCTATGGCCGTATCACCGTTCGTCACCAGGGCGGCGGAAACAAGAGAAAGATCCGTATCATCGACTGGAAGAGAACAAGAGACGATGTACCTGCAGTAGTAAAGGCGATCGAATACGATCCCAACAGAACAGCATACCTCGCTCTTATCCAGTATCAGGACGGACAGAAGTCATACATCCTTGCTCCCAACGGGATAAAGGTAGGTCACAAGATCGAGAGCGGAGAGAAGGCAGACGTACTTCCCGGTAATGTTCTTCCTTTGAGCGCTATCCCCGTAGGTACCGTTATCTGCTGCGTGGAGATGAATCCCGGCGCAGGTGCGCAGCTCGTAAGAACAGCAGGTTCTTCCGCTCAGCTTATGGCTAAGGAAGGCGACTACGCTCAGATCAGACTTCCTTCCGGCGAAGTCCGCATGATCAGCCTCAAGTGCCGTGCAATGATCGGTTCCATCGGCAATGCCGAGCACGAGAACGTCAAGATCGGTAAGGCAGGTAAGTCGAGACACTTGGGCAAGCGTCCTGCTGTCCGAGGCGTTGTCATGAACCCGAACGATCACCCTCACGGCGGTGGTGAAGGTAAGTCCCCCGTCGGTCTTCCCGGCCCTGTTACACCTTGGGGTGTTCCTACTTTGGGTAAGAAGACCAGAAATAAGAAGAAGGCGTCCGGCAAGTACATTGTCAGAAGCAGAAAGGGTTAAGGAGGAGTAAGATGAGTAGATCAGTTAAGAAGGGTTACTACGTACAGGATGCCCTTATGAAGAAGATCAAGGCATTGAACGATGCCGGCGAGAAGAAGGTCATCCAGACCTGGTCGCGCGCTTCCACCATTTTCCCTGAATTCGTCGGACACACGATCGGTGTATATGACGGTCACAAGTTCATTCCGGTATATGTTACCGAGGACATGATCGGTCATAAGCTCGGAGAGTTCGCCCAGACACGTAAGTTCGGCGGTCATACGAGCGGCGAGAAGTCCGCATCGAAGTGATCGTAAGAAGGAGGAACGATTCGTGGAAAAGATAATCTTAAGCAAAGAAAACATTGATAATAATCGCGAAGCGATCCTGGAGGCATACAGCAAGCCTGTATCGTCTTCCTCCAGGCTTCCCGTCCCTACAAAGAAGCAGAAGAAGCTTCTCGGGATCGGAAGAGATCAGGGAACAGCTACTGCCAAGTATGTCAGGATCTCACCCCGCAAGGTAAAGATCGTTGCAGATCTTATCAAGGGCAAGTCTCTTGATGATGCATATGCAATCCTGATGTACACACCCAAGGCAGCTTCCCCTGTCCTTACCAAAGTACTCAAGTCCGCAGAGGCTAATGCCGTAAACAACTTCGGTCTTAACAAGTCCGATCTTTACGTTGCCGAGGCTTACGCTAACGAGGGTCCGACTCTCAGGCGTTACATTCCCAGGGCAAGAGGCGCAGCTAACAGAATCAATAAGAGAACCAGCCATGTGACTGTCGTTCTCAAAGAGAGAGTATAAGGAGGACATCGCATGGGTCAGAAAGTAAATCCCCATGGTTACAGGGTAGGCGTCATTAAGGATTGGGATGCACGCTGGTATGCTGATAAGAAGAAGTTCGCCGGTTACCTTGTTGAGGATAAGAAGATCCGTGACTTCATCATGAAGAAGACGGACGATCTCATCAAGGAAGCGAGCAAGAATTCCAAGAAACCCATCGACGAGAGCAGAAGAAATGTCGCAGGTATCGCCAGAATCTCCATCGAGAGAAAGGATGACGAGAAGATCTCCGTAGCTTTGGAAGTTGCAAGAGCAGGTCTCGTTATCGGCGGTAAGGGTTCCGGCATTCAGGCTCTTACGGCAGCCCTCAACAAGAAGTTCGGCAAGGAGTTCAGAGTTGAGGTCAAGGAAGTCAAGGATATCGATGCAAATGCACAGCTTGCTGCTGAAAACATCGCTTCACAGCTCGAAGCCCGTATCGGCTTCAGACGTGCAATGAAGAAGGTAATGTCTTCTGCGATGAAGCAGCCCGGTGTATCCGGAATCAAGACAAAGTGCTCCGGCCGTCTTGGCGGTGCCGAGATCGCACGTTCCGAGACTTATCACGAAGGTACTATCCCTCTTCAGACTCTTCGTGCCGATATCGATTACGGCTTCGCTGAGGCTAACACCACATACGGCCGTATCGGTGTAAAGGTTTGGATCTACAAGGGTGAGATCCTTCCCGAGAAGAAGAACGCCGTAAATGACGGGCAAGGAGGTCAGGACTGATATGTTACTTCCCAAGAGAACAAAGTACAGAAAGCAGCAGAGAGGCCGCATGAAGGGAAAGGCTTCCCGCGGAAACTATGTTGCTTACGGTGAGTACGGGCTTATGGCAACAGAGCCCTGCTGGATAAAGGCAAATCAGATAGAGGCTGCCCGTATCGCTATCAACAGATACGTTAAGAGAGGCGGTAAGGTCTGGATCAAGATCTTCCCCGACAAGCCTGTATCAAAGAAACCCGCTCAGGTCCGAATGGGTTCCGGTAAAGCGGCTAACGAGTACTGGTGCGCAGTTGTTAAGCCCGGAAGAGTGCTTTTCGAGATCGCGGGTGTATCAGAGGAAGATGCAAGAGAGGCAATGCGTCTTGCAGGACATAAGCTTCCTTGCGGAACAAAGTTTGTAGCAGCAGAAAAGAAGGAGGAACAGTAATATGACAGCTGAAGAAATTCGTAAGAAGTCTTCCGATGAGCTTAATAAGGAACTCGTTTCTCTTAAGGATCAGCTCTTCAAGCTTCGCTTCCAGAACGCAACACACCAGCTCGACAATCCTTCCCAGATCTCTGCGGTCAAGAAGGATATTGCCAGAGTCAAGACGATAATCCGTGAGCAGCAGCTCAAGGCTAACTAAGGGGGGCATGCAAGATGGCAGAAAGAAACTTGAGAAAGACAAGAGTCGGACTCGTTACATCTGACAAGATGGACAAGACGATCACTGTTTCTGTAGTAGAGCACGTTAAGCACCCTCTTTACGGAAAGATCATGAAGAGGACCTATAAGCTCAAGGCACACGATGAGAACAACGAGTGCAAGATCGGAGACAAGGTCAAGGTAATGGAGACAAAGCCGATCTCTAAGGATAAGAGATGGAGACTTGTCTCGATCGTCGAGAAGGCTAAGTAAGCAGGTAAGAAGGAGGATATATCTATGATTCAGGTTGAATCCACACTGAAATCTGCCGACAACACAGGAGCTAAGGAGCTCGCTTGTATTAAGGTTCTCGGCGGTTCATGGAGAAAGTACGCCAATATCGGCGACGTAATCGTATGTTCCGTTAAGGCTGCGGCCCCCGGCGGAATGGTCAAGAAGGGCGATGTTGTTCGCGCCGTAGTTGTAAGGTCCAAGAAGGGCGTAAGAAGAGCAGACGGTTCATACATCAAGTTCGATGAGAACGCTGCAGTCATCATCAACGATGACAAGAACCCGAAGGGAACACGTATCTTTGGACCCATCGCAAGAGAACTCCGTGAGAAGGATTACATGAAGATCCTTTCTCTCGCACCGGAAGTTCTTTAAGGAGGAGTGAAGATTATGGCAAGTAAAGTTCATGTAAAAAAGGACGATCAGGTAATCGTCATCTCCGGTAAGGACAAGGGCGCTGCAGGCAAGGTCCTCAAGGTTGATACCGACAAGAACCGTGTCTATGTTGAAGGCGCCAACATCGTAAAGAAGCATCAGAAGGCAAGAACGCAGACAGATCCTTCCGGGATCATCGAGCGTGAGGGCTCCATCGATGCAAGCAACGTAATGCTCGTCTGCCCCAAGTGCGGCAAGGCTACAAGAGTTGCAATGAAAGTTAACGAAGACGGTTCCAAGGACAGAGTCTGCAAGAAGTGCGGCGCTGTTATCGATACCGTTAAGAAGGCCAAGAAGGGGGTTTAATAGAAGATGGCATCCAGATTAAAGGAAAAGTACACATCAGAAGTCGCTCCCGCAATGAAGAGCGAGTTCAAATATACCTCCGTTATGCAGATCCCCAAGATCGAGAAGATCGTTCTCAACATGGGTGTCGGCGAGGTCAAGGATAATGCCAAGGCGCTCGACAATGCTATGCGCGACATGGGCATCATCGCAGGCCAGAAGCCTGTTGCGACAGTATCGAGAAAGTCCATCGCTAACTTCAAGTTAAGAGAAGGAATGAAGATCGGATGCAAGGTTACCTTAAGAGGTGAGCGTATGTATGAGTTCCTCGATAAGCTCATCAGCATCGATCTTCCCCGTGTAAGAGACTTCAGAGGCATCAGCCCTAATTCTTTTGACGGTCACGGCAACTATGCCATGGGTATCAAGGAGCAGCTTATGTTCCCCGAGATCGATTACGATAAGATCGACAAGATCCGCGGCATGGATATCATCATCGTTACAACGGCAAACACCGACGAAGAGGCCAAGAAGCTTCTCGAGCTCATGGGCATGCCGTTCCGCAAGTGATTGGGAGGAATTAATAAATGGCTAAGACGTCAATGAAATTTAAGGCAACTAAAACGCCTAAGTACCCTACACAGCAGCACAATCGTTGCAAGCTCTGCGGCAGACCTCATGCTTATATCAGAAAGTACGGAATCTGTCGTGTCTGCTTCCGCGACCTGGCATATAAGGGCCAGATCCCGGGTGTGAAGAAGGCCAGCTGGTAAGGAGGAAGAAACTATGCAGATCACAGACGCAATTGCAGATATGCTTACAAGGATCCGTAACGCGGGTAAGGCAGGTCATGCGACAGTAGACATTCCCGCGAGCAACCTTAAGAAGTCCATCGCCGAGATCCTTCTTAACGAGGGTTATATCTCCGGATATGACGTTAAGGAAGATTCGAAGCAGGGCATCATCACGATCACCCTCAAGTATGCGGGTAAGAAGCACGCCATCTCAGGTATCAAGAGGATCAGTAAGCCCGGTCTGCGTGCTTATGCCGACAAGGAGAACATCCCTTATGTTCTGGGCGGCATGGGTATAGCGATCATCTCCACATCCAAGGGTGTTGTCACAGATAAGACAGCACGCAAGATGGGAGTAGGCGGCGAGGTTCTCGCTTACGTTTGGTAATAAGCTTTAACAACTAAAGCTTTATACATCTCTGAAAAGCCTGTCCGGCGGGAGGACATTCCGCGGGGCAAGGCGCAATCTAAAGAGCAGGAGGAAAAATATATGTCCAGAATCGGTAGAATGCCGATAACGATCCCCGCGGGCGTTGATGTAACGATCGATGGCCAGCACGTGACTGTTAAGAAGGATAAGACTGAGCTGTCGCTCGATGTAAATCCTTCCATCACGGTTAAGAAGGACGGAGACGTTATCAGTGTTGAAAGACATTCAGACGACAAAGAGCACAGATCGCTCCACGGTCTTACAAGAGCTCTCATCCACAACATGGTCGTCGGTGTAAGCGAGGGTTTCAAGAAGGATCTTGAGATCAACGGTGTAGGTTACAGAGCAGAGAAGAAGGGAAATGATGTTGTTTTCCACTTAGGTTATTCACATCCCATCGAGTTCAAGACCCCCGAGGGTATCACGATCGATGTTCCGTCCCAGACTCAGCTCTCGGTCAAGGGCGCTGATAAGCAGCTTGTCGGTGAGACCGCTGCCAAGATCAAGAGTCTGAGAGTTCCTGATGTTTATAAGGGCAAGGGTATCAAGTATGCCGGCGAGCACCTTATCATCAAGGAAGGTAAGACCGGAGCCAAGAAGTAAGGGGAGGACTAACAAATGATTAACAAGATCGACAAGAACGAGATTCGTAAAAGGAAGCACCTCCGCGTCAGAAAGAACGTCTCCGGTACGACCGAGCGTCCGAGGCTCTGCGTATACAGAAGCAACAGCCACATCTACGCTCAGATCATCGATGATACGAACGGAACGACGCTTGCAGCTGCATCTTCCCTTGACAAGGACGTTAAGTCCCAGGTAGCAAACGGCGGCAATATCGAGGCTGCGAAGGAAGTCGGCAAGCTCATCGCAAGCAGAGCTTCTGACAAGAACATCACAGCAGTCGTATTCGACAGAGGCGGATATGTCTATCACGGACGTGTACAGGCTCTGGCAGATGCGGCAAGAGAAGCCGGACTCGAGTTTTAATAGGGAGGAAGAAGAATGGCTTATAATTCTAACGAAGAATTACAGGAGAAAGTTATCCATATCGGCCGTGTTTCCAAGACCGTTAAGGGCGGACGCAACATGAGATTTGCCGCTCTCGTCATCGTAGGTGACGGCAACGGCCACGTAGGCAAGGGTATCGGCAAGGCTGCCGAGGTTCCCGAGGCTATCAGGAAGGGTGTTGAGGAAGCTAAGAAGAATATCATTGAGGTTCCCGTATTGAGCGGAACTATCCCTCACGCTACGATCGGTGAGTTCTCAGCTTCCAAGATCATAATGAAGCCCGCTAAGTCCGGTACCGGTGTTATCGCCGGCGGCCCCGTACGTGCGGTATGCGAGCTTGCCGGAATCACGGACATCAGAACGAAGTCCATCGGTTCCAACAACCCGAACAACATGGTCAATGCGACAATGGAAGGTCTCAAGAGCTTGAAGTCCATCGAAGAGGTGGCAAGAGTCAGAGGCAAGTCCGTTTCTGAAATTCGCTAATTATCGGAGGTAATAACAATGAAGCTCAATGAATTGACTTCAGGCGGAAATGCCAAGGCATACCGCAAGGGACGCGGAGCGGGATCCGGAAACGGCAAGACCGCCGGCCGCGGACACAAAGGCCAGAAGGCGAGAAGCGGCGGCGGAGTAAGGCCCGGATTTGAAGGCGGCCAGATGCCCCTTTACAGAAGACTTCCCAAGAGAGGCTTCAACAACAAGCGCTTCGCACCTTCTTACATCATCGTAAACCTCGAGGACCTCGAGAAGTTTGAAGGTACAGAAGTTACGGCAGCTTCGCTTGCCGAACAGGGCATCATAACCCTTCCCAAGGTCAACGACGGTATCAAGATCTTAGGCAACGGCGATCTTACCAAGAAGCTTGACGTTAAGGCTGCCAAGTTCTCGGCTTCCGCAAAAGAGAAGATCGAGAAGGCAGGAGGAACGGCAACGGAGGTTTAATGCGATGGCGGGTATGTTTGATACATTGATCAAAGCTTTCCGTCAGCCGGATCTCAAGAAGAAGATCCTCTATACTCTTCTTATACTCGGACTTTATGAGCTCGGCGGTCTGGTCCCGGTTCCCGGGATCAACGCCACGGCTTTCACCAACCTGGTCCAGAACTGGGGTCAGATCGGTGCGATGATGGATATCATATCGGGCGGCGGCCTTTACCACTGCACGATTTTCGCGATGGGTGTTACCCCTTACATTAACGCTTCCATCATCATCCAGCTGCTTACAGTCGTTATCCCTTACCTCGAGAACCTTGCAAAGGAAGGCGAATCGGGAAGGAAGAAGATGGCCAGGATCAACAGATTCTGCGCTATAGGACTTGCGTTCCTTCAGGCATGTCTGTTCTGCTATTCCACAAGAAGCGCTATGATCACGACCATCCCCAAGTGGCTGTCGGCAACCCTCATAATCGTGTCATTCACGGCAGGAACCTGCTTTGTAGTATGGCTCGGTGAGAGGATCAACGAGAAGGGTATCGGTAACGGCGTATCGTTCATCATCTTCGCGGGTATCGTCACGAGACTTCCTTCGATGATGCAGAATGTGTACATGAAGTCCGCGGAAATATCCGGACAGGTTCCTAACCTTGCTGCAGGCATACTCGTAGGAGTACTCGTATTCCTCGGTATCATGGCAATATCCATTGCGATCATCGTATTCTGTATCTATGTACAGAATGCCGAGAGAAGGATCCCGGTCCAGTATTCCAAGAAGACAGTAGGAAGAAAGCTTTACGGAGGACAGAGCTCGTACATCCCGCTCAAGATCAACCAGTCGGGCGTTATGCCGGTTATCTTCGCGATGTCGATACTCTCTCTTCCTTCGATGATCATCACCATGTTCTTCCAGAACAGCACGGGTGTTGTGGTCAACTGGTTCAGGAACTTTAATACAAGTCCGTGGTACTACGTTCTGTATTTCCTGTTCATCATAGGATTTACTTTCTTCTATTCAGCGATACAGTTCAATCCGGTCGAGATCTCCAACAGTATCCAGAAGAACGGCGGATTCATTCCCGGTATCAGACCCGGCAAGCCTACAACGGACTTCGTCGCAAAGACTTCCAACAGGCTTTCCTGGGCAGACGGTCTGTTCCTGGCATCCATTTGCCTTATACCTACACTCTTGAGCTTGTTCGCCAATCTCGAGAATATGTGGTTCGCAGGAACATCCGTTCTCATCCTTACCGGAGTTGCCAATGATCTTGTAACACAGATCGAAGGTCAGCTCGCAACAAGAAATCTGAAGGGTTTCCTTGACTGACCGCAAATAACAGTAAAAGCTCGAACGGCCTTCGGCGTGTCCCGTAAAGGATCACGCCGGAGGTTGTTTTCGTAAAAGACAAGTAATGCACAAGCTTGAGACAGAAAGGGTAATGAAATGAAACTGATAATCCTCGGAGCCCCCGGGTCGGGCAAAGGCACAACGGCAACAGTACTGCGTGAGAAGTATGAGCTCGCTCATATCTCGACGGGAGACATCTTCCGTGCCAACATAAAGAACGGCACACCTCTGGGAAAGGAAGCCCAGGGCTATATCGAAAAGGGCGCGCTGGTCCCGGATTCGGTCACCATCCGCATGGTCGAGGACAGACTCTCTCAGGATGACCTCGGGAACGGATATATCCTTGACGGTTTTCCGAGGACACTGGCACAGGCAAAGGCTCTTGATGAGATACTAGCCAAGAACGGCTCATCCATCGATGCCGTCCTCTCGATAGTCGTTGATGATGAGGTCATCAAGGACCGCGTATCTTCAAGACGCGTATGTGAGAAGTGCGGCGCATCATTTAATGTCCGCTTTAAGCCCACAAAGGTCGAGGGTGTGTGCGATGAGTGCGGCGGCAAGGTCGTACAGAGAGCAGATGATACCAAGGAAACGGTAGCGGCGAGGCTCAAGACATATTATGAGAATACCAAGCCCCTTATCGATTTCTACAATGAAAGAGGCCTTATAGTCGAAGGCAACAACGATCATTCTTCCGAAGACTGCATCAAGCAGATCGAAGAAGGCCTCAAGTCCAAGGGAATCATCTGAAGGTGTTTAAAGTGATAGAGATATTATCGGAGCAGGAGCTCGAGTTAATGAGGAGGGCAGGCAGACTTACGGCAGTCATCTTAAGAGAACTGCGTAAGGCATGTCAGCCCGGAGTAACGACCGGGGAACTCGATGATATAGCCCAAATGATAATAAAGGAAGCAGGCGGTTCGGCTCCCTGCGTGGGATACGGTGAACCTCCGTTCCCGGCCGCGATCTGCACATCCGTCAATGAAGTCGTTGTTCACGGGATACCTTCGAAGAACCGTGTGCTCCGCAACGGCGACATAGTGACCTGTGATGTCGTTGCCGAATTGGACGGCTATATGGGCGATGCGGCAAGGACTTTCTTCGTCGGCAATGTAAGCGAGGAGAAAAGACTTCTGGTCGAGCGCACGAAGGAATGCTTTTTCGAAGGGCTTAAGAAGGCGCAGGAGGGAAACCGCATCGGAGATATAAGCGCAGCAGTGCAGGCTTGCGCCGAGGGATACGGTTACGGCGTAGTAAGAGAACTTACGGGACACGGCATAGGAAGACAGATGCATCAGGAGCCTGATGTGCCCAACTTCGGAAAGCCCGGAAGAGGCCCCAGGATCAAGCGCGGAATGGCATTCTGCATCGAGCCCATGATCAATATGGGCAAGCGCAATGTGGTGATAAGCGACGACGGCTGGACAGTATCCGCCGCCGACGGACTTCCCTCAGCGCACTACGAGAACACGGTAATTATCACGGAAAACGGACCCGAGATGACAACTTATGAGGAGGGACTTAATGGCTAAGGAAGACGTTATTGAAGTAGAAGGCATAGTCGAAGAAGCACTGCCTAATGCAACATTCAAGGTCAAGCTGGACAACGGTTATGTCGTAATGGCATACATTTCGGGCAAGCTTCGCCAGAACTACATCAAGATATTGCCCGGAGACAAGGTTACGATGGAACTTTCTCCTTACGATCTTTCCAAGGGAAGGATCACGTGGAGAGGCAAGAATTAAGCCAAATCCGGGGAAATTGGTCTTGCACAAATAAAAAAAGCTGATAGAATATATTAGCGTGCGCGAAAAGCGCCGTGATGTGCCATGCCTGTGTTACCGCACGGAAACAGGCACAGAAAGCAACAAAAATGCAGGAGGAGAAAGAAGATGAAGGTCAGACCGTCGGTTAAGCCTATGTGCGAGAAGTGCAAGGTAATTCGCCGTCATGGCAAAGTCATGATCATTTGCTCCGACCCTAAGCACAAGCAGGTGCAGGGGTAAGAAGCAGGATCCGACTGCAGACAGATTTAGCCCTGTCAAGGTCGCTTGAGCGGTAGACTGCTCTTTACCGCAACAACAAACAACAAACGAATTAAAGCTTATAACACGTACAAGTGGGGGCGGCTGTTCCCTTTATAGAGAATTCCCTGCAGCGTGTCGTATGTAAATTCAAAATTACACCTAACGGAGGTAAAAAAATGGCTCGTATTGCCGGTGTTGATTTGCCGAATGACAAGAGGATCGAGATTGCTCTTACATACATTTACGGCATTGGTACGACAAGCGCATCCAACATCATCAAGATTGCTGGATTGAATCCTGACACCAGGGTTAAAGATCTTACAGAGGACGAAGTCGCTAAGATCCGTGAGACGATCGAACGCGAGAACGTTGTTGTTGAGGGTGACCTCAAGAGACAGGTAGCGGGAGACATCAAGCGTCTTACCGACATCAACTGCTACAGAGGACGCCGTCACAGACTGGGCCTTCCCGTTCACGGACAGCGTACAAAGACGAATGCACGTACCCGCAAGGGTCCGAAGCATACCGTTGCAGGAAAGAAGAAGTAAGGGGAGGCGCAGATAAATGGCAAACAATAAGCAGAGCGTAAGACCCAAGAGACGTGAGCGTAAGAACATCGTCGAGGGCGCAGCTCATATTCACGCAACATTTAACAACACTATCATTACCATCACTGATAAGGCCGGTAATGCTGTCTCATGGTCTTCTGCAGGAATGCAGAACATGAGAGGTTCCCGTAAGGGTACGGCTTTTGCCGCTCAGATCGCTGCTGAGGACGCTGCAAAGAAGGCAGTCGATCACGGCATGAAGACGGTTGAGGTTTATGTTAAGGGTCCCGGAGCAGGCCGTGAGTCTGCTGTAAGAGCACTTGCTACCGCAGGACTTGAGATTACGATGATCAAGGATGTGACTCCCGTTCCTCATAACGGATGCCGTCCTCCCAAGCGTCGCAGAGTTTAATACGAAAGAGGGTAATTGATTATGGCAAGAGATATGACACCTGTCCTCAAGAAATGCAGGGCGCTTGGCATTGAGCCCGCAGTTCTCGGGATCGATAAGAAATCCAACAGAAACAGAAATGCAAGACCTAAGAAGATGTCCGAATACGGCACACAGCTTAAGGAAAAGCAGAAGGCAAAGTTCATCTACGGCGTTCTTGAGAAGCCTTTCAGAAACTACTTCGTAAAGGCTCAGAAGCTTCACTACGGCACGGTCGGAGAGAATCTCATGATCCTGCTCGAGACAAGACTTGACAATGTCCTGTTCAGAATGGGCTATGCAAGAACAAGAGATGAGGCAAAGCAGATCATCAGCCACAAGAGTATTCTTGTTAACGGCAAGTGCGTAAATATCCCTTCCTACCGCGTAAGCGTAGGTGATATGATCGAGGTCAAGGAATCCGCCAAGTCTTCTCCGAGATTCAAGGAGATCATCGAGAAGACAGACGCTATGGCTGTCCCCGAGTGGATGTCCGCAGATCACGAGAAGATGACCGGCAAGATCAACGCCATTCCTTCGGCTGAGCAGATCGACGTTCCGGTTAACGCAGTTGCTATCGTCGAGTTGTACAGCAAGTAATAATCTAGCGGAAGCGGAGGAATAATAATGAACGATATTTTACAGCCAACCATTGAATGTAAAGAGACAAGCGAAGATGGTTCTTACGGCAAATATGTAGTATCCCCGCTCGAGCGCGGTTATGGTACTACCCTGGGAAATTCTCTTCGCAGAGTACTTCTTTCTTCCCTTACGGGCGCTGCGGTTACAGCCATCGAGATCGATAATATCCCGCACGAGTTCACGACCGTTCCGGGTATCATCGAGGATATGACCGAGGTCATCCTTAACATCAAGGCGATCCGCGTTAAGCTTCACAGCGATTCCCCCAAGACAGTCTGCATCAATGTGGACGAGGGCAAGGCAGGCGAGCTTAAGGCCGGTGATATCATTCACGACACTGAGGTCGAGATCGTTAACCCCGATCTCGTGATCGCTCACTTGAACGGTGAGTCCAAGGTGTTCATGCAGCTTACGATCAGTAAGGGCCGCGGCTACAATACCGCTGAGCAGAACAAGATCGAAGGTCAGGCAGTCGGGATCATTTCCATCGACTCCATCTTCACCCCCATCAAGAAGGCGAACTTCGTCGTTGAGAACACCCGTGTAGGTGCCCGCACCGACTATGACAGCCTTACGCTGGAGGTTTGGACAGACGGTACTATTGCCGTAGACGAGGCATTCTCTGCTGCTGCAGATATCCTTATCACACACTTAAGCCTGTTCAAGGCTTTGACCGATACGGACAGCGGCATCAGCTTCAAGACAGTCGAGCCTCAGGCAGAGAAGAATTCCGAATTGAACAGAGCTATCGAAGACCTCGATTTCTCGGTTCGTACTTACAACTGTCTCAAGAGAGCCGCCATCAATTCTGTCGGCGATCTTATCAGCAAGTCCGAAGATGAGATGATCAAGGTCAGAAACCTCGGAAAGAAGTCGCTCGATGAAGTCATCGCGAAGCTTTCCGACATGGGCCTGCATCTTGCGGATCAGGATTCTTAACAGAACACTTTAGGAGGATTAGAACATATGGCAGTCAACAGAAAACTCGGCCGGGCGTCTGATCAGAAGCTTGCGATACTGAGAAGCCTTACAACTTCCCTCATTATCAACGGCCATGTTGAGACAACCGTTGCCCGCGCTAAGGAAGTCAGCGCTATCGCTGATAAGCTCGTGGCTTCTGCGATCAAGGAGAAGGATAATTTCACTACAAAGGATGTTACAGTCTCTGCTGCAAAGCTCGACGGTAAGGGCAACAAGGTCCTTGTAACCAAGACATCCAAGAACGAGCGCAAGTACGATGTAGTTGACCGTGAGGTCAAGACAAAGACAGTTCAGGTCGATTCCGCATCAAGACTTGCAGCCAGAAGAAGAATGGCATACTGGCTCATGAAGAGCCACGATGCAGAGGGTAACGCCGTGAATCCCGTCAACAAGCTTTTCGACGAGATCGCTCCCAAGTATGAGGGCAGACAGGGCGGCTACACCAGGATCGTCAGGATCGGCGCCAGAAGAGGTGACGGTTCCGAGATGGCTATCCTTGAGTTTGTCTGATAAAACAGACCAGGAAGCCTTATAAAGGAATCCGGCGGGGCTTGATATTAAGCCCCGCTTTTTATAAGCAAGAGGGAAATGGCGGACGCTGTAAGTGTAAAGAAGGTTAGTTTCTCGTATAAGAGCGATGACGGCGGGAAACCTTATTCCAAGGCTCTGAACGGTATCTCTGTCACGATACCGCAAGGGACCTACTGCGCAGTATTAGGCCCGAACGGCTCGGGCAAATCCACTCTTGCCAAGATCATAGATGTGCTTGAGACCGCCGATGAGGGATCGGTAACGGTCCTGGGATTCAAAGCGGGGGAAGAGACCTCCGTTTACAGCATCAGAGAGAAATGCGCATATGTGTTCCAGAATCCGGACAATCAGATAGTCGGCACGACAGTCGAGGAGGATGTGGCTTTCGGTCCCGAGAATCTGGGTGTGCCTCTTCCGGAACTGCGTGAGCGGGTTGATGAAGCTCTCCGCTATGTCGGGCTGTACGAACTTCGCGGAAGGCAGGCGGCTTCATTATCCGGAGGGCAGAAGCAGAAACTTGCCGTAGCAGGGGCTCTTGCCATGAGACCTTCCGTGCTTATTCTGGACGAATCGACCGCAATGCTCGACCCCGTGAGCCGTGACGAGCTGCTGAACCTGGTCGAGAAGATGAACCGCGATAAGGGGATAACGGTCCTTACAGTCACGCATGATATGAACGAGGCCGCAAGATGCGGAAAGATCTTTGTGGTCGAAGACGGCAGAGTGACCATGGAAGGAACGCCGGCCGAGATCTTTTGCCGGCCGGAAGAACTTCAGCATGCAGGTCTTGAGATGCCGCAGGATGTCAGTCTTGTCTGGAACCTGAGCAGGATCGCGGGCGAAGTCATTACAGAAGACGATATCAGGGATGAGAGATCCCGCATTAAAACAGCGGTGAGATTCGTGTCATCCGTTAAGACCGCTCCCAAACCGCCCAAGAGGCGTGCGCACGCGAAGGGCCGCATGATCCTCGAGGTTCAGGATCTTTCTTATTCATATGATTCCGGAAAGACATATGCGGTCGAGCATATCGATCTTGAAGTATATGAAGGTGAGATACTTGCGATAGTCGGAAGGAGCGGCTGCGGGAAGACCACTTTGATATCGCATCTTAACGGTCTGATAAGACCCGGATCCGGGCAGATCAGATTCTACGAAGAGGACGGACAGGTCCTGACGACTTCCCGTAAAAAAGACATAGCAAAGATCCGCAGGAATGTCGGATTGCTGTTCCAGTATCCTGAATATCAGCTCTTTGAAGAGACCGTCGCGAAGGATATTGCGTACGGACTCAAGAACATGAAGGCTCCCGACATCAACCTCGGATTAAGAGTGAAGACAGCTGCGCAGATCGCAGGGTTATCAGAAGATGTGCTCGATAAGAGCCCGTTCGAATTGTCCGGCGGACAGAAAAGAAGAGCCGCGCTTGCGGGAATCCTTGTTATGAAGCCCCGTGTGCTCGTGATGGATGAGCCTGCAGCAGGCCTTGATCCCATCGGGCGCAGGATGATGTTCGATACGATCCTGGCACTGCGCGAGGCGGGGACCACCATAATACTCGTTACTCACAACATGGATGAAGCGGCGAGATTCGCGGACCGCATATTCTGCTTAAGGGACGGTAAGGCCGTGGTTACGGGAACGGCAGATGAGATCTTCGCGGATGAAGCGCGCGTGGAGGAGTGCGGGCTGTCCATGCCTGTGCTGCGCGGATTCTCGGGCAAGGTCAAGAACGCGCTTGCCGGGCGGTTCCCCGATGTCACGTTCGGGCCGTCTCTTCCTGACCCGGAAGGTGAAGCGGTCTCGATCGTAAGGAGCGTTCTTCATGCTGAATAATATAAGCCTCGGCCGTTATGTGGAGACGGGGTCAGTGCTTCACCGGACAGACCCCAGGATCAAGGTGATCCTTTATATCGTATATCTGATCGCCATATTTACGGTCAATACGCCGGCGGCGCTCGTCGCTTTGTCGGTGCTCACGGCAGTGCAGCTTATAGCAGGTAAGATCCCGGCCGGTGTTATATGGTCTACTGTAAAGCCGGTGCTTCCGCTGACGGTATTCGTCTTTGTGATCAATCTGTTTACTTTAAAGCAGGGCAATGAGCTGTGGTCATGGAGATTTCTCCTGATCACGGACACGGGGCTTTGCCGCGCGGTCCTGATGTCGGCAAGGCTGTTGTTCCTTATTCTGTGTACATCGGTTTTTCTGACGCTGACGACGACCCCTCTCAAGATATCGGACGCGCTGGAATCGCTGCTGTCCCCTCTGAGGATCATCCATGTTCCGGTACATGAAGCCGCGATGATGATGTCGATCGCATTGAGGTTCATCCCGACTCTGATAGAGGAGACCGACAAGATCATGAAGGCGCAGCAGTCGCGCGGCGCGGACTATGATACGGGATCATTCGTGAGCCGCGTGAAAGGTTATATAACCGTGCTCATCCCGCTGTTCGTATCGTCTTTCCGGCGCGCGGACGAACTTGCGGTCGCGATGGATGTGAGGTGCTACCGCGGCGGCGAGGGCCGTACAAAGCTCAATCCTTTAAAGATCACCGGCCGGGATATATTTGTTATGGTATTGTTCCTTCTTGGCGCGTTTCTTCTGATCGCCGTGGAGCTGCTCTCGAGAGGATAATCTGCGAAAAGCAAAGACCGTTCAATAATCACGCTAAATGTGTTAAGATAATCAAACAATTAAGCGTTCGGAGGAGCACTTCAGATGGCATATTATGTTGGAATCGATCTTGGCGGAACTAATATCAAAGCCGGTATCGTTGATGATCAGGGACAGCTTTTAAACAAGGACAGCATCAAGACTAATGCACAAAGGCCCATGGAGGAGATCATCCATGATATGGGTTCCCTTGCGGTCAAGGTTATCGAAGCCGCAGGCCTTAAGAAAGAGGATATTTCCGCGATCGGCATCGGTTCTCCCGGAACGCCTGACAACAAAGCCGGTGTTCTCGTATATGCAGGCAACCTCCCCTTCAAGATGGCTCCCATGAGAAAGCTCATCAGGGAAGTCATCGACCTCCCGGTGTTCATTGATAATGATGCAAACTGCGCTGCCATGGCTGAAGCTGTTGCGGGCGCTGCAAAGGGAGTCAAGGATTCGGTGACGATCACTCTCGGTACGGGTGTCGGCGCCGGTGTCATCGTTAACGGAGTTATCTATTCGGGATTTAACCAGGCAGGATCCGAGTTCGGACATACCGTTCTCGTATCAGGCGGCGAACAGTGCACATGCGGACGCAAGGGCTGCTTCGAGGCTTATGCATCTGCGTCTGCTCTTATCAGGATGACTAAGGAAGCCGCTGAAGCCGCTCCCGATTCCAAATTGGCGCAGGTCATCAAAGAAGAGGGCAAGGTCAACGGAATGACTGCTTTCAAGGCTCAGAGGATGGGCGATGCCGCTGCTGACGGAGTTATCGATAAGTACACCGATTACCTCGCCGACGGCCTTGCAAATGCCATCAACGCATTCATGCCCGAGGTTCTCGTTGTCGGCGGCGGTGTCTGCAATGAGGGCGATCCGCTCCTTATCCCTCTCCAGGAAAAGACCATGAGCCGTCCTTTCTTCGGTCCGGGTGTAAGAAAGACCCGCATCGCACTCGCACAGATGGGCAACGACGCAGGTATCGTCGGTGCCGCCATGATGGGTATGAGCTGCGTCAACGAAAAGCTTGACGGAACAGCCTGCTGATCAACTGTCCCGCTGCCGCAGATGCCATCGATCGCGCTTGTCATAGAATTTGACGGAACCGACTTCGTCGGGTGGCAGATCCAGGACAACGGAAGATCGGTTCAGGAAGCTGTTCAGACGGCTCTTTCCGAGCTTTACAAAGAAGATATCAAAGTGACGGGATCATCCCGGACAGATGCCGGCGTACACGCGCGCGGGATGGTCTGTTCGGCGAAGGTCCCGTTTAATATTCCCGCGGATAAACTTCCTCTCGCGTGCAATGCCCTTCTGCCTCCCGATGTCGCAGTTGTCCGTGCAATTGATGTTTCCGAAGGATTTAATGCGAGATTCGACTCTTTGGGCAAGAGATATGTTTACCGGATCGTTCACGATCGCGTCAGGCATCCGCTTCTTCGCCGGTATGCCCATTTTGTGACCGGGAGACTTGATGTTGAGGCGATGAATGAGGCTGCCGCCTGCTTTGCAGGCGAGCATGATTTCACGGCTTTCTGCGCTGCCGGCGGATCACAGAACACAACGGTGAGAAGGCTCAGGTCGGTTGAAGTCCGCGCTGATGAACAGACCGGTGTAATAGAGATCGAAGTGACCGGAGAAGCGTTCCTCTATAATATGGTCCGCATAATCGCAGGTACTCTGCTCTATGTCGGTCAGGGAAAGATCGCGGCAGGAGACATTCCTGCGGTCATCGAATCCCGCGACCGCGAGAAGGCGGGAAAGACCTTGCCGCCTGAAGGGCTGACTCTTGAAGAAGTGTTTTACGCACCGGATCTCCATATAAATCCCTGAACTGTCCAAAGTTTAAGAAATGTATAATTTGCCCCGGGATTCATTGAACGGGGAAAACGGGGTGTTTATAATCTGGATAGTTTTACGGAAGGAGGGAATACTATGGAAATGTGGTTGCTCTGGCTGATACTCACGGTGGTATTCTCACTCGTTGAGGCGGCCACTTTAGGACTTACTACAGTCTGGTGCGCGATAGGATCCGGCGTGGCATGTATCCTGGCTTTGCTGGGTGCACCTGTTCCGGCACAGCTTGCATCGATGGTGATCGTGTCGGTAGTATGCTTTATCGTATGCATGATATGGATAAAGCCGAAGCTCGACGAACGGCACAGAATGAATGCAGAACACACCAATGCGGACCGTGTCCTTGGCAAGGAAGGGATAGTCATCAAGACGATCGATCCCCTCGCGGGCGTCGGTCAGGTCAAGGTCATAGGCCAGGTGTGGAGCGCTAAGGCCGATACGGTGATAGATGAAGGCACACTGGTTACGGTAAGATCGATGGAGGGCGTTAAGCTCATAGTCGAGAAGGCAGATAAGGGATAAAATAGAACAGTAAAGACCAAACATTTTAAGGAGGATAAAACAATGGGCGGTGGAGCAGTAGCAGGAATAATCATAGCGGTAATACTTATCATATTCGCTATCTCTTGCATCAAGGTAGTACCTCAGGCGACGACATTCATCATCGAGAGATTCGGTACTTATAAGACGACATGGGATACGGGTATCCACCTGAAGGTTCCGGTAATCGACAGGGTGGCCAAGAAGATATCGCTGAAGGAGAAGGTCGCGGACTTCGCGCCTCAGGCAGTTATCACAAAGGATAACGTTACGATGCAGATCGACACGGTCCTTTTCTATCAGATCGTAGATCCCAAGCTCTATACATACGGCATCGAGCGTCCCATCTCGGCTATCGAGAACCTGTCGGCAACGACTCTCCGTAACATCATCGGTGAACTCGAGCTCGACCAGACTCTTACATCAAGAGACATCATCAACTCCAAGATGAGAGAGCTTCTCGACGAAGCGACAGATCCCTGGGGCATCAAGGTAAACCGTGTTGAGCTCAAGAACATCATCCCTCCGCGTGAGATACAGGTAGCGATGGAGAAGCAGATGAAGGCTGAGCGTGAGAAGAGAGAAGCGATCCTCATCGCTGAAGGTAAGAAGGAAGCTGCCATCCGTGAGGCAGAGGGTGAGAAGGAATCTGCCATCCTCCGCGCCGAAGCCCGCAAAGAGGCTGCCATCAGAGAGGCTGAAGGTCAGGCGGAAGCTATACTTAAGATCAATGAGGCTAAGGCTCAGGGTCTTAAGATGATCAAGGATGTCGAGGCTGATGAAGGCCTTGTCAAGATCAGATCACTTGAGGCAATGGAGAAGATCGCGAACGGTCAGGCGACCAAGATCATCATCCCTTCGGAGATCCAGGGGATCGCGGGTCTTGCGACATCGGTCAAAGAGATCATCAAAGAGTGACCGTAAATAAATCGTAACACTTTTATGTTAAAATAAAGGCTCCGGGGGTAACCTCGGAGCTTTTTGCGATGTCTATCGAGGAGGTGCTATATGGAAGGCTGGAGTAACAGAACCAATATGACGATGCTCACGGACTTTTATGAGCTTACGATGAGCAAGGGTTATCTTGACGGCGGCAACGAGAATAAGATCACTTATTTTGACGCTTTCTTCAGGAATGTTCCCGAACAGGGCGGATATGCGATCATGGCCGGTCTTGAGCAGGCCATTGATTATCTTAATGATCTGCACTTTACCGAAGAGGATCTTAAGTTCCTGAAAGGATACGGATTCGATGACAGGTTCATTGATTATCTGAGGAACTTTAAGTTCTCCTGTGATGTATGGGCTATTCCCGAAGGCACTCCCGTCTTCCCGAGAGAACCTCTTATCAAGGTCAGGGGACCGGTCCTGCAGGCACAGCTTCTGGAGACCGCCCTCCTTTGTACACTGAATCATCAGACCCTCATAGCGACCAAGACCGCGAGGATCGTAAGGGCGGCCGAAGGACGCCCGGTCATGGAATTCGGCGCGAGAAGAGCGCAGGGATTCGATGCTTCCGTATTAGGCGCGCGAGCGGCTTATATCGCAGGCGCGGCCGGAACATCATGCACGATCTGCGGTCAGCAGTTTGATATCCCGCTGTCGGGTACGATGGCTCATTCGTGGGTAATGCTCTTTGACGATGAGTTCGAGGCATTCAAGGCATATGCACAGTCCTATCCGGATAAGTGCCTGCTGCTCGTAGATACATACGATGTACTGAAGTCAGGTATCCCCAATGCCATCAGGTGCGCGCACGAAGTCCTGGAGCCGATGGGCAAGAGACTTCTCGGCATCAGGATAGACTCAGGCGACCTTACGTACATGACACAGAAGGCGAGGAAGATGCTCGACGATGCGGGTCTTACGGACTGCAAGATCACTGTCTCGAATGCATTGGACGAATATCTTATAAGGGATCTGATCTCCCAGGGCGCCTGCATCGATTCGTTCGGTGTCGGCGAGCGTCTCATCACGTCGAAGGCGGAGCCTGTATTCGGAGGCGTTTACAAGATCGCTGCGGTAGAGGATGAGAACGGAAATGTCATTCCGAAGATGAAGATATCTGAGACATCAGCGAAGGTTACGACTCCCTGCGATAAGGAAATAGTCAGATTCTATGACAAGGATACCGGAAAGGCTCTCGCGGATGTGCTTTTCGTGAAGGGGGAGAAGATACCTGAAGGAGAGCCGTATGAGATCTTCGATCCCGTTGAGACGTGGAAGGCGAAGACGCTTACCAATTACACGACAAGAAAGCTTCTCGTTGAGATCTTCAGAAACGGCGAACTCGTTTACGAGAAGCCTTCGATCGCTGAGATCAGGAACTACTGCACAAAGCAGATCGACACGCTGTGGGATTCGATCAAGAGATTCGAGAATCCGCATAATTATTATGTCGATCTGTCCCCCAAGCTTTGGAAGATCAGGGACGATATCCTGAGGGGATACAGAAATAACAGATAAAAGGAGCAACGGCAATGGCTAATCCGGTGATCACGATCAAGATCAAAGATATGGGCGACATCAAGGCGGAACTCTATCCCGATATCGCTCCGATAACAGTTGAGAATTTCATCAAGCTCGCGGGTTCGGGTTTCTACAACGGACTTACGTTCCACAGGATCATTCCGGGCTTCATGATCCAGGGAGGAGATCCCGAAGGAACCGGAATGGGCGGCCCCGGATATCAGATCAAGGGCGAGTTTGCAAGCAACGGCGTACCGAACAACCTGAATCACACAAGAGGCGTGCTGTCGATGGCAAGGTCCGCTATGCCCGATTCCGCGGGATCGCAGTTCTTCATCATGCACGAGGACGCCCCTCATCTGGACGGCTCTTATGCGGCGTTCGGCAAGGTCATCGAGGGCATCGAGGTCGTCGACAAGGTGGCGGCGGTGAAGACCGACTATAATGACAGACCTCTCCAGCCCGTTGTCATAGAGATCATGACCGTCGAGGTCTGACGGCTGATACTGTCAAGAGTCAACAAAAGAAGGACATAAATGGACGCCAAAGCAGATTCGAGGATAAAGCATCTTGATTTCATAATCATAGATCTTTTCAGTATCGAGATGTCTTTCGTTCTCGCTATCATAACGAGATACGGTTTCTCCGATCTTGTCGGCATGCTGACTGACCCCAACGCCGACGCCTCGAAGGCATACCGTCTCGTTAATGTGGTGCTTATCCTGGCGTACCTTGTATTCATGCTGTTTACGGGTCCTCACACGGGGATCATCAAGCGTAACCATGCCAAGGAATTCTGGAACGTTGTCATCATCAATTCGGAGATGCTCTTTACGCTCTTCGCTTTCCTTTATGTGATCAAGGTTTCCGCGATCTACTCGCGTCTCATGATCGGATATTACTTCATATTCAATATCGCGGTCATGATGTTCCTTCGGACGTTCAGGAAGCTTGCTTTAAGGGTAAAGTTCCTGGACGACGATGAATCTGCCGGAGTCCTTCTCGTTACGCAGACGGACACTGCGGAGGAGTTTGTAAACACTCTTAAGAACAATAACAGCGGCTTTTATCACTTCAAGGGCATAATCTTCACGGATAATTACGAGGAGCCTCAGTTCATGGGAATTCCGGTCGTAAGCAAGAGGGAGAAGGACATCCTTGAATATGTGAAGGATAATCCCATCAACGACGTGTTCATGCTGACAAAGCAGGGCGGCCGCCTGGCGTCGACATTCATCAACATGGGCATCACCGTGCACCGCGCGATGGACCTCGAGACTCCGAACATGATCAACGCTTCGATCAATCAGGTCGGCAACTATACGGTCATAACATCGACGATCAGCAAGGCGACGATGGGAGAGCTGCTCGTTAAGAGGATATTCGACATTTTGATCTCCGTCATCGGTCTGTTCTTTACGGCGATCTTAACGCTTATATTGACGCCTGTGATCAAGACGCAGGCTCCGGGTCCGGTATTCTTCAAGCAAAAGCGCGTCGGCAAGAACGGCAAAGTCTTCACGATGTATAAGTTCCGTTCCATGTATGTTGATGCTGAAGAACGCAAGAAGGAACTGATGGCGCAAAACGAGATGAAGGGGCTGATGTTCAAGATGGAGAACGACCCCCGCATATTCCCCGCAGGAAACTTCATGCGCAAAGCGAGCCTCGACGAATTCCCTCAGTTCTGGAATATCTTCAAGGGCGATATGTCGCTTATCGGCACGCGTCCGCCTACGCTCGACGAATACGAGCATTACAAGAGGCATCACATGAGCCGTCTTGCGATGAAGCCCGGACTTACCGGCATGTGGCAGGTCTCGGGACGGTCGGAGATCACCGACTTTGAGGAGATAGTCAGGCTCGACAACGAGTACATAAGGAACTTCTCCATCGGGCTCGACATCAAGATCTTCATCAAGACGATCGGCACGGTCCTCGGCATGAAAGGCTCCAAGTGACGAACCTTAAAAGCGTTGTCAAAGACGCGGGTCCCGTCACGGAAGCTCTGTATCTTGCGTGTTTTACGTGCTATGTGATCTTTTATTATCTTCAGACTACGACTTTTGCGTTAAGGGTCCCGGGCGCTCTTTATGCCGTGCTCCGCGGAGTGCTTACCGCGGTTGTTTTATTCAGGCTTTACACTTTGCGCAAAGGCTTGCCGAGGGGGACGGCAGCAGCCGTTGCCGCGTTCTTAGGGCTCGGCGTGTTTTTCCTTGCATCGAGAGGAGACACCATGGTGCTCGATGCGGCGCTGTTTACGGCGGGGGCTTACGGTGTTTCGTTTAAGAGGATCGGGATGCTGTATGTCTTTACGGGGTGCTTCATAAGCCTCCTCGCGCTCATCTTCTCGCAGACGGGATACATTCCGGACTACCAGTTCAACACTAACTTCGGCGACAAGTTCACGTTCAGGCATTCGCTCGGGATCATCTATCCCACGGACTGCTTCGCGCATATATTCTACCTTGCGGTCACTTACTTCCTGATAAGATGGAAGCGCGTGACCTATATTGAGATCGCGGCGGCAGAAGCAGTGTTCGCGGTGTTCTATTACCTGACACGCGCCAGGGCGGATATGATCGCGGGGACCGCAATGCTTCTAATTATGCTTATCCTGAAGATCACGGGATTCCGTGAATTAAAGATCCCTGCCAAAGTCTCCAAGGCGCTGGCGGCGGTCTTTATGCCTGTGTGCGCCGCAGTATCCGTCGTCACGATCATGTTCTACGATGAGACGGTGCCGTGGCTCAACAATATCGACGCGAAGCTCTCGTACAGGCTGTCTCTCGGCAAGGTCGGAATGGAACTTTATGGCTTTAAGCTCCTCGGGAACAGCAATTTCGCGGAGAACGGCAACGCCAACGGCGGCGTGCGCGACTACGCATATGTGTTCTACGATTCGGCTTACGTGAAGTATCTCTATAAGTACGGGATCATACTCCTTCTCGTGCTGTTTGTTGTCTACGCGCTCATCGGATCAAAGATGGTAAAGAGCGGCATGCAGTACGGATTGCTGTTCATCTTCCTTATCGCCTCGACGTACATCATCGAACACCATATGCTCGAGTTATCATATAACATAACTTTGCTCGCTTTAACCGCCGATATTTCAACTATTTTACAGTCATCCCATAATATAAATAATAAAAGTTATAATGGTATAATCACAAAGACTACATAACCCCCTTCGGAGGAAAACATGAGCGCTAACGTTAACATGAATTACATCATCAACGAAGACGAGACCGAGATCAACATAAAGGATCTCCTTACATACTGTTTCCTGCACTGGCGTAAGGCACTTGCTCTGATGCTTATAGCGGGCATCGGTTTAGGCGGCTTCATGGGAGCCCGTGAAGGCATAAAGACGGCCAAGCTTGCCGAGGCTTATCAGACTTATCTTAACGATCCTTCGGCGCTCCAGGCTAAGCAGAGCGCCACCAATGCCGCGCAGAAGGCGGGCATCGAACTTCCCGAAGACGAGATACTGACGGACGAGGAGCAGCAGATCCTGGAACAGGTCGCTACTCTCGACTCTATCAACAACATGAACGACCTTATCTATGTAACCAGACGTGACCTCATGGCCATGACCGACTACTACAACGATTCCATCCTCATGAACGTCGTTCCCCAGTATGTTCCTACTGCTGAGGCGGACATCATGATCACGGTGCCCGAGGGCGCTCCTTCCAATGCGGTAAACGTCCTCACGGCCGCATATGTGGATTATCTTATGAACGGTAACTATCTCGACGAATATGCCGAAGAACTCGGGATGGATGTTAAGTACCTTAAGGAGGCTGTCACAGTCTCCGACATGACATTCGGCAATCAGGACAATTCCGTTCCCTCGTCCTCTTCCGGATCGGGAATGAACGTATCGACCGATGTGGATGTGAACTTCTCCGTGACAACGGGACTCGACGGCGCAAGGGTCGGTATCATCATGATAAAGACAGTCGGTACATCCGCAGAGAGCGCTCTCAACCTTCTTGAGTATGTGCTTAATGAGACGGAAACGTACAGAGCGGCTACAAGCGAGACTGTATGCGAGCATGAGCTTTCCACGGTCAACTACTTCTTCAACATGGTAAAGGACGATCACATCCAGGCTCTCCAGACCGAGACGAGCGAACAGCTCATGGACCTTCAGGAGAACCTTGAGATATACATCAAGAGCCTCAAGAACCTGCAGAAGCAGAACGGCGACATCATCGTAAATACAAAGCATGAGCTGCCGAATGCCATGCTTGAAGGCGCTAAGACGGGCATCAAGTTCGGCGCGGTTGCCGTTGCGGCAGTCTTTCTGTTCTACGCGCTGATCCTCATCGTCAAGTACATCGTAAGCGCGATCGCGCTCACGAAGTCACAGCTCATCAACAGATTCGCGATCTTTGACTTAGGTTCCGTAAGGGACGGCGAGAAGAAGCTCTATAAGAATAACGGCAGGTTCGATAAGTGGCTGCGCCGTAAGGGCAGATTAGGTGAAGGCAATGTCGATGCTGCCAAGGCTGCGGCTGCCAACCTTGCGGTTTACGGATCTGACATGAAGACTCTTCTCGTGATAGGTAAGAGTGAGACGGTCGACAAGCTTAAGAAGGAAGCTCCCGACAGGAAGTTCCATGCAGCAAAGAGCCTTATCGACGATCCTCTTGCCCGTAAGCTCCTGCTCGAGGTTGACGGTGTCGTTCTCGGCGTAGAGTACGGTGAGACCAAGTTCGAGGATATAAGGGATCAGATCAAGCTGATCCAGTTGTCCGGCAAGCCGATAACGGGTTATATCGCATACTGACAGACCGGGTGATTTGACCATGGGACTTAATGTCTTGCACATCTCGAAGTACTACTATCCTTTCTCAGGCGGGACCGAGCAGATCGCCCGCGATGTAGTGCTGGCATTAAAGGATATCCCGGGAGTGAAGCAGAAGATCTTCGCGTTCGATCACGGGACACCCGCCGAATCGAAGGACTCTGTCGATATAGTTGATGATGTCGAAGTCATAAGGTGCAGATGTTTTACTAAGATCGCCTCCCAGTCGCTGTCGGCGTCGTACGGGAAAAGGCTGAAAACGGTTTTCGATGAGTTCAAGCCCGATGTCGTGATACTTCATTATCCGAATCCGTTCGCGACGCGTTATGTGCTGAAGCAGCTTGCAAGATATACCGAGACGAAGCTCATCACCTACTGGCATCTCGACATCGTGAAGCAGAAGGTGCTGAAGATCTTCTTCAAGGGGCAGAACAGAAGACTTCTCGACAGATCCTCGAAGGTCATCGCGACGAGCCCGAATTATGTCGAGGGCAGCGAGTGGCTTTCTTCCGTGCGCGACAAATGCGTGGTCGTGCCGAACTGCATCGATGAGAACCGTCTCGTGATCGACGATGAGGTGAGAGCGGCGGCGCAGAAGATGCGCGAAGAAGATGCGGGGAAGACCGTATGCCTTGCGGTGGGACGTCATGTCGAATATAAGGGATTCAAGTATCTTATCGAAGCGGGCAGGATGCTGCCTGACAGCTTCAAGATCTATATAACGGGCAAGGGCCCTCTTACGGATGAGCTCAAGGCTCAGGCCGCCGGTGATGACAAGATCAGGTTCTTAGGTCTCGTGAGTGATGTCGAGCTCCGGGCGAGGCTTCTTACATGCGATATATTCTGTTTCCCGTCTATAACGAAGAACGAGGCCTTCGGGCTGGCACTCGCGGAGGGGATGTATTTCGGACATCCGGCGGTGACATTCACGATACCCGGGTCAGGCGTAAACTATGTGAACCTCGATAAAGTGACGGGCATCGAGTGCCCGAACGCAGATTCTAAGGCTTTTGCGGAAGCGCTCGTGACCCTTTCGGGCAACGCGGAACTTCGTGAGCAGTACGGGCAGGCGGCAAAGCAGCGGGTGGAAGATAATTTCACCTATGAGATGTTCCGCAGGAATATCACGGATCTCGTGGAGACTTTGTGATGGATATATCCCTGGTCAAGTTCAGTAAGGGATCGTCGATCATCAATGCGCTCATCTGGTTCTCGATACTGACCGCATCGTGTGACATCGTGCTCGCATTTGAAGTGGCGGGCCTGACCGTCAGAGTATCCCAGCTGGTTGCCATGGCGGCGATGTTCTTCTTTCTTCTGCGCATCATAAAATACGGCAACGTTAAGATACTGACGGCGTACTACAACCTTCTCATCGTCATAGTGTTCAACACGATCTGCATCGTGAATTCCAAGACCATCTTTAATGCGGTGGGCTACGACCTGTGGCTCATCTTCGACTGCGTGATGGTGCTGACTTTCACTTATTTCCTTAGCAAGCAGGAGACGATCCATTCCATAGTCCGTAAGTACATCATGTGTTTTAATGCGCTTGCGGTTGTGGGCTTTGCCCAGTTCGCGCTGCAGTTTGCCGGGATCAATTTCTACGTCACGCAGTACAACGACCTTCACAGGAGCAACGGATTTTCGTTCGAGCCGTCGTTCTACGCGACCTACATGATCATGGGATCCATCATCTGCCTCTATCTTCTCGAGAGAAGAAACTATAAGTGCATGAAGAAGAAATGGCTCATCATCTCAACTCTCCTTAATGTCGGAGCGGTCGTGATCTCCACATCGAGGATGGGACTTCTGATATTGCTTATCTACGTAGTTTACAGAGGCATCATGTGCCTTCGGGTCTATATCCACATGAAGGCATCGCTTATAAGGATACTGTTCACACTGATGCCCATCCTGGTCGGCATCGCTCTAATCCTGTTCATTCTCGCGATCGAATTCCAGGTGGACTTCGTTCTTCATTACTTAAGCGGACTCGGCATCGGCGGAACGGCATCCCACTCGACTGATGCGAGAAGCGCAGGATTTGAGGATATGTGGAAACTGTTCCTCGACAGCCCCTTCTTAGGCTGCAGCTTAGGCGGCATAGACGCGGGCATCATCGAATACAAGGCCCGCAACTACACTGTTGCCAACAACGGAGGCGCATCCATGTGCATCTCGCTCGAGGCCCTCGCGGCATACGGGATCTTCGGAGCGTTCTTCTTCTTTAAGTATATGTATGACCTGACAGTCGGAGGATATCTGAAAGCCAAGAAGAGGCCGGGGGACAAGAGGGAGCGTGAGCCCGTATATGCGATGCTCATCGCCTTGTTCTTCGAGTTCCTTATTCTGCAGCTCAACCAGAACGTGCTGAGACCTCCGTTCTGGGTGCACATCGCGCTTGTGTCCACAGTGCTCCAGATATATCTTCGAGATTCGCATAAGAACCATCGCAGCGACTTTATCGCGGGAGAGTATTATGTCAACGCCCAGGATAATAGCTAATTATCTGCCCCAGTACCACCGCATGCCCGAGAACGACAAATGGTGGGGAGAAGGCTTTACCGACTGGGTCGCGGTAAGGAAGGCTGTCCCGCAGTTCGAGGGGCATAACCAGCCGCGTGTTCCTGCCGGGGAGTACTACTACAGTCTCGATAATCCGGATGACATTGCGCGTCAGGTGAAGCTTGCAAATGAATACGGGATATACGGCTTCGGGATCTATCACTACTGGTTCTCCTCGGAGCAGCACTTCATGGAGACTCCCGCGAATATCTTCCTGTCACATAAGGAATTTGACATCCACTACATGTTCATCTGGGACAACACGTCCTGGATCCGCTCCTGGAGCGCCGTCAAGGGCAATAACTGGGCGCCTTCTTTTGAGGGTCAGAGCAACAGCGGTCCCGAGATACTGGCAGAGCTCAAGTACGGGGGCGAGGACGAGTGGCGTAAGCATTTCGAGTGGCTGCTTCCGTTCTTCAGGGACGAGCGTTACATCAAGATCGGCGGAAAGCCCGTGTTCTGCTTTATGCGCATGAACGCGGATCCCGAGATCGTAACGGAAATGGCGCAGTACTGGGATAAGCTTGCGAAGGAGGCGGATCTTCCGGGGGTGTGCGCCATGAGCAAATGCACCTACAAGGGCGTCGGGCTCGACTATCGTTTCTATTACGAGCCGTTCCAGTTTAATGATACCCACGAGCTCCTTCGAAAAGGCTTAGAAGAGATCCTCATCCGCAAATTTAAAAAGCCGGGGCTGCGCTTCGCGGACTATGACAAAGAGTGGAAGAGCATACTTTATTCGGCAAAGCACTGCCGGCGCGAGAATACTTTCTACAGCGGCATCGTAGGATTCGACGATACTCCGAGAAGAGGCGCCAAGGCGCGCATCATAAAAGGTCAGACACCGGAGAAGTTTGAGGAGTATATATATCAACTGCTTAAGATCAGCGCGGATCAGGGGCGGGAGCTCATGTTCATAACCGCATGGAACGAGTGGAGCGAGGGCGCGTATCTCGAGCCCGATACGGTGAACGGGACCGCTTACCTCGAGGCTCTTAAGAGGGCGGCCGGAAGACTTGAAGGATGAAGATCGCAGCCTGTGTAGTCATATATAATCCCGGAGAAGACGCCGCAGATAACATCGCGACGTATGCGCCTCATGTTGATGAGGTGTTTGTAGTTGATAATTCAGATGTAGTTAATGATAAAGTATCAGAAAGGATACGTTCGGCTGCAGATAACGTGACGGTCATCCCGATGGGCGGCAACAAGGGTATTGCAGCGGCTTTGAATAAAGGTGTTAATGAGGCCTCGAAGGCGGGATTTACGCATCTTCTTACCATGGATGACGATTCGTATTTTACGGGTGATACACTCCCGCGGTATATCGAACGCTGCAGTGAGATCTTCTCGGAGGATGATAAGGTCATCGAAGTCGGGATACATAATTCGGGAGATCACGACGACGATAAGGTTGTGAATGATGAGACCCCCGACTGGGTGATCACATCAGGTTCGGTGATAGACATCGGTAAGACCGTGGCGGTCGGGGGATTCCTCGAGAAACTGTTCATAGACGAGGTGGACCGTGAATTCTGCTACCGCGCTTCCGATAAGGGTTATAAGATCAGAAGGGTGCTCGATCTTACGATGCAGCATAATCTCGGCGCTCCCATAAAGGGGAAGATATTCGGTAAGAGCTTTGAGGCGATGGGACACAGCAAGATCCGTAAGTATTACATCTTCAGGAACTGCACGTATGTAATGATGAACTATCCCCGGACCGTTAAGCCGTATAAGCATTTCCTCCGCGCGACTTTCATCAAGACTATACTTGCGGAAGACGATAAGCTCAACAAGATAAGATACATGAGAATGGGAAAGCGCGACGCCCGCAGGGGCAAGTTCGGAAAGCTCGAGGTGTAAGGCTGTGAGCGGCATGAAGGCGACTGTAGAAAAGTATATAGATAAGCTTAAGAAGATAACTTCCGGTTCGATCGCGAAGGGCAATTACCGCAAGGCTTTGGATGCCATGACCGCGGCGTCTTTCATCCTTGAGGAATGGAACCAGTATTATGTCGACGAGGATCTTGAAGGATTCCTGACGTCTGTCTCGGAGGCGCTCGTTCATCCCGGATTCAGCAAAGATGAGACTAAGGAGAAGACTGTTCTGTTCTACGATTCATTCGGATTCGATGTCAGGGCGCTGGCTCTTGTCTATATGCACGCCTTGTCGGATCTCGGTTACAGGATCATCTATATCACAAAGACGGAATCAAAGGATTCACAGCCCGAACTTCACAGGGCGGTCGAAGGCGGCGAGGTCATCTGGAATTATGTCTCTTATGAGGACCGGGAACAGGAAGTCAGGGATATCGCGGCGTTGTTTGAGAAGTACAAGCCATCAAGGGCGATCCTTTATTCAACGCCCGATGATGCAGCCGCGATGAGCGTGTTTAAGGCTTATGAAGGTATAGTCGAGAGGTTCAAGATCAATCTTACCGACCATGCGTTCTGGCTCGGGAAAGACTGTTTTGACTATAATCTGGAATTCAGGAATTACGGGGCGAGCGTGTCTGTCAAATACCGCGGGATACCGGCATCAAAAGAGATAATAATGCCGTTCTATCCTTACCATCGTGACAGGGAGTTTCAGGGGTTCCCGTTCGATGCAGCGGGCAGGAAGGTGATGTTCTCAGGCGGGTCGCTTTATAAGACTCTGGGCGACCCTTCCAACAGCTACTATGTGATCGCGGGAAGGCTCCTTAAAGGTCACGAAGACCTTATCTTCCTTTATGCGGGTACCGGCGACGAGAGTGAGATGAATAAGCTTAAAGAGCAGTTCCCGGGGCGCGTGTACCGCATCGATGAGCGTACGGATCTTTATGAGATCATGGAACGATGCACGATCTACCTTAACACTTTCCCTCAGGTCGGAGGCCTAATGATGCAGTTCGCGGCAGATGCGAAGAAGGTCCCTTTGACTCTCCGCAAGAAGGGGAGCGATACGGAGAAGGAGATCCTCGCTGACCAGGACAGCGTCGAGTACGATACTATAGAAGAATTGATCGCAGAGGCTGACAGACTCCTGGACGACGAAGCCTACAGGGAGGAAAGAGGGCAGAAGCTTAAAAGTGAGCTCATATCGGATGAGCTTTTCGAACAGGAGCTGGGGAAAGCGCTTACGGAGCACCGGAACAGGTACGAGGTTAAGATAAGGGATGTAAACACGGAAGATTTCCGGGCGCAATATATGGTAAGATTTAATGATAAGACCTTCAGGCAGGTGATCGCTTCGGGGAATAAGAAGACGCTTATGACGGATTTCCCGGGGCTGTTCGCGAAGAAGGCGTTTAACAAGGCGGTAAAGAAAGAGAAGCTTAACGGGTGATGCTTGCATGGAAGTAAAGACGTTTACATATACGCCTCACGGCGATGACAGAGGACAGCTGATAGCGCTCGAGGAATTCCGCGATTTTCCGTTCGCGGTGAAGCGCGTTTACTACATCTACGATACGCTTGCGGGAGTCGTGCGCGGACATCATGCGCACAAGAGCCTTAAGCAGATACTGATATGCGTTCACGGCAGCTGCAGCATACATCTGGACGACGGGCACGAGACGGCTGAAGTTCTGCTCGATGAGCCGACGAAGGGACTTTATATCGAGAACGACATGTGGAGAGAGATGTACGATTTCTCGCCCGATGCCGTGCTCATGGTACTCGCGAGCGAGCTTTACGACGAGAGCGATTATATAAGGGATTACGATGAGTTCAAGGCTTTTGTCGCTTCCAAGGAGGGCAAGTGATGAGCGCTCAGGTGAAGGTGCCGTTTGTATCATTCAAGCCTCTTGAGCAGGAGCTCGACGGTGATCTTCGCGCGGCATTCGAGAGGGTCTATGAGAACTCGTGGTATATAGAAGGCAGCGAAGATGAGAAGTTCGAGGCTTCTTTTGCTGATTATGAGGGAGTGCCGTACTGCGTAGGATGCGGGAACGGACTTGATGCGCTGGTCCTGTCTCTTAAGGCATTTGGGATCGGGGAAGGCGATGAAGTCATCGTTCCTTCGAATACCTATATCGCGACTGCTTTGGCGGTGACTTATGTCGGATCAAAGGTCGTGTTTGTCGAACCCGATATCAACACCTATAATATCGATCCGTCGCTGATCGAAGCTGCCGTAACACCGAAGACCAAGGCCATCATGCCGGTGCATCTTTACGGTCAGCCGTGTGACATGGATCCGATCATGGCTATAGCTTCCGCTCACGGCCTCAAGGTGATCGAAGACTGCGCACAGGCTCACGGCGCATTGTATAAGGACCGCAAGATCGGGACCTTCGGCGATGCTGCCGGATTCTCGTTCTATCCGGGAAAGAACCTCGGCGCTTTAGGTGACGCGGGCGCGGCTGTTACTTTTGATGAGGAAGTCGCGGCTAAGATCAGAGCTTACGGAAACTACGGTTCGGATTATAAGTACCACCATATCTATAAGGGCAATAATTCACGGTTGGACGAGCTTCAGGCCGCGTTCCTGTCGGCGAAGCTGCCGCATCTTGACAGGATGAATGAGGAGAGGCGCCGGGTCGCATCTTTGTATCTTGAAGGGATCAGGAATCCTTTGGTGACCCTTCCGTTTGTTGCTGATTATGCGCTGCCCGTATGGCACATCTTCGCGGTTCGCTGCGACCGCCGTGATGAGCTCGCTGCATTCCTGGCGGAGGCCGGGATCGGGACCAATAAGCATTATCCCATTCCGATGCATCTTCAGGGCGCTTATGCCGATCTTGGCTTTAAGGAAGGGGATTTCCCGATCGCCGAACTGATCTCAAAGACTGAGCTGTCGCTTCCCATGTACTACGGCATGACGGACGAACAGATATCCTATGTTATAGAGAAGGTCAATGAGTTCGCTTGAGGTCTTTATCCTGACATATAACCGGGCTTCATATCTTCGCGAGAGCATCGCGAGTGTCTTAGCATCTTCGTTTACTGAATTTACATTGACGGTCGTGGATAACTGTTCGACCGACAATACCCGTGAAGTCGTGGAGTCGTTCGACGATCCGAGGCTTAAGTATGTCTGTCATCCGGAGAATATCGGCGGGATCAATAATATAAATTCCGGGATACATATGAGTCATGGTGACTATATAGTGTTATTCCACGATGATGACCTCATGAAGCCGCTCATGCTCGAGAAGGAATATGAATTCCTCGAGTCACATCCCGATGCGGGATGCGTGTCGTGTCTTACATCAGACTTCTACGATGACGGCAGGGTGATCGATTCAGAAGCTACTTATCAGGGTGAATATAAGATCTATAAGGGCCGTGAGCTGTTCGATGCCTACTTCGGCGCCGGAACAAATACCTGCTGCCCTTCTATCATGTACCGGGGGCAGATGCTGAGGTCTCATGATCTTATCTTCGATCCGGAAGTCGGACCCTGTTGTGACATAAAACTGCTTTTCGATATAGAGAAGCTCGGGTACGGAGTCGCGTCTCTTAATGAGTGCCTGATGATGACGAGACGGCACGCGGGACAGGATTCGACAATGAACTATGTGCCGATGCACATTGAGTTATACGGATACCTGATGAACGATGAATACTACGGACCCATGCTCTCGGAGAAGCGGGAATGGGGGAAGGCGAAGTATCATGATTTCTCGAAGGCTCTGGCGAGCATGGAGATCAAAGGGATAAAGGATGCCAAGGTATTAAGGGAATATGAGAAGGTATTAAGGGACTCCTGCGGCTGCAGATTCACGGACAGGCTGAAGTATCTTATTGTTGTCACGTTGACCCGGATGTTCCCGGGCTTATCCTTAAAGGTGTATAAGAAGCATAAGGGTTGATCTTACCCGGATGTAGGATCATTCTTCGAATATCTACGATCTAATACCGGAAATCCGGTACTATTTTTTAAAAATCTGAATTCTGATCCTGAAATCCTCCCTTATCTGAAGTGTGTGTCGATCATTTCGTCGAGGATCCTGGTGTCCAGAGGGGTTGTCAGTGTCTCGAAGGTTGCGAACAGATTATCGCCAAGAAGATATCCGTTTAATCCGTATTCGTGGAGTTTATCGACGTTGTCGGTTGCATAGTCGTGATCATCCATCTTCCCGAAGTGCTCATAATAGATGATCTTACGATCGCTAATCCTTAATATCGTGAAGTCCGGGTGGAAGACTATACCTTTGAGGTAGATCGGACACTCGTATTTATATGGGATTCCTGCATGATATAGCCTGTCAGCGATAATCTGTTCGGACTTCGATCTGACGCGTTCGCCTTTCAAGGTCATGAAGACAGGGATGTTGTCACTGATATACTTATGCTTATAAGGCATAGTCAGCCATTGCCTTATATAGTCATCCTCCAGAAGATCATAAGGTTCAATGAGAGCCTTCCGGTCGTCGGTCTCAGAATAATAGATTTCCTCAGCCGTCTTGGATTCATAACGCCTGACCAGAGGTTTGAGTAACTTCAATTCTGACGATGCGGCACTGAACACTGACTTAAGATAAGCTTTATTTGCAAGGCTCTTGATTAAGGATAGATCCTTGATAACTTTTCCGTTCATGTCAGTGTTATCATTGATGTGATAGTAGGTAATGCAATTACCCTGACGTTTGATTCGAAGTCTCCCCTCGGGGCATCGTGACAATTGCCTCGTGCATGAGTCGATCAGTCTCTCAAGATGCTCATAGCGGAGCTTAACCAGAGATTTAAGCTCTTTGATCCTCATTTTGGTCTCCCTTAATTCCATATAATGAGCCAATATAACGATTTGTGAGATTATAACACCCTTGAAGCGAATCGAACAAGGGTTAAGATTATTATTCGTATAAAAAGATGCTGACCTTGGACTTCGAGCCCTGCAATAGGATCATCCATCAACAATCTGCGATCTGATCCCGGAAATCCGGTACTATTGTTTGCAATCCTGGATTCTGATCCTGAGAACACTGTATCCCGGCAATGACTGAATATGCTCCCCGGGGTCTTTGATATCCGATACAGTGTTTCGACACTTGTTTGAAGAAATGGAAGATAGTGCGCTTGGATGTAGGGCTTGTCATTATTCGATAATGTGTTACAATACAAGTGGGAAATCCCACGCAGGTTATATCCCACAAAGCTGAATAGTCTGTTAAGGAGGTTAACATGATTGGTGCAATAAAAGAATATGACGCTAAAATTGATTCAAAGAAAAGAATAACATTGAGAAGTGTTGCATTTGACTATTATCACGTTATTGAAAGAGAGGATGGTACTATTATGCTGGAACCAAGAATCCTGACATCTCCTTATTCTGTGTCAGAGAATACTCTTAACATGATGGACAAATCAGTAGAAAACATAAAGAGGGGGAAGGTATCGGAACCCATAGATCTATCAGATATAGAGGACTGAAATATGTATTCAATTCATATGGGAGTGCCTGAGATGAATGACTATTGGACTTCGTTGAATAGTAGAGTCAAATCAGGCGCGGCCTCTAAGAATGAAATAAAGCAGTATAAGCTTCTTGGGAAAGCAATTAAGCATTTAGCAGCAGATCCCAGATACCCGGGTCTTCAAACACATGAGATATCTGAACTTACCAATAGATATGGAATGAGGGTATGGCAATCATATTTGTCAAATAATACACCTTCCGCAGGAAGGATCTATTGGGTATATGGTCCGAATAAAGATAGTATTACAATAATTGGAATTGAACCACATCCGAACGATAAATCAAATTCTTATAAGAAGATAACATTATCATCTTTGGGACAAGAAGCTGATAAATAGGTTTGTGGAATGAAACCAGCCGCGCGGTCATAGGATCATCCATCAACAATCTGCGATCTGATCCCGGAAATCCGGTACTATTGTTTGAAATCCTGGATTCTGATCCTGAAAACACTGCATCCCGGGAAATGATAGTTATGCACTATTTGCATACAGGTTGGCAATTATGTGTAAATATATTCAACTCTTAAAGATGATATCCCGAATTTGTTGAACACATTGATTTCTTGTTTCAATCAGTATTATAGAGTTCATGCGCGTTGTTGTGGCGGCTTAATCTTGATCAACAATCCGGTCAGCTGCCGTCTGAAAGTCTTATCGGCTGCAGCTATGAGCATCAGAGCCCCTAAGGATACCGGCAGCGACAGGGAACCGTTGATCAACAGGCTTATAATATCGCTGTCATACGACTTTTTGATCAGATCCATAATGATTACACATATCACAAACAGCGCGGTATAAGAATAATTACGGACATAGAACATCTTTGGCGACAGCCCGAAGACGTTATGGAAGACCACGTAAGGCTCGACAGTGTGACAAATAAACAAGGCCGTTATAATTGTGGCGACGATCACTCCTGCTACCCGGTACTCATCGGGGAATATGTTCACGAACAGTAAAGATAAAAAGAGATTAGCAATACCTTCGATAACCGGCTTCCATCTGTCGTTATAGAAGGTTCCCGATGCGTTGCGGAACAGCAGCTGGGATTTTCTCATAAACTGAGTGAAATACTTAAGGGTGATTATGAATACCAATGCCCGCGACAGCTTAAGATCACCGCCAAAGCAAAGAGAGACAACATTATCAATCACCGCATAGTATCCAAGAAAGAAAACAAGCCCAAGTACGAAGTTAATACTATAAAACTGACTGAAAATCACGCGTGCCTTAATAGGATCGTTCTTTGCACACAGATGTCCGATAATTGATGTCAGAGGGGAGAAAAACAGCCCGAGCGTTCCTGAAAGAACGCCCGCTATAAAGACATAGTTACTGTACTTTCCGAGAATAATGACACCGATAAAAGCGGATATGATTATGTTGTCTATGGCCCCGCACAGTATGGCCCCTATCTTGTGCATGAACATGGCTTTGACATTACGGGTAACCTCGGTCTTTTTATCATCTCCGAGCAAGTCTCTTCTGCCCAAGATGTCGCCGTGAAGATTCCTGACAGCTATTGTGGTGAGAAGCCATATGATGATCGTCTCGATGATACGGCAAACGACAAATAATGTGTAAGACTGCCATATCAGAATGACTATTATCTGAGTTCCGTAGCAGATAAGGCGGGATACTGTAAGTATTCCTGTGGTGATGTAATTATCTTTATATGCTTCTATGAGTGAAGTCTTTGCACTGTAAAGATAAGATAAAACAACTGCTGTCAGCGTAAGAAGATATGGCACATATACATTGATGTTGAGTAATTGGTAATCATTAATAAGATGGGGGAGCATCGGCATTACGATCAATCCTGCGATCATGATAACCATGCCGATATATAGGTATGCTTTTCGATATAGCTGATATAGGGCTACTACCTCTCCGGTATCGTTATTGACAATAGGGCTGTACATGGAGAAGACGATCGCACTGCCGACACCGAGTTCTGCTACCGATAACGCTCCTATTATGCTCGCAAAAAGTGATTCGAGTCCATTGGCATCATTCCCGATATATTTGATCAGAAGCCGTCTTACAACGAGTGCTGCTGTCAGTAGTATTACCCGGGAGATGACAGCGGCACTTATATTAAGAATGCTTCGCCTGCGATCCATCGATATCACCAGGTAACTTATAGGTCAAACGTCTTATTGATAAGTAGATTGGATAAGCTATTGTCAGCAGATTAGGACAATGACAGAGCATGAAGAAAGCGATCCTTGTCCGGCAGCTCATTGTATCGAGTCCGAGCTGCCGTCCTTTTTTTATTGATCGATCGCGAAGTTCCACCGCAACCGCATCATTTTTATTCTTGTATTGGGCATATACAGATATAGTACGGTTAAGAGTAGCTTGCAGCCCTTGATTGAGATCATCGGCGCTGAAGACCGCGGGTGTATTCTTCTCAATATAATTATCAAGGCAGGAACAAGCGAGCATCTTATCTGACAGATTTGTCACTGTGTGTAAGTGTGTAATGCTTCCTGGTCTTTGTCTGTGCAAATATAGTACATCATCTATTACGGTGACTTTGTTGCTGCGATCTATTACAAGGTATGTGGTAACGATATCTTCGTAAACATGGCCTTCGGGGAAACGCAGATCATTCCACAATTCACGTCTGTATATCTTGTTCCATACACCGAAATTGATCTCGTTTCTGACAAGAGCCCGAAGTGCTTCTGTGCGACTCATTGAGCAGTGACCTATTCTTGGTCTTAAAGCTTTTTTGTGATTACTGTTCAGTTTGCCGGTTTCTTTATAAGATATATATCTGCATACTACGATGTCTGATTCTTCCCGGATCTGAGTTTCAACAAGAGTCTTTACATATTCCGGATGATAAGTATCATCAGAATCCAGAAAGGCAACCCAGTCTCCGCTCATGGTATTAAGACCTGCGTTGCGGGCGCTACTTAGGCCTTTGTTTTCCTGATGGATAACGCGTATGCGGGAATCTTTCAGCGCGTATTCATCACATATATTACCGGAATTATCCGTGGAACCGTCGTCAATCACTATAATCTCGAGATTCTCATACGTCTGACCGATCACGCTGTCCAAAGCCTCGCGCAGATAAGCTTCTACGTTATAGACAGGAATAATCACACTTACCGGAATTTCAGACATAGAATACCTTGGAATCAATGATTTTTAATTATTATAACAATAAAGATGCTAAGTAGTGAGGATCACTGTTTTGTGTTAAACTCACACCATGGTTACGGCTGAGTTTATACTGTTGATGATCAAGAGCGCTCCTGCGCTGATATTGATGTTTATCATCTGGCCGATGACGCTCGGTGCCGCCTTGGGCGTAAAGAAGAATCTTGACCGTTATCTGATAGGGTTTGCAGCAGTCCAGGCATTGTTCTTTCTCGTTTATATACCGGCAATATTGTTCTCATGGACATCCCGTACGCTTTCATATTCCGCGGCGGTGTTAATAACGGCAGCGGGCATAGCAGGCACGGTCATAAGATACATGAAAGCCGACAGCAAGTCTGCCTTCATTGCGTGGCACAGACCGGACTTCAGGTATCTTAAGAACCCGTGTTTTCTGATCGCCGTTGCCGTCATTCTCTATGAGGTCTGGATCAATGTTACCAGGGAGCCGTACATTTACGGTGATGATGTGTCGTTTATATCGATCATAACAAGATTTGTCGATACGAATACGATCTACACCAAGACTTGGTCAGGTCAGACCGATCCTATACCCTTTGCGGATCTCAACTTCAAGCGTGTCTTCACATCTTATTATCCGTTGCTTGGAATGGAGTCGATCCTTTCAGGCCTTCATCCGCTTATCCTGTGCAAGACCGTTATCCCGGTGTTCTATATTCCGGTCCATTACCTGACTGTATGGAGGATCGGTGAATACCTGTTTGGAAGAGAGAAAGACGGGAAGGCAAAGATCGGGAAGCAGTCAATGTTCATGTTTTTCTACGCGATACTGATCGAATTCGGACACATCTCGTACTATACAATGAGCCGCCGGGTCACCATCTGGATCTACAACAACAAGTCAGACTGCTTTACCATACTTCTCCCAGTCCTTTTCTTCTATACATGCATCTTTCTGATCGAGAAGGACATCAATGCCGAGACCCTTACCCTCACAAAGCTGTGGTACAGGCAGTTCCTTATCATGATCATCGCTCTTGCGAACAATTCGGCGACACTCATGGGGCTGCTGTTTACGGCGATCGTCATGGTCATATGGTACATTATCGCGGCCATCAAGCTTAAGAAACCGTTGGTCTTCTTCAGCAGTCTCTGGACTCTTATCCCGCATTTGATCGAGGCTGTGTTGCTGATAAGATTTGTAGGGTTCAGTTTGTAATGAATTCACAATTATTAATAGTTCTCAGACGTATTCTTATTCATTTGACCGTATTTGATAAAGGCGCTGTGTTAGGGTATAATTTCAAGATGCCACATTATATATAATTATTAATAAGGAGTCGTGGTTATGAGTGATAATATGTCACAGGCAGTAGAGATAGATCTCAAGGATCTGCTATGCATCTTATTGAAAAAGACTGGTGTACTTCTGCTTGCGGGCGTGATATTTGCCATAGCAGCTTGCGGCTATCTGTTTATCGACACCAGGAAGGCTGCCGATAAGGTTGTTAAGAATAATAATGTGCTAGATCTGGAGACCAGACTTTCCGGCGAGAGTGATGATGAGTACGCGAACCGGATCAACAATGTAAACCGTGCGCATGATATCATGCTCAGCCTCGATACATTGAATGAAAAGGTCGAGGTACAGAACAGCTATCTTGCCGATTCACTTTATATGCATCTTGATCCGCTTAATGTCTCCAGATCTGTGGCATCAGTTGCGATAGCATTTACATATCCAACTGACTACGCTGTAAAGGAGGCAGTGTGCAGCGCATATCAGCTGTATTTTACATCCAATTACGGACTTGCCGATGCGGCGGCAGAACTTGACGTATCCCCCGAGAACTTGTGCGAACTTGTTTCATGTTCCAGGTCTTCCGGCGTTAATTCCGTCGGAGTCCTGATCGATGACAGCAACAACATTACCTGGGTGTTGACCATATCGGCGATCGGTCCTTCCGTTGATTTCACAGAGACGGTTCTGGACAGTATCATCTCCGGATTTGATGAAGCCAAAGACATGGTCGGGAACGATGTCGCGCATCACACTTTGAATGTTATTAACAGGAGTAATACTGTTTCTTTCAGCGAGAAGGTTATGGCAGATCAGTTAAGTGCGGTCAAGACTCTTAACGATCTTCAGACCCAAATAAAGAATCTTAACAGTAATCTCGATGACATAGGCAAACAACTTGGGTTCGAAGACAGGAACGGTTTCTATCAGCCTGCTGCTGCGGCGGGAACAGCTGCTGTTTCTCCGGTGCCTTCAGTGTCCTCGATTATCAAATATTGCGGTCTGGGGTTCCTGCTCGGTATCATTGTTGCCTGTTGTTGTATTGCCGTCAGATATATCTATGGACGCAAGATCATGTCACAATACCAGTTTTTCTTATTCTTTGCCGGTCTGGATAAGATCGGTGTTTGCAAGCCCCAGGGCGACCGCTCCAAGTACATCTCGTTCTTTGATTGTCTCTCAGGTGATGACAGCGGTTTGTCAGAAGAGAATACTAACGGCATTATCTCCAATAACTACGCTAATCTCACTTCCGGCATGAACAAGGTGCTCATTACCGGAACTGCAGAGGAAGAGACGGCGAAGAAGGTTATATCCGATCTTAAACTCAAGGGAGATGTTGAGCTTAATATGTTCAGCAATCCTGATGTGCTTAAGGATGCTGCGGAGTATGACGGCGTCGTCCTTATCGAGCAGCGCGGTGTATCGGATAAGAAGCTTGTAAGTGAACAGATCAGGCTTCTTAAGAACAGCGGCAGGAAGATCATAGGAGCGATCCTTATCTGATCTTCACAAGGTCAGCAGGGGACTGCGATCATCGCTTTGCCGTGTCGTTGTTTTCCTGTGGTTAGTAAGAGATTATAAAGGCAGACGATCGGATTCTGTCTTGGAAGGGTATACGAATTTAAGGAAAAAGACATATGGATAACTACGAAGTGAAGACCTCCGGTTCCCATGCATGGGTTGTCAGGGCCTTTATTATTGCGCTGTTCGACGCGATAGTAATTGCGGTTGCATTTGGAGTTGCATTACTGTTGCGGTTCGAGTTTGATTTCGAGTTGATAAAACAACAGTATCTGTCTGCCGTGCTGACTGTAGTATCAGTCTTTTCGATAGTAACGATAATAGTTTTTTATCTTCTTAGGCTCTATCACAGCATCTGGAGATTTGCGTCTGTCAATGAACTGGAAAGACTGATAATCGCATGGATGATAATTACTGTATTCGCGGTAATCTTTGCGAATATCGACGAATCTGTGAACGGGTTCAGGCGCATACCGATATCCATATGGGTCATGGGTATCTTTTTCAGTGCCATAGGAACAACAGCCATCAGGTTTGCCTTCAGATTCTTAAGGTTCATATCCAATTCCACGATAAGGGGCAAGAAGGATATTACCAATGTCATGGTTATAGGCGCGGGTGCGTGCGGCAAGGATGTAATCCACGAGTACCGAATGAGCGAGCATCTGCACGCAAGGATCTGCTGTGCCGTTGACGATAATCCTATCAAGAAGGGAAGAACTCTTGACGGTGTCCTGATAGAGGGCAACCGTTACGATATACCAAAGCTTGTAGGTAAATATGAGATCGATGAGATCGTATTTGCCATCCCCGATGCACGCGGAGTGGATAAGAAGGATATTCTTGATATCTGCTCTTCCACCGGATGCAAGGTGAGAGTCATCCCCGGCATCTATCAGCTCGTTGAAGGTTCTGTTACGGTTAACGCCTTAAGAGATGTGCAGATCGAGGATCTGCTCGGAAGAGATCCGATCAAAGCCAACATGGCGAGCATCAGACAATACATCACAGGCAAGACCGTCATGGTCACGGGCGGCGGCGGATCGATAGGATCAGAGTTATGCCGTCAGATCGCGAAGGCCGACCCTAAGCTGCTGATCATCTTTGACATCTATGAGAATAATGCCTTCTGGATCGAGAGGGAGCTCCGTGAGAAGTACGGCGATAAGCTCAATATGATCGCGCTTATCGGTTCCGTCCGTAACACGAATAGAGTCAACTCCGTTATGGCCAAGTATCATCCCGAGATCATTTTCCATGCTGCTGCGCATAAGCATGTGCCGCTCATGGAGACGTCTCCTAATGAAGCGATCAAGAACAATGTCGGCGGTACATACAAGATGGCTGAAGCGGCAGTCAGATGGGGCGTCGAGAGATTTGTCCTCATATCCACTGACAAGGCCGTTAATCCGACGAATGTCATGGGAGCATCCAAGAGAATATGCGAGATGGTCATCCAGATGATGGATCGAAGAGCACAGAAGCTCTATGATTCAGGCAAGATCAAAGTGAGGACCAACTTTTCTGCCGTCAGGTTCGGCAACGTTATCGGTTCTAACGGATCCGTTCTGAAGATCTTCGAGAAGCAGATCGCAGCAGGCGGTCCGGTTACGGTTACGGATAAGAATATTATCCGCTACTTCATGACTATCCCGGAGGCGGTAGCGCTCGTCATGGAATCAGGCGCGTATGCAAGGGGCGGCGAGATATTTGTTCTTGATATGGGAGAGCCTGTCAAGATCGATGATGTTGCAAGGAAGATGATCAAGCTGTCCGGACTCGTCCCCGATGTTGATATAAAAGTCGAATATACCGGCCTTCGTCCCGGTGAGAAACTCTATGAAGAGCGTCTCATGGACGAAGAAGGTTTAAGACAGATGGAAGAGAACAAAGAGATATCCATTGCAGAGCCCATCCCGATGGATGATGAAGAATTCATGGATAAGCTTACAGAACTTGATGAAGCTGCCAAGGCGGAGACAGAAGATATCAGACACCTTGTGGCGGGAATAGTAAAGACATATAAGGTAAAGGATTGATCTTATGGCATTTGATTTTACGATAAACTCAGAATCTTTTGAGAAGAAGGTCTGGCTGTCTTCGCCCACTATGCACGGAGAAGAACTCGAATATGTTACTGAAGCATATAAGACTAATTGGATGTCCACAGTGGGTGAGAACATTAATCAGATCGAGGCAAGTATCAGTGAGAAGATCGGCTGTAAATATTCCGTAGCCCTTTCCGCCGGAACAGCAGCTCTTCATTTGGCGATGAAGCTTGCAGGGCAGGATCTTTACGGGCAGCCTAAGGTTGGTCACGGAAGTCTTGAGGGGCATAAAGTGTTCTGCTCCGATATGACTTTTGATGCCACTGTTAACCCGGTGGTCTATGAGGGCGGTGAACCTGTTTTTATCGATACTGAACCTGATACATGGAACATGGACCCTGTTGCGCTCGAGAAGGCATTCGGGATCTATCCTGAGGTCAGACTTGTGGTAATGGCTCATCTCTACGGTACTCCCGGTAAGATCGATGAGCTTAAGGCAGTTTGTGATAAGCACGGAGCGATGATCATAGAGGATGCAGCTGAATCTTTAGGCGCTTCGTATAAGGGAAGACAGACAGGTGTATTCGGTAAATACAACTGCATCAGCTTTAACGGAAACAAGATCATCACCGGCAGTGCCGGCGGTATGCTGCTTACGGACAGCGAGGAGGCGGCAAACAAAGTCAGAAAGTGGTCTACCCAGGCAAGAGAGGCAGCTCCGTGGTATCAGCATGAAGAACTGGGGTATAACTACAGAATGTCGAATGTTATCGCAGGCGTAGTCAGAGGCCAGATCCCCTACCTTGAGGAACACATAGCACAGAAAAAAGCGATTTATGAGAGATATAAGGAAGGTCTTAAGGATCTTCCGGTCAAGATGAATCCTTATGACGAAGCGAACAGTGAACCGAACTTCTGGCTCAGCTGTCTGATAATAGATGAAGATGCTATGTGCAGGCAGGTCAGATCTGAGAACGAGCCGTTATTCATTCCGGAGAAGGGCAAGAGCTGTCCTACGGAGATCCTTGACGCCATAGCATCGATCAATGCAGAAGGCAGACCCATTTGGAAACCCATGCACATGCAGCCGATATACAGATTGAATGGTTTTATTACAAGATCCGGCAACGGCAGGGCAATGACCAATGCTTATATAGACGGCAGATCTGTGGATGTGGGCATGGATATCTTTAACAGAGGATTGTGCCTGCCGAGCGATAATAAGATGACGCCGGAGCAGCAGGACAGGGTTATTGAGATTATTCACAGATGCTTTTTGTGAGAAGGACCGCATCAGGATTTGAGAGTAAAAGGATAATCGGATGAAATTAACGATTCTCGGTGCTTCCGGTCATGGAAAGGTAGTTGCCGATATTGCAAAACTGAACGGATATGATGAGATCGAGTTCCTTGACGATGACGGGAGTCTTTCTTACTGCGGACGGTATCCTGTGACAGGAAAATGCATGCAGGCGGAAGACGTCCGAAATGATCTGTTCATTGCAATCGGCAACGCCGAATACCGCGAGAGATTCATGGAGAGATTCTCGGATAAACATATGCCGGCTTTGATCCATCCTGATTCGATAATTGCCGATGATGCAGTGATCGGAGACGGAACGGTCGTGATGGCGGGAGCAGTTATTAATCCGGGGACAGTGATCGGTAAAGGCGTTATTGTTAATACCTGTTCATCCGTTGACCATGACTGCGATATCGGTGATTATGTCCACGTTGCCGTCGGCGCGCATTTGTGCGGAACGGTAAATATCGGAAATAAGACATGGATCGGTGCGGGAAGCACCGTTTCGAATAATATCGATATCTGCGGAGGGTGCATGATCGGTGCCGGAGCCGTAGTGATAAGGAATATAGACAGTCCCGGTACATATGTAGGAGTACCGGTGAAAAAGATCAAACCGGATAACGGTAGATTAATGACAGGGAGCAGCAGATGAACATATTGGTAATTGCACCTCACCCGGACGATGAAGTACTCGGATGCGGAGGAACAATAGCTAAAAGATCAGCCCAGGGCCACAATGTATATGTCTGTGTGGTGACTAAAGGGTGTGAACCTCTGTTTCATGAGGACTTCGTGGAGCAGGGACGTGATGAGTGCAGACGGGCAGATGCTTTTCTCGGAGTAAAAGATACCTTTTTCCTTGATTTTCCCGCGGCCATGCTGGAAGAAATCCCCCGCTATAAACTGAATGACGGATTATTATCGGTTGTCCGTCGTGTTAAGCCGGATGAAGTATACATACCTCATCGGGGAGATATGCAGATAGACCATAAAATGGTGGTTGATGCGGCTATGGTTGCATTAAGGCCTAAGTATGAACACAAGGTAAAACGCATCTATGCCTATGAAACCCTGTCTGAGACCGGCTGGGATATTCCGAATACAACAAACGAATTTATACCGACTGTCTATGAAGACATATCTTCAACTCTCGATAAAAAGATGAAAGCAATGGAAATCTTCAGGTCGCAGCTTGCTGAATTTCCTAATGCCAGGTCTGTCGGTGCAATAGAAGCACTTGCTAAATACAGAGGAAGCACAGTGACGGTTAATGCGGCAGAAGCATTTGTCCTGATCCGAGAGATAAAGGATTGAACCCCGGATGTATGAAAATGTATTCAAACGCATTTTAGATATACTGTTGTGCACTGTCGCACTGGTGGTTTTATCGCCGGTCTTTCTGATAACAGCTGTTGCAATTAAGATCTCAAGTCCCGGTCCGGTATTCTATTACTCGGACAGAACAGGGAAAGATCATAGACGTTTTCACTTCTATAAATTCCGGTCTATGCATGTGACCAATGCGGATAAGGGTTTATTTGTGGCTGATGCAGACAGATTGTTTACAGTAGGAAAGATAATACGGAGACTGAAGGTTGATGAACTTCCTCAACTGATAAATGTTATCCGGGGTGATATGAGCATTGTCGGGCCGAGACCGATGCCGTGGAATTCTGTGGATACGACTTATTACGGGAAGTACCAGAAGATACTGTCGGTCCGTCCGGGTCTGACCAGCGCGGCCAGCCTGTATGACTATACAGTCGGAGATACTTACAGCGATAATGATGCTTATATGAGAGAGGTTCTGCCGATCAAACTGGAGATGGAGATGCTGTATGTGGAAAGGCAGTGCTTCAGCTACGACTGCCGGCTTGTTTGGAGGACTATCGTGACGATACTGCAGGTGTTGTTCGGAAAGAAAAAATTTAAGGATCAGCCGGAGCTGATTGAGATTCAGAACAGGGGTATATGAGATGGATTTTAAAGGGTTGAGGGTGCTTGTTTTAGATGCGGCAGGTAAGCAAACCCTTGCAATGGTACGAGGATTAAAAGAAATCGGCTGTAGTGTAACTGTGCTTTGTAAATCAAAACAGGATGTCTGTTATGTGTCAAGACTTCCTGATAAGAAATTACTTATGCCGGAGATGGCTGTTATCGATGAAAAATATATTGAGCGGCTAATTGAAATAGTATCAAATGGAGAGTACGATGTCCTGATGCCAATCGGTGAATTGAGCACAAATCCCGTAACTCAGCATGAAGATGAATTTAAGCCGTATGTCAAGATTGCCTGCGCTCCTCGTTCCACTTACATCCAAGCCTTTAATAAGCAGATAACCTTCGATACAGCAATCGAGAATGGTATCCCTTGTCCGTATACGAGACATAGTAAGCAAAGTATTGAGGATTACCTTGATACCTGCACATTTCCCATCATCATAAAGCCGCGGCAAGGGTTGGGGTCTATTGGTTTCCACAAGTTTGAGAATCGCGAAGACTTTTGGCCGTATATGAAGGAACATGAACTGGACCCTGACGATTATGTAGTGCAGGGTTTTATCGATTATGAAGACCGGATAAGTGCGAACATCTTTGTGGATCAGAAAGGGAATATTTGTACTTCTTATGCTGTAGATGCGCTTCGCTGGTTTCCGATTGACGCTGGTGCAGGTGTGCTCAGTAAGACCGTTGACGCGCACGAAGTGCTTGAAGCATCAGGGAAGCTGTTGAAGGCTCTTAATTGGAAAGGATTTGCCCAAGTTGCTTTCATGATGGACAGGAAAACTGGAGAGCCGCGGCTCCAGGAAATCAATGGTCGTATCCCGGCAAGCATCAAGATGGCATATATGCTTGGATACAACATTTCCCGACAGATGCTCGAGATGGTCTATGATGTGGAAGTAGTTCAGTATCCGGAGAATGATAGGTTTGGATTGTACATCCGTCATTTCGACACAGATATCGCATGGTTCCTGAAATCTCCGGATCGGTTCAGGGCTAATCCCTCCTGGTTCAGTTGGAAGAATACACAGGAAGTACTGTATAGCAAAGATGATAAAAAACCGTTTTTTGCGAACTTCTTCCAAAAAACGCTGGATTATAAGAAGATCATGAAAAGGAAGCAACATTAATCATTCTTTCCCCGTTTGGAAAGAAGACGATAGATGAGCTGGTAAGAATAAGAGGAGATAAATAATGACATTTAAGCGCCTTTGGCAGACATTCAGATTGTATACGATTCGCGGGAGTAAAGGTAGAACAGAGTATATCAGGAAGCAGCATGTGTATGGATCAATTGGAGAGAATTGCACAATACAAAAACGCAAAGTGCCGCTCTATGCGAATCTGATCCGACTTGGGAACAATGTCCATATTGCTTCGAATGTATCTTTCCTTACACATGATGTCACATATTTGGTTCTCAATAACCTAGACTCCGTGAAATCTAGAGGTGAGGTGCAGGAGCGTATAGGCTGCATAGAAATCGGAGACAATGTGTTTGTGGGAGCTGGTACTCGTATTCTGTATGACACAAAGATTGGAAGCAATGTGATCATCGGGACGGGAAGTATTGTTACTAAAGATATCCCGGATAATAGTGTGGTTGTTGGTACTCCGGCAAGAGTCATCGGAACATTTGATGATTACGTAAAGAAATATATAAGTAAAAAGCAATATCCCGATGAATTAAGGCCCCACGGGCAGGTTGTATCTTCAGATTTGGCAAAATATATGTGGGAAAAGTTTGATCAAGAGCATCAATAGCATTGATTTCTCGTTGTTTAGGATGTTTAAAGGAAGAATCAGAGGATTAATAATATTTAATAAGCTCTCTATATGGAATAAAAGAGTTATTGCTTTTATCAGTAATATATCATAGTAAAGCGAATTAGAGCTTATTGGGGAATGAATGGCAAATGACAATAAGAGGATCAAGACTAGTTTTTCAGCGATTAACAAGTAGTTCGTTAATGCAATGGCTACCGGCTTTGTTTTATCTGGTTAACTTGTTTATGAGGACTGGACATGGATCATTCGTATACACGGTAACCCTCTTTGTTGTTGGGGTGATTGGTCTCCTAACACTCTTAACATGTGAATTACACGGAAAGAGATTTATATTATTTACAATGTTGATTTATTTTATTTCCGGACTGCTTAATGTCATTATCATCGGAAATATTACTTTGGTAGACCTGGTTAAAGATGCACTGTTATTTGGTGTTTTAATCCTAATGTTTGCCTATCCGATGGATCTAAAAAAAGGTACATTATTCTTCTATGTCAGTATTTCTTTTTTCATTATTGCTTATTTTACCGGTGTGAAAGCGGCTATTGTGTTGACAAGCAGCAGTAATTATGTGTCAGTTCTTATGATTCTTTCTGCGGCACTATACTATATTAGCTTGTATAATTCTGGTGAAAAGATTAAACTAATCCATCTTTTCCCCGCTTTGATATGCTTCATGCTTTCGATTTGGGCAAGGGGAAGAGGAGGAATTTTGACCTGTACCATTTTGCTGGCTTTGCTTGTTTTATGTTACACAATAAACTTTGCACATTCGGGAGGGTCAATACGTTATTTCGTTATTGCCATCATAGTGATTGTTGCATTAGGGGGCTTGTATGTAGCTAATATTAATCCAATAGAAGATTATTTTAGCCTTGGTAAATGGTCAAACAAAGGTTTTAATAATAATGACAGAGAAATAATATGGGCTGCATATTATGAGAAGGTTAAAGAAAGCGTGATATATATAATGAATGGAGCCCCGTTGAATGATATTCCGATAATCCATTCATTTAATAACAATACACATAATAGTTTTATTCAATTGCATGCCAATAATGGACTGGTACCATTTCTTATCTTTATGATTTTTATGGTTAAGTCATTAATTAGATATATCAGAGAGAATAAATATCTGATGGCTATAGTATTATTTACTCTGTTTATACGAGGGATGACCGAAAAATTCATTTTCGGTCAGTATGGTATGCCGATTATGATGTATTTGGTATTAGAGCCTTACATATATCTCATCAAGGCATCGAAAAATGATGATAATTTAGAAAACTTGATAGGACAGGAAGAACGAATACGATGATAGAAGCTTGTTTTGCATGTACAACTCCGTATCAGATAATTGGTGCTATCAGTATTACTCTGGGGAAAAAGATTGATGCCGATCTTTTTGTGTTTGGCATGTTTCCTAACTATCAGGTTGTATGTGAGAATATTCGCAAACAGAATATTTTCCATGATGTTTATGATATAGATTGCTCTGATATTGGTTGGCCGTCCAGGGGGAAGGCTTTCTTTCAAATGGTGTTTGCTCCCAAAGTTGTTTCCTCTTTTCTTCCACCGGATATTTCTTACAGAACTTACTACTCATCAAGCAGGGCGCATCCTAAAACTCTTTTGCAGTATGTTCTGTTAAAGAGAAATCCTTCTATGGAGAGGGTGATCTATGAAGACGGATTGGGGACTTATGCAGGAAATTCGCATCCTTTGAATGCAACTAAGCTACGGAAGATATCAGAAACAATCTTGGGCTGGAAGCTTGATGTACCTGAAAAAACCACAATGATGGCCAGTATTCCTGAATTAGTCGATATACCGGAGTATTTACAAGAACGTGAAGTTGTGCAAATGCCCAGGCTGAATTTTGATGCTACAACGAGTAATATGCTCAAAAGTATCTTCTCTGTTGATGACAGCAGGATAATAACCAGCAGGATTATTATATTTGATACATTACGCCCTAATCCTGCATACCTAAACGAAGATGATTTTAGAATTATAGATGAATGCTATAGAATAATAGGCCAAGCAGTTGAATATAAAGATGTAATAGTAAAACCGCATCCCAGAAGCAAGTACAACGGTGATCATGACATTGCATTGTATGAATATCAGGAAGTGCCTATGGAAGTGTTATACGCAGGTATGAAAGATCTCGATCAGCTAGTTCTTATTACATACACATCTTCTGCCGTTTTTACACCAAAGATAATGTTTGATAAAGAGCCTGTTGTTATAAGTTTGCATCGTATGCTAAGTAATACTAAGAGCAGTATTATTTTTGATCCTATATATGAAAAGTTTAAAAACATTTATTCCGATAAAGAAAAAGTGGCTGCGCCAGAGACCCTAAATGAGCTTGAATTATTGGTTGGAGCTATCTAACAGGCTTTTTTTCATAGAGTGTTGTCAATTGGAGGACTTACATGGATAAGAATGCTAAGGCATTAAAATCCGGCGTTTGGTATATATTAGCAAATGTTATTGTAAGGGGAATGACACTAATTACAACGCCGGTATTCTCTCGACTTCTTACGCATGAGCAATATGGTGATTATAGTAACTTCCTTTCGTGGACTAATATAGCAGTAATACTGGTTTCGATGAGAATGGACGCCAGTCTGATAAGTGCTAAGTTTGATTACAAAGAAAGATTGAATAGTTACAATCGTTCTCTTGTTAGTCTTACTATGGTTCTGACAGCAGGGTGGGCAGTGGCAGTTAATGTGTTTTCCCATCGATTTACAAACTTGTTCGGTTTTGGGAGATTGTATACAAACTTGATGCTTGTTTACTGTCTCTTCAATGCAATTATTAACATCTTTCAGATTAATGAAAGATATGCATATCGATATAAGAAATCTGTTTTTGTTGCCTTGTTAGTAGCTGTTAGTACAACAATTGTATCTATTATTCTTGTTGTTTATATGAACGATAAGCTGACCGGCAGAGTAATTGGTGGAGTTTTACCGGTTGCTGTGATAGGCTTGGTCCTTTTATTTCTGTTTTTTAGAAACGAAAGATCCATTGACGTACATATGTGGTCTTATACTTTAAAGATTTGTATACCGTATATTCCACATCTTTTATCATTACAAGTCCTGAATTCTGTTGACAGAATAATGATTACAAAAATATGCGGATCTGCCGATAATGCTCTCTATACAATTGCATATACCTGTGGGCATATGGTAACTCTTTTGATGACTTCAATGAACAGTGCCTTTGCTCCGTGGTTGGGTGATAAACTGAACGAGAAGTCTTATGGTGAAATAAAAAAGGTCACCAAATATTATGTACTGTTGTTTTCAGGACTTGCGACTATTATGATGCTTCTTGCTCCTGAAATCCTATTAATTATGGGAGGCAGATCATATTTGGAAGCTAAATATGTAATGACACCGGTCGCAATGGGTTGTGTATGCCAATTCCTATATACATTATATGTAAATGTCGAACAGTTCAAAAAGAAAACAATTGGAATGGCAGTAGCAAGTGTTTTAGCAGCATTGTTGAATTATGGATTGAACCTTTATTTCATTCCACGATATGGGTATATTGCGGCCGCATATACTACATTAGCCGGATATGTGTTCTTACTTTTGTCACATATTATAATAATCAGGATAATAGGAGAGCATAAAACATTTGACAATAGGTTTATAATCGGTTTAATGCTTGTAATGTGTTTGGTCACCGTTGGTGTTAATTATTTATATACAACGCCAATGATACGGTATATTGTCATTGGCATAGTAACAATTGTTATTGGTGTGTTTTCATTATTTAGGTGGGATATGATAAAAAGAATAATAAATAAAATCATTCATGCATAATGAGGTTATAGATATGTTTAACTTGGACAATTTTATTGCACAGTATGTTACAAAACGACAATCCTCGATGTTTTATTCTGACATAGAAGCAAACAGAGATGTACTGGCTGACAAAATACAGGGTAAGACTGTGCTTGTCATCGGCGGCGCCGGGTCCATAGGATCATCTTTTATAAAAGCGCTTCTTCCGTTTAAACCGGCAACGCTTGTAATTGTAGATTATAACGAGAATGCTTTAGCTGAACTAACAAGAGATCTAAGATCTACAAAAGGGATGTATGTTCCTGCGGATTATATTACTTACCCGATGGATTTTGCTTCGCCTGTATTTGAAAAAATGTTTAGAGTACGAAGTGGATTTGACATAGTCGGTAATTTCAGTGCACACAAGCATGTTCGGTCAGAAAAAGATATCTATTCTGTAGAAGCACTGCTTCAAAATAATGTTCTCCATGCCAAGATTCTGCTTGATTTGCTTTCGGAATATCCTCCTGAGGAGTATTTCTGCGTATCTACGGATAAGGCAGCCAATCCTGTAAATATTATGGGCGCTTCCAAGCGAATTATGGAGGATGTAATTTTCAGCTACTCCGATATATTTCCGGTAAAGACCGCAAGATTTGCCAATGTTGCATTTTCAAACGGTTCTCTTCCAGCGGGGTTCTTGGCTCGTCTTTCAAAGCAACAGCCGCTTTCAGCTCCCTGCGATGTTCGCAGATACTTTGTCAGTCCGGAGGAATCAGGGCAGATTTGTTTGCTCTCTTGTATCCTTGGGGAGAATCGTGCAATTTTTTTCCCGAAATTGGAAGAAGCGCAAATGGGGACTTTTGACGGTATTGCGCGAGATCTTTTGAAAGCTCATGGCTATGAGGTTTTGGAATGTAATTCAGATGCCGAAGCAGTTGACATGAGCGAGAACCTGAAAAACGGGAGCAAGGAATATCCGGTTTATTTCAGTAATTCTGACACTTCCGGAGAAAAGGCTTTTGAGGAATTCGTAACGGAGACTGAGACTGCGGACTATGACAGGTTTTCTTCTTTGGGTGTGATTACCGGAAAACAGATTCCGGACAAAGAGAATGTAATAAAGTTGTTTGACGATCTTAATGACGCTTTTTCTTCAGAGACTACAAAAGACAGGATCGTTCAGATTATTAAGGATTATTTACCCAATTTTGATCATATCGAAACCGGTAAATCCTTAGACAGCAAGATGTAATGATTGACGAAAAGGAAGGTATAATAATGCGTAAGTTTATTCCACTGTCGATTCCAAATTTTGAAGGAAATGAAAAAAAGTATGTCGATGATGCGATTGATCAAGGCTGGGTATCGACCGGTGGCGCATATATAACTAAGCTGGAACAGGAAATGGCAAAATTTCTTAATGTTGAGAATGTTGCTGCCTGCCAGAGTGGAACATCTGCTCTTCATCTTTCTTTGGTCGAAGCAGGCGTGAAGCCCGGCGATGTTGTACTTGTTCCACCGCTGACCTTTATTGCAGCAGTCAATCCCGTGAAATACCAGTTTGCAATACCAGTGTTCATTGATTGTGACGATAGCTTTTGCTTAGATCCAATTAAGCTGCGCTCTTTCTGTGAAGAAGAGTGCGAATGGGATGGAGAAGTCCTTAAGCATAACGGGGGGACTGTAAAGGCTCTTGTGGTTGTTCATGTTTTCGGAAACATGGCTGACATGGAGTCCATCATGGACACTGCAAAGAAGTATAATCTTAAAGTAATTGAAGATGCTACAGAAGCCCTTGGAACCCATTATACAGAAGGACGGTATGCAGGAAAGTACGCCGGAACAATCGGTGACTTCGGTTGCTACAGTTTTAATGGGAATAAGATTATTACGACCGGCGGTGGCGGAGCCGTAACCAGTAATAATCCTTCCACTGTGGATCACATTCGTTTCCTTTCTACACAGGCAAAGACTGATCCGCATTATTATATTCACGATGAGGTGGGCTATAACTATCGAATGACAAATCTGCAGGCTGCTCTCGGTGTGGCACAGATGGAGGAATTACCTGAGTTCATTAGAAGAAAACAGAAGAATTACGAGAAGTATAAGGAACTATTCGATGGCTTCGAGTACGGTGCACTGATGCCGTTCAGAGAAGGGACAAGTTCCAATAAGTGGTTCTATTCTATCAATATTGACCGTTCCAAAATCACGGCTGCAATGCGTGAAATAATAATTGCCTGTCATGATAAAGGCTTCGAGACTCGCGCTATCTGGGGGCTCATAAACGAGCAGAAACCTTATGAAGGAGAGGAAACCTATAAGCTTGAGAAGGCGCCGTATTATGCAAGCAGAATTCTGAATATACCTGCTTCAACACAGATTACAGAAGACGAAATACAGTATGTGGCTGAGCAAGTGAAGCTGTTACTTGGGAGTTTAGCAAATGGATAACATGGAGCAGTTTCTTGCAAAACAGAATATAACAGTTTCGGAAGCAATGCAGCAGATTGATAAGAATGCTTCCGGAATTCTTTTTCTTGTCAACAACGATGGTAAATTGATTGGCTGCATCACGGATGGAGATATTAGAAGATATTTACTGTCCGGCGGGAGGATGACTGATTCGGCTTATGAGGCAGCTAATAAGAAACCAAGATTTGCCAGAACACCGGACGAAGCTATAAGTTTCTATCATAAGAAAAACTATATAGTGATTCCTGTAATAGATGAAAAAGGAAAAGTTGTTGATTTATATAGCGGTGAGGCAGGAATTAAAAAGAAGCAGCGTAATCCGCTAAACATACCTGTGGTAATTAATGCAGGCGGAAAAGGGACAAGACTCGATCCGTACACCCGGGTGCTTCCCAAACCGTTGATCCCAGTTGGAGAGCTGCCGATTATAGAACATATCATGCAAGAATATCAGACTTATAGTTGTGATGAGTTCCATATTATTGTGAACTACAAAAAGGAGCTGATGAAGGCTTATTTCGCAGATAATGAGCGAAATTATAATATCACATGGTATGATGAGATCGAGCCTCTTGGGACAGGTGGCGGGTTGAGCCTCCTAAAGGGTAAATTCAATTCAACATTTTTCTTTGCTAACTGTGATGCTTTGCTTACTGCTAATTATGAAAGCATGGTTAAGTTTCACAAGGAAAATGGGAATGTCATCACGATGATATGTGCCTATAAAAACATTAATATACCTTATGGCGTGGTTGAGATTGGCACTAATGGTATCATTAAGGAGATGAAAGAAAAACCACTCATGTCATTTCTTACTAATACAGGCATATACATCGTTGAACCTGATGTTGTTGATGATATGGCGGATGGAGAAGCAATTGGTTTCCCGGATATTATTGAGCGCCAGAGGCAAAAGGGAAAGAGGGTTGCCGTATTCCCTGTCAGTGAGAATGACTGGATGGATATGGGGCAGATTTCCGAGTTAGAAAAGATGCGGATAAAACTCTACGGAGAATGAATGATATGGATGCTGGCGGAAGGCTGTTGCTGATCGGAGGCGGAGGACATTGCAGATCAATATTAGATTGTGTCCTTTCAAGAGGCCTTTATGAAAAGGTTGGAATAGTAGACTTTGATCAAGCAGCATCAGCTTTGGGTATTCCTGTTGTTGGTACGGATGATGATCTGCCACATTTGTTAAATGATGGATGGACGAACGCATTCATTTCGGTGGGAAGCGTTGGCTCAACAGGATTGCGGAGAAAACTCTATAAAATGGTAAAACAAATAGGCTTTACGATTCCCGGTATTATTGATCCAACGGCGGCTGTTTCACGTGACGTGATTATTGATGAAGGTGTATTTATAGGTAAAGGCGCAATAGTTAATACCGGTTCAAGGATTGGAACATGCGCTATTATTAATACGGGAGCAATCATCGAACATGACTGCGAAATAGGAGCGTTTGCTCATATAAGTCCTAGGGCAACATTGTGCGGACAGGTTAACGTAGGTGACGATACACACGTTGGCGCCGGTTCAGTTGTTAGGCAGGGTATTAAGATCGGAGCTTGTTCATTATTAGGTGTTGGCAGTGTGGTTGTGAAAGACATCCCGGATAGTGTTAAGGCATATGGAAATCCTTGCAGGGTGGTAGAGTAAATGAGTGTATATATAATCGCTGAAGCCGGCGTTAATCATAATGGAAGTTTTGAACTTGCATGCCAGCTTGTTGATGCGGCGAAAAAAGCGGGCGTAGATTGCATTAAGTTTCAAACCTTTAAGTCAAAGAACCTTGTTTCTCACAGCGCTCAAAAGGCGGATTACCAGAAAACCACAACGGGAGACGGTTCTCAGGTAGATATGCTTAAGAAACTCGAATTGTCATATGATGAGTTTATAGCCTTGAAAGAATACTGCGATAAGGTTGGAATTACCTTTTTATCCACACCGTTCGATTTTGAAAGTATAGAGTTTTTAAACTCGATTGATATGCCCTTCTGGAAGATACCTTCAGGTGAGGTAACGAATATGCCATACCTCATTGCCTTGGCAAAGACAGGCAAACCTGCGGTGATGTCCACTGGGATGTGTGAGATGGATGAGATTGAAGCGGCAATAAAGGTTTTGAGGGAGAACGGAACTACTGACATTAAGCTGCTTCATTGTAATACTGAGTATCCGACTCCATTTGAGGATGTAAACCTCAAAGCTATGCAGACTATTAGGGATGCATTTGATTTGGAGGTAGGATACTCCGATCACACAAAGGGAATTGAAGTGCCTGTTGCGGCTGTTGCGTTAGGAGCTACGGTGATTGAAAAGCATTTCACACTGGACAGAAACATGGAAGGTCCCGATCACAAGGCCAGTCTTGAACCGGATGAACTTACGGCTATGGTATCCAGCATCAGACATATAGAACAGGCTTTAGGCAATGGTGATAAAACACCTTCACCGTCAGAAAAGAAAAATATCGCAATCGCAAGAAAGAGCATTGTTGCAAAAAGAGCTATTAAAGCAGGAGAAGAATTGACAGAAGAAAATATCACGGTAAAACGTCCGGGAAATGGAATCAGTCCAATGAGATGGTTTGAAGTTATTGGATCGAAAGCTGTTAGAGATTTTGAAGAGGATGAATTGATAGAGCTATGAAAAAGATAGCTGTAGTAACGGCGACAAGGGCAGAATACGGGCTTTTATCTCCGGTGATTCGGAAATTGAGAGAACGAGAGAACGATGAGCTGCGGGTTGATCTTATAGTCACGGGGACTCACCTTAGTGAAAAGTACGGGATGACTATTGATGAGATCAAGGAGAGAATCGACTATAAGATTCCCATATCGGTAAAGTCAGATAATGAATTGAATATCTCTGAGAATCAGGCTGAGGTACTCGTTAAGTTTACTGAATTGTTCCTGCGAGAGCATTACAATGCAGTATTGCTTCTCGGTGACAGATATGAGACATTAGCGATTGCAATTGCTGCCGGCAATACAAGAACACCGGTCTTTCATTTATGCGGTGGGGATACTACAGAGGGTGCTCTGGACGAGTGGATCCGCCACTCAATCACAAAGATTAGTTATTTGCATTTTGTGACGAACGAAGAGAGCAAGAAGCGTGTTATTCAGCTTGGAGAAGATCCCCAAAGAGTATTTAATTATGGCTCTACCAGCATCGATAATATTCTTATGGTTGCGGATATGACTAAGGATGAAGCTCTGGAGAGTGTAGGATTATCTGATAGCAAGTATGCCGTTTGCACTTATCACCCTGTAACAATGGAAGGCGGCAGTGTTGATAAACAAATAGAGGCTTTCCTGAATGCAATTAAGTCATTTCCTGAGATACAGTTTATCGTAACCAAATCAAATGCCGATCAGGGTGGAGCAAGGATTAACGAGCTTCTAGATGAAGCGAATGAAGTGATAGAGAACTTACATGTATTCACATCTTTAGGGGTTCGCAGATATCTTTCTTTGATGAGATATGCTGAATTTGTTCTCGGCAATTCATCCAGCGGCATTATCGAAACCCCGGCATTTCATGTCCCTACTGTCAATATAGGGGATAGGCAGAAAGGCCGGTTACAATCGGAAAGCATAATTAATTGTGAATCGGATATTGATAGCATTAGGAATGCGATACAAATTGCTCTATCTGATAAACACAAAGAAACATGCAATCTTGTAGTGAGTCCTTATGGAAATGGACATGCTTCTGAACAGATAGCTGAGAAAACCATAGAGATCATCATTTCCGGGGAAATAGATTTGAAGAAGAAATTCTATGATTTAAAGTGAGGAAAAGCAGTGAACATTGTTGTTATCGGATTAGGTTCCATGGGCAAAAGAAGGATCAGACTTATTAAAGAAATGTATCCAGAATATGCTATCTGCGGAGTGGATGGAAGAGAAGACAGAAGAGAAGACGCTGCTAAGCTGTTCGGCATCACTTGCTATTCTTCTACATCAAATGTTGAGGGGGCAGTTAACTGCGCTTTTATCTGTACATCTCCGTTGTCACACGCTGCTATAATCACCGATTGCCTGGGAAGAGGATGGCATGTGTTTACTGAACTGAATCTCGTTCCAGATGATTATGATAAGAATATACAGCTTTCAAAGGAGAAGAATTGTACACTTTTTTTATCATCCACCTTCTTTTATCGTGAGGAACTAAAATATATCAGTTCCAGAATCACAAAGGATAAAAAGTGGAATTACATCTATCATATAGGTCAATATCTGCCGGATTGGCATCCCTGGGAAAATTATAAGGATTTCTTTATAGGGGATAAGCGTACAAACGGATGCCGTGAGATTATGGCGATAGAACTGCCTTGGCTGACGGGTGCGTTCGGCGAGATCAGTACAGTGCATAGTCTTTCGGATAAGATGACTGATTTGAACATTGGGTTTGATGATAACTATATGATTCAGATAAATCACAAGAATGGAAATAAAGGTACACTTATTGTTGATGTTGTTTCGCCAATAGCTGTAAGAAAACTGGAAGCCTATGCTGAGAAAGCCTATATTTCCTGGGATGGAACCCCTGAGAGTATTAACGAATTTGATCCACAGACAAAAGAACTGAAGAAAGTAGAATTGAAGGAATCAACGGAGCATAAAGAAGGGTATAGTGCCTTTATCGTAGAGAATGCTTATAAGAATGAGATAAAAGAGTTCTTCGATGTTGTTCAGAAGCGCAAAGAGCCTTTATATGGCTTTGAGCAGGATAAGAAAACACTTAGTCTTATAGATTCTATGGGAGCATAGTATGAATCAAATGAAAGTATGCTTCGCAGGTATTGGTTCAATTGCAAAAAGACATATAAGAAATCTTCATACGGTTTGCGATGAAAGAGACATTCATCTTCAGGTAGATGCTTATAGGAGAAGACCTGATGCTGTAGAAGGCGTTAATACTATATATAATGACATGGATGTTGTTCCCGATGATTATGACGCGGTATTTATCACCAATCCTACTGAACTGCACTTGGAAACTTTGAAACAGTTTCATAACAAGGGAAGGCATTTTTTTATAGAAAAACCTGTCGTTTCATTGGCTCAATTATCCTCTGCTAGAGAGTTTAAGGTTCGTGATAACTCGGTATATTATGTAGCTGCGCCCTTAAGATATAATGCTGTAATTCAATGGATCAAAAATAATGTTGATGTAAATGATGTATTCAGCATTCGCAGCATTTCATCAAGCTATTTACCTGATTGGCGTCCGGGACAGGATTATAGAGAAACATATAGCGCACATAAAGCTATGGGCGGAGGAGTAAGCATCGATCTTATTCATGAGTGGGACTATCTTACTTATCTGTTCGGATGGCCGGAGACTGTAAATAGCTTAATAGGAAAGAAGTCAGATTTGGAAATTGACAGTGACGATTATGCTGTTTATATAGCAGAATACTCCAACAAAGTCGCCGAGTTACATCTTGATTATTTTGGAAGAAAAACCATTCGTGAAATCCAACTATTTACAAAAGAGGATACTATAGTTGGCGATATTTTTAACAATAAGCTTCGGTTCTTGGTTACAGGAAAGGAATTAGATTTCCACGAAGAACGCGATGATTATCAGAAAAGGGAATTAAGGTATTTCCTTGATATGATTATCGGAAAAACAGAAAGTGAAGATGGATTCCATCACGGCATTGATGTTCTGAGTCTGACACAGGGGGATAATAACACTTGAAGATAGCTGTTGATAGTATTGAAGAGATAGTCCTTCATCAGTTGAAGAATTATTGGACACAGATTGATGAAGAAGCGATTATCTATGCCGTACCATTAGCTTTGAAGGCAATTGAAGATAATTATAAAGGAATGCCGAATAAGAGGCTATGGGATGGAGAAGACGTTGTATTTTCGCCATATATTAGCGTTCAATGGATGAACTTCCTTTATAGGCTGTCACACGCTTTATACCAAAATGGGGAAGGTGCTTCGGCGGATCAGGTATATTACTTGAACAAAATAATGCATTGTAATGATTGGTTTTATGCTATCGACTTACCCGTGCATTTTCATTGTGAACATCCGCTGGGTAGTGTGCTTGGAAGAGCCAAGTATGGGGATTACTTATTTGTATACCAGGGAACAACAGTGGGCGGTAATAGATCACATGGTGAATTAGCATACCCCACCATAGGGAATAATGTAATTCTCTTTGCAAATGCAACAGTGTTAGGGAATTGTAAGATAGGAAATAATGTTGTTGTGTCATCTGGCACATACTTGATAAATGAAACAATTCCAGATAACTGTATAGTTTTCGGTCAATCGCCGAATATTATTATAAAAGAAAAGAGCGAAAGTGATATTATGCAATACACACAGCATATATGGGGGTGGTGAGATTATGAACATACTTTTTACAATTTGCGGAAGAGCCGGATCTAAAGGTATAAAGAATAAAAATCTTCGCATGTTTTGCGATAAACGTCTGGCACATTATACGGTATCTGTCATAGATTTGTATCTTAACAAGCATCCCGAAGTAAATGCTGATATTGTTGTCAATTCGGATAGCATAGAACTTCTAGAGCTTGTTGCAAACAATGGCCTCAGAGGGGTTGACAAGATTGTTAGAGATGAAAGTCTATCAGGAGATACCGTCGGAAAAATAGCTGTCATTAATGATTGCCTTTCAAGAATGGAAGAACGAAAGAGCAGGCATTATGACATGGTAGTGGATCTTGATATCACATCTCCATTGAGAACGGTTGATGACTTGGAGAAAGTTATTAATCTGCAGAGTGAGAAAAAGGCAGATGTGACGACAACAGTAGCAACGGCAAGAAGAAATCCATATTTTAATCAGGTCAAGAGAACAGAGCATGGTGTAAAAAAAGTAATTGAATCCACCTATACTGCTCGTCAGCAGGCACCTGAAATCTTCGATATGAATGCTTCAATCTATGCTTATAATCCAATATTTCTGTCGTCAGGGAAGGGTGTCCTTGACGGATATTGCGAAATAGTTGAGATGTATGATACGGGGATTCTGGATTTGGATCATGAGAATGATTTTATTCTAATGGAAATAATCGCGCACTATTTGTTTAAGGAAGTATCCGGTTACAAAGAAGTCTTTGAGAATTTAAAGTGAAGTAGCGAGGCATATAGAACGAAACGGATAATAAATATATAGTTAACTACGGATAAAATATGAAGTTAAAACGAAGAATCCTGTTAATTATTTTAGTATCGGTTGCTTTATTTATGACCTGTTGTGGACATGTTGCCGAAGTCGATGATAACAGCAACAATTTCGATGCTCAGCAAAATCTATACTATGATTTTCAGATAAGTGAAGATAATCCAAGAAACAGCGAAGGTGCGTTTATTGACATATCTGAAAACGAATTATTGTTTGTATATTCCAAGTTCACTGAAGCAGACAGGGATTATTCGCCTTCGTCTATTGTTTCTGTAAGGTCGTATGATAATGGTGAAACTTGGACTGATTATAGTGAGATCAGAAACGAGTTTGATGGAACGGATGATTTGATGAGTGTATCTTTGTTGCGGCTAAACAACGGGGATATTGGACTATTTTATTTGGCACGATATAGCATGGATGAAACAAAGATCATTATGCAACGGTCATCTGATAATGGGCATACATGGTCAGAACCACATGTATGTTCGACCAGGGAAGGTTATTTCGTTGTTAATAATGATAGGGTAATAATGACTTCTAATCATCGCATCATTATTCCTGCATCTGAACATGAAGCCGTTTATAACAGCCAAGGGGAATATAGATATATGACCCCCGGAGCAGTTACTTTTTTTGTGTCTGATGATGATGGTATTACCTGGAACGAAGTGGATTGTCCGATTACACTTAATCTATCAATCTCATCATCAGGATTACAGGAACCCGGGGTAATTGAATTATCTGAAAATGAGCTCTGGGGATGGGCTCGCACAGATTTAGGCCGTCAATATGAATTCTTCTCGCACGATAATGGTCAAACATGGACTATTGCAACGCCATCCAGATTCACATCGCCTCGTTCCCCTCTGAGTATGAAAAGGATTTCTGAGACAATGATTATAGCTGTATGGAATCCTGTTCCTATGAACAATATCACTGTTGAAGATAAGAACACCAAAAGCAGAACACCTCTGGTATTCAGCATTAGTGAGGATAATGGGCTAACTTGGGGTGAACCTATAGTACTAGAAGATAATGAACAAGCTGGATTTTGTTATACCGCTATATTCTGTAATGAAGATCACAGTATCCTTCTTGCATATTGTGCAGGTACTATAGATGATGGTTCGTGCATGAATCGTTTAAGGATCCGTCGATTATCTATTACTAACCAATAAGCTTCTGGTATTTTAACGCTTATAAAAGCAACGTAAGTGCTATCTTTGTGATTGAGAAGTGGGAAAAAGGTATTATGGTATTTATTTATGACACGGTTTATTTGAGAAAACTGTAGCGAAATTAACCAGCATGCATCTTCAATTATGATTGCAGAGGATTAGATAAACAATTCGGTAAAGTTGATTCTCTGTTGGATATGGCCAGTATTGAGGTGTGCTACGGAAATGCTGACTGCTTTTAGGTGAATAGTATAATCAAAGAATTATCAAACATATTAAGCTAATGTCTGCGAACAAGGAGGACAAGCATTGAACAAGTCGATAGAGTTTTTTGAAGCTGTTAATAGCTTGTGGAATAAGGAGATACCGGAAGAGGTAATGAGCCGGGCGAAACGCAGTTTATTGGACTACCTCGCCGTTACTTGTGCCGGAGCAGCATTTCAAGGAAAAAAACTGCAGAAATACTTCGCCTTTGCCCAGCCAGAAGATGGCAAGTTCAGGGTAATAGGGACAGGAAGAGACTTGGCACTCAAAGAGGCTGTGTTCCTTAATGGCCTGAATGGTCATGCTTTGGACTTTGATGATGGCACGAATAGCGGGATCATACACCTTGGATCTCCTATCTTTTCTCTCCTCATCCCCCTTGCTCAGCGGTATGATATAAAAATAGACGATATGCTCCACGCTGCGATTATTGGTTATGAAGCCTCTTATACCATGGCTGTCTCCATTCAGCCAGTACACAAGGCGATGGGCTTTCATGCAACCGGGACCTGCGGCACTCTGGGGGCGACCATAGCGGCGAGTTATATGCTTGGCTTTTCAGATGAAGAGCGGTTCCAGGCTTTTTCAATCGCATCTGTGGCGGCTAGCGGGATGCTGAAGGTGCTGGATGATGGCAGTGAGCTGAAGCCGTATAACGTGGCGAAGACCGCATTGCTCTCCTTGACTGCTCTACAGTTGGCAAAGTCCGGATTTCATGGTAATGCCGATCCTCTAGGAGGCAGAGGTTTCTTTAAAATGATGTCTGGGAAAGAGGATGTAGAGCTAAAGCCAGTATTGTTGAACGGGACATATGCGATCATGAAGTCCTATACCAAGCCTTACGCCTCCTGCCGATACACACACCCCGCTGTAGAAGCAGCGATTCATATGAGGGAGCAGATTTCTACTGATGACGTGGAGCGCATCGACATTAAGACCTACGACCTTGCTGTTGCCGGACATGACCACACTGACATTCTCGGTAGCTACAGCGCTAAAATGAGCATTCCTTATGCAACAGCTGCAGGGTTATTGTTCGGGAAAGCTGGGTTGCAGGAGTTCTCAGAAGAGGCAGTGAAGGGGACCACTATACTGAACTTGACAAAAAAGGTACATGTTACTGCTGACGAAGAGCTTAGCTCCTTGTTTCCAGGTATCCAGGCAGCTATCGTGACCATTAAAACAAAAGATGGAGAACTGAGTGACCGTGTGGATTTTCCGAAAGGAGAACCGGAGAACCCCTTGGATGATAAGGAGTTCCGTGACCGTTACGACGGTTTGATGGAGTATGGTGGAGTTGGTTCTGAGGTAGGCGGTGTGGTATATGATACCGTATATAGAAAGAACGCAACTGTAGATGAGCTGGTAAAGAGATTATAAGCGTAGCGGAGGTTTTACACTTTTTTCGAAGAAGTTGTAGAAGATAAGGAATAAAGCATTATTCTTATGAATCGTATTACATGGATTGATTATTACAAAGCCATATCAATTTTACTGGTGGTTATTAGTCACTCTCATTGTTTCAATTTCTTGTACCTTTGGACATGCAGCTTTATTATGCAAGCATTTTTCTTTGAGTCAGGATTTTGGCTGAAGAGTTCCGGGAGTATATCAGTTAGAGAACTTGCCAGTGAAGTGCATAGAAAGTTTAAGCGTCTTATGGTGCCATGTTATTTGTGGGCTATTATTTTTGCATCGTTTTCTATACCAAGTTTGACACGTATTATTTATGGCAGTTATCCTATGCTAAAGGCAGCTCATTCTTATGCATCGCCGTTGTGGTTTCTCCCTGTTCTTTTCATCACCATAGTATTGTTTTTCTTTTGCCGATTTATCTTTCAAAAAAGCTTTTCAATACCCATTAAGCTGTGTACTGCGTGTTGTGCTTTTCTTGTAGCAGGGTTCCTGCCCAAGGTCGAGATTGGCTATCCCTTTGGTATTAATGTTTCAATAGCGGCATTCGGTTTTTTATTGATGGGTAATATTTGTTTTCCATATCTGCAACAAATCCGACGTTTTCTGGATGGAAAAGAGAACAAGCTGAAGATATGCTTATTACTTGTGGGAACAGTAGTATTAGGTGTGGGCAGCTATCTCCTATGTCGTTTGAACTCTCAGTATGTAGATCATGTGCTGATGGGAAATGCACAATATGGAAATTATTGGTTATTTTTGATTGTTTCGCCTATAGGTATTCTGTTCACTATTGCTTTGGCATTTTTGCTGGATTTGTTACCACAAGGACCCATCCACAGTTGTATGAACTATATTGGTCAAAATACATTTTTGAACTATGTGCTGAATAAGCCAATTATTGCAGGTGTTAAAAGCGTGCTTGAGATCATTCCGGTTTCTATATTTATCGAGCAGATCATCATAATAATAGCAGTATTAATGGTGTCATGTGCGGTAAATGAGCTGATCAAACGATATGCACCGGTGCTTTTGGGGCTATATCGTCAATAATTCTTCGTAATGTAGGGATTCTGTTTATTATATGAATTATTATATATAGTTTATATATAAAGATTACCAAAGGAATGCGATGTTATGAAATCAAAACCAATAAACTTAGTGTTAGGTACTATGACGTTCGGGGAATCAGTGTTCCAACCTCAGGTGGGAGAGTTTATTAATGCTTTCCTGGATGCCGGATATGACGAGCTGGACACGGCTTATGTCTATAACGAGGGAAACTGTGAGCGTTTTCTCGGAGAGGTGCTTCCGGGTATTAACCGGCCTTTCAAGATCGCTACAAAGGTAAATCCGAGGATATCAGGACGCCTTGATGCCGATGCGGCATATAAACAGGTCAGTGAAAGTCTTGAGAGGATGCGGTTGGACAGTGTGGACACAGTCTTCCTTCACTTTCCTGATCCGGCAACACCGGTGGAAAGTGTACTCGGGGCTATGGCCGATCTGCATGATCGCGGAAAGTACAGGGAACTGGGGTTAAGCAATTTCCCTGCGTGGATGGTCGCCGATGTATGGCACATCTGTGACAGGCACGGCTGGGTGAGACCCACAGTGTATGAAGGCGTGTACAACCCGCTGACCAGGGGAGCTGAGACAGAACTCAACGACTGCATCAACAACTACGGTCTCCGCTTCTACGCTTATAACCCGACTATGGGCGGACTGCTCACAGGGAAGTATAAGAGCGTGAATGAAGCTCCGGCTGACGGCAGGTTTACGCACCGTCCGGGTTATCAGGACAAGTATTGGAATAAGACGAATTTCGATGCCATACAGGTTATAAGGGAAGCAACGGAACAGTGCGGCATGACTATGGTTGAAGCAACATACCGGTGGCTTGCATATCACTCCATGCTCGATGGAGACCGGGGTGATTCGATCCTGATCGGCGCATCGAAGCTTAACCACCTGATCAGCAACATGGAGACGGTGAAGGCCGGACCGCTCCCGGAGACAGTAACGGATGCATTTTCGCACGCCTGGGAGATTGCCCGCGGCAGCAGCAGGGTGTACTTTACTTTGTACAAAGGAAAGGGTAGTGTAGGAGGCGAGAAGAAGTAAAATGTTGGATCAGAAGAGAGTATTTGAATCGCTTAAAGTCCACAATGTGACTTATTATGTCGGTGTGCCGGATTCTTACCTTAACGGGTTCTGCAATTATGCCCTGGCAAACTGCGGCGACAGGAATGTTATAACGGCAAATGAAGGTAATGCGGTAGCACTCGCGGCCGGGCACTATCTGGCTACGAAAGAGATCCCTCTTGTCTATATGCAGAACAGCGGCGAAGGAAATGCCGTGAATCCGTTGGCAAGCTTGGCGGATAAGGATGTCTACGCAGTACCGATGATACTCCTCATCGGCTGGCGCGGGCAGGGTGACAGTGAGCCCAACCATCCGCAGCATTGGAGACAGGGTGAGATCACAACTTCTTTGCTGGATATTCTCCACATCCCCTATTCCATACTTACAGATGACGATGATGCGTTTGATAAAGAGGTGGATAAGGCAGTCAGATATTGTGAGGGAGAAAGAGGTGTGTATGCCTTTGTAGTACCCAAAGGCGTCATGGCTGATCCGGATAAGCCCAATAATGTGGATGATGTGTATCCCATGAGCAGGGAAGAAGCCATTGAGGTTATCATGGATCACATGCCGGAAGATACGATATACAGTGCTACGACCGGCCGGGCAACCAGAGAGCTGTTCTTCCTCAGGGAGAAGAGAAATGAAACGAAAGCCCACGACTTTCTGAATGTCGGTTCGATGGGACACGCATCTTCTGTGGCACTTGGGATCGCACTGTCGAATCCGGATAGAAAAGTAGTTGCCCTTGACGGCGATTCTGCGGCCATTATGCACATGGGAGCCATGACGATGGCAAGCAAGGTGAAGGCACCGAATTTTCTGCATGTCGTGCTTAACAACGGTTCACATGAATCTGTGGGAGGGCAGCCTTCCGCAGGACATCTTATCGACTGGACAGAAATTGCTTCAGCATGCGGATACGAGACGGTCGGAAAAGCCGTGACTTCTGAGGCGGAATTGATCGATGCGGTTGAGAAACTCAGTAACTGCGGCAGGGCAGCCTTCATCGACTGCCGTATTCATAAGGGATTAAACCGGAAACTTCCTCCGATCATCTTCGACCACAGAGAAGCAATCGATGCTCTTATCGATGATCTGAACGGGTAGTTTCCCTTTCAATTGTAAATCCACAGGTGTCCAGGACAGGATATAATAAACTAAAGCTCATTATGCGGAAAGGAACATCACAATGAACAGTATGGATAAAACAAGAGAATTTTTACGTTCCGTCGGTCAGCCCGGAGGAGATGCATACGATCTGCCTGCCAGCACCAAACGTTTCGCCGATGGCGGACAGTACAGATTTGAGGTTCCCGGAATCCAGGGGCCCAAGGTTATGAAAGCTTTGCTTGAGGCCATGGACAGCTATGGTCTTTACCTGCACCGTGTAACCCAGACACAGGGTATCATGCGTTTGACAGACGAAGAGATCAGCAAGATGGTAGAACTCGCTCATGAGTATCAGACTGACTTGATCCTTGCCATCGGACCGAGAGCTACAACGGACACTTCTGCTTCTGTCCATACCGAGGAAGGTGTCAGGATGGGGTACCGACTTCGCGGTCAGGAGCAGATCGTCAGAGCCATAGAAGATGTTAAGCGTGCAGCAAGATTAGGCTGCCGGGGTTTTCTTGTCTATGACGAAGGTTGTCTGTGGATCCTGAACGAGATGCGCAAGGCAGGCGAGATACCGGCCGATTGCCACTTCAAGGTTTCTGCCCACGCCGGTCATGGCAATCCGTGTTCGGCAAAAGTTCTGGAGATGCTGGGTGCAGACTCCATCAATCCCGTGCGTGATATTCAGCTCCAGATGCTGGCGGCTATGCGTCAGGCAGTGGACTGCCCGATCGATATCCATACTGAGAACCCCAAGTCTACGGGCGGATTTATTCGTCACTATGAGGTTCCGGATATGATCCGTATTGCAGCTCCGATCTATCTGAAGACCGGAGGCTCCGTAGCGGCAACCCACAGCTGGGACAGCACCGAAGATGATGCAAGGAAGCGCGCAAAGCAGTGCAGCCTGGTTAAGCGCATGATAGACGAGTACTATCCTGAAGCAGTGTGGAGCCCTAAGGGCAGTTTGACACAGGAGGCGGTCGTAACATTATGAGACACCATTTGTATAATCCCGATTTCAAGTTTGTAGTTGAACCTGAGCACTTTGATAAGAATACTGACCGTGAACTGCTGCAGTATTGCCTGGGGGCGGCGATGTATATGCCGGGGTTTAAGGATTTTGCCCCGAAGATCCTGAACAATTCCATGCCGGGTCTTACGACTATGGTCATGTGCTGTGAGGATGCATGTCCGGAAGAACGTGTATCGGAAGCCGAGGAGAATATTCATAAGACACTGGATATCATTACAAGCGCAGTTGAAGACGGAACGCTGGATGCCGATAAGGTTCCGTTGATCTTTGTGCGTATCCGTAATCTGGAGCAGTTCAAACACTTCGGGGAGAACCTTACGGCACATCAGGTAAAGAGTCTGTGCGGGATCAATTTCCCGAAGTTCAATGCAGAAAACGGCTACGAGTACTATGCGTATCTGAAAGATCTGAACGACAGATTCGGCGAGATCATTTATGGAATGCCGATTATCGAGGATTCCGAAGTTGCATATAAAGAGACCCGTATACAGGAACTGCTCGGCATTAAGAGGATCCTCGATAAATATAAGGAACTTGTACTGCAGGTGCGTGTCGGCGGAACTGACTTCAGTTCCGTATTCGGCGTCCGCCGCGGTGTCGGTTATTCAATATACGATATTATGACGGTCCGGGAGTGTCTCTGCGATATCATCAATGTATTCGGGCGTGATAATGATTACGTCATTTCGGGTCCGGTCTGGGAGTATTTCCGCGCTCCGAAGGAGCTGATGTTCGAGGAACTTCCGCACTATGGACTTGAGGATTATCTGTCCAGACATGAGTCTATCGTGAATCCCGAGATTGACGGTCTGCTCCGTGAGGTTATCCTGGACAAGGCGAACGGCTTTGTAGGCCGTACCGTTATCCATCCTACTCACGTTAAATTTGTTAACGCCATGATGGCGGTTACGAAGGAAGAGTATGATGATGCGGTCCAGATCCTCGGAACAGGCGGCGGTGTGGTCAAAGGCTCGGGCGGCAATAAGATGAACGAGATCAAGCCTCATACCAATTGGGCCAGGAAGATCTATAACCGGGCAAGAGCCTATGGTGTCATTCGTGATGAAAGCGGACATGTAAAGCTGTTTGCGGTTAATGAATAAGGTCAAGGAGTATACGTGTGATCGAGTTAAAAACACCAATAACCGATGAGGATATCAATAAACTGAAAGTAGGGGACACTGTTGAGATCAGCGGTTATATCCTCTGCGGCCGTGATGCCGTTCTTCCGAAAGTGCTGAAGATGATCGAGAACGGGACAGCCGGGGAACTTGGAATTGACTTGAATGGTCAGGTTATCTTTCACACAGCTGTAAGTCCTGCAGGGGTTGGACCGACCAGCTCCAATAAACTGGAGATCGAGAGTTCCATCGAACCGTTGAGCGCAGCGGGTATAAAGCTGCATCTGGGAAAAGGCGAACTGCATCCGGAAACTATCAGCGCACTGGATAAACACAATTCCGTTTATGCGGTTATCCCGCCTGTGACAGCATTGCTTGGCAGTAAGACGAGTGAGGAGAAGGTCGTTGCTTTTCCGGAACTTGGCATGGAAGCTCTCCATATGATCATGGTGGATAAGTATCCGGCTATCATTGCCTCAGCTCACGGGAAGAGCATCTATTCGCAGGAGGATCAGGGATGAGTAAGACTTATGAGGAGATCGTCGCTCTTGTGAGAGATACGCTGGTGGAGGCCGGGTCTACGTTCAGGCCTGACAAGAAGGCTGCTTATGAACGGGCGATAGAGAAGGAACGCAATCCGCAGGCCAGGTGGGTGCTTGAGCAGATCCTGGCAAATGCCGAAGTTGCCGGGAATAATAAAACCCCGTTATGTGATGATTCCGGTATTCCGCATATGGTTCTGGAAGTCGGAGAAGACTGTGCGGTAAGCGGAAAGATGCTGGATGCGATTAGGGAAGGAGTTGCTCAGGGGCTTCGGACACTCCCGGGCCGCCCCATGGGCATCATGGGCGATGACAGCCAAAGGATCGACCAGAGCGGCGGCCTGAACCCGGATTCTGCCGGTGTTGAACCGGCGCCTGTATTACTCCGCAGATGCCCTGACAATGTGATACGGCTTCATATATTGATGTTCGGAGGCGGTCCCGCTATCCGGGCAAAGACATACAGGGTATTCCATAAGCACAATACGCAGGTTGTTCTGGATGAGATCGTGAAGTGGGCGACAGAGGGCGTTGCGCAGCTTGGATGTTCTCCGTGTACACTTGCCGTCGGCATCGGAAGGTCGCACTTTGAGGCGGCGTCCATGATGCTCCAGGCACAGGCGGACGGGAAGTACGACGAGCAGTCTGAGATGGAAGCGGAGATTACCAGAAGAGTTAATGAGGCCAATATCGGTCCTCTCGGGCTGCGCGGTGATACGAGCGTCATAGCGACGTTTATGAAAGTCGGTCCGCAGAGAGCTTCCGGAGTGCGGATTGTTTGTGTTCGTCCGACCTGTTGCTTTGAGCCGAGAATCGCAACGATAGAATTGAGTTGAAATAATTACTTCGTGGTTGAGTGGTTGGCAAATAATATGGGAGTCATGAGCGAACACTTTAAGTGGGCGTTATGGAGCTTTTTTGAAAACAATTATGTATATCTGATCCTGGTTATGGCTGCCGCTGCCGCCATCGTCTTATTCCGCAGGAAAGCGCCGCAGGCATACTGTCTTCTGTTTTTATTCTCTTTGCCTGTGTTGCTCATTATCTTTAATCCCTATATTGTCGAATATCTTGAATCATTTCCGAAATTCAACGAACAGGTGTCTTCCAGACTCTGGATAATCGTCCCGGTCTGGATCGCCGTAGCATTCTTTATCTCTGTCAGTCTGTCGAAGATCAAGGATCTGAAGATCCGTTATCCGATCGCTGCTGCTGTTGCCGCGATATTGATATTTGCCGGAACATCGACGCTTGGGATGGGTTATTATATCGGAGCGGAAGGCCGCTATAAGATAAGGGCAGAAGCGGTAAGACTTGCTGATATGATCATGTTGTTAAACGACGGGGAGCCTGCAAGCGTGTTGATGGTTATTCCGGAGGAAGGTGTAAAAGGTAATTTCATTCCGGCCGGGACGGTTGTCGAAGGGATGCATCAGTACACAGGCGATATTATCGTCCGCAAATGCAATTATTCGACTGAGATGTGGAACGACTATTTCATGTCTGATATTGTGCCCGGTGATAAGGAGCAGACATCTGAAGCGTACCTGGGATCTTTGCTTTACTGGTATTACTGTAATAACGTTTATGACTATGTCATATGGCCTGCCGATGACATCATCCTGGAGAAGATGGGTTACTGCGGATATGAACTTGCAGGTCAGACCGAAGAATACTATATATATCGATACAGCCCGAGGCCCGAAGCGGCACAGATTGCAAGTGAGCTGCTCAGGTTAAGCGAAGGGCAGCAGGTGTCGGTAATGGTGATGGATTTTGTCCAGGAAGATACTTTTAATTCTGTAAACGGCGGATCTCTGAACAGCAGCATAAGATACTATTCAACCGATATAACGGCAAAATGCGCCGGTATGACTGATAGAAGATGGGAGATATTCACTTCTGAATCCAACCCGGAGGAGGATGACGGATCTGTCCGGTATATGCGTGCGATTTTCGACAGGTTTGCAGAGTCTTTTGATTATGAATATGTCGTTATTCCGGAAGATGAGCGCATTGCACGCAATATGGAATACATCGGATTTGAACCGGCAGGGAATGCCGCGGGATACAGTATCTTTGTTGAACCGTGATGGAGCTCGGGTAATATGAAGTTTATGGGCCGGTTTGTTTCCATAATGCTGACGGCGTCGATGCTGTTCCTGCTGCTGACTGCGTGTGCGGCAGGAGATTCCGGACCGTTATCGGGAAGTTACAGGTTGCGCGGGGATTCTGCCGCGAAAAGGGCGCGTTTAAGTGACGGAGTCCTTACCGTCGGGAAAAAGGGATCAGGGAAAGTTCTCGAGGAGTTCACGATCGGTATTGATGTGCCCGATGACAAGGACATCAGTCTTGCATATCGTTCGCATATGGCAGATGACGGATGGTGCGGATGGACGCCTTCCGGGACTAAAGTCATAAGTGAGGACGGTCACGATATAGATACGATACAGCTGATGCTGATCGGCAGGGATGCGTTTATGTACGACATCGAGTACCGCATCGCAGCCGTGGGAGAAGACTGGCAGGAATGGGGAAGCAACGGGATCCAGTTGGGAATTCCCGATGCGCAAAGGCCGATCGAAGCAGTCGAGATAAAGCTTGTCGAACATGAGTCTTATGAACCGCATACCTGGACAGTCATTGAATTCGGTGACGATGACGGACGCCAGGCCATGTTCTATACCATGCATAATAACGATGACGGTACTTTGATCGTGATAGACGGCGGATGGCCGCTTAATGAAGGTCAGGTAAGATCGGTGATCGAACTCTACGGCGGGCACGTGGATCACTGGTTCCTGACCCACTACGACGAGGACCATGCCTCTGCATTCAATGCGATATATGCCGACCCCCGCGGTATCACCATAGATAATATTTATGCTACGCCGCTGGACCTGGAGCTGTATCTGGAATGCGCAGCGGAACGCTATTGGGATACGCCGTATGTATATGAGACATTTATCGAGCAGACAGAAGGCGATGAGACGGTCCGTTACCTGAACAGGGGAGATTCGTTCGGGATAGACGGACTTCAGGTCGAAGTGTTTAACGCATACGATCAGATAGTTGTTGATACGGGAAGCCGTGATGTGGCTAACGGCGCTTCACTGGTATTCAGGATAGAGGGAAACGAGGACAGTATCCTCTTCTGCGGAGATATGATCAGCAGACTGGGACAGCCTCTTCTTGACCTGTACGGCGATCGCCTCGTATCTGAATATGTTCAGGCTGCACATCACGGAAACAACAAGTTGCCGACTGATTTCTATGCTGAATTGGGGGCGGAAGTTATGTTCTTCGATGGCCCTCCCTGGCTTACGGAGTCAGATGATTATACTGCGAAGGCGCTTATCGAATGGTGCCACGACAATGGGATCACAACATATGAATATGCGACCGCACCGAATATCATAGGATTTGACTGAAACTACCTTGCGAGTGCGAAATATCTGGTGAGCCTGTCCATGTAGGCCGTGGCTTCTTCCCATGTAAGATCCCTTAATTCATCTCCGTCTGTCTTGACCTGCCAGCCGCTGTCGGGGACGCAGAAGACTGTCTCCATGAAAGGATCCCGCGCTGGGAGGAAAAGAGAACTTCCCAGGAAGAAATTGGACGCATCGACATCAATGTAATCAAGGATAGTCGGAACAAGATCGAGCGAGTTGCGTCCCTGTGCATCAAGGACTTGAGGTTCGATTCCCTCATAATAGATAAAGAAGGGGATTGTATCGCAGAAACAATCCGTCCTCGGGTTGTCGAAAGACATAACATAGTCGTCATCAGTATAAGTCGCGTGATCCGCCGTATAAATGATGATGGTATCATCGGCGAGTCCCGCTTCTCCCAGTCTGCTCATAAAATCACCGAAAGCCGCATCGCTGCTGCGGAAGCGGTTGAGCAGATGGTTGTTGCCGTCTCCGAACTCCTCACCGCCCAGATCAAGTGACACGTGAGTCCCGTATGTATACACGGCGATAAACACGGGATTGCCCTGCTCGATGCCTTCGGAAAGCTCGCGGTAAACGAGATCATATGTCTCCCCGTCAGTAAGAGGTCGGTCCGTTATATCCCCGCTAGTAAGTTTCTCAAAATCAAATGTTGCCAGATAAGCCGTGAAGGGTTCATTGTTGGGTTCGGCATTGATGAATACCGTCTCGTATCCCCTGCTTGCGAGGATCTCCTGTATGGAAACCAGTCTGTTGGAGTCGAGATTGTCATACTGGTGCGACGAGTACAGCTGTCCTATGAGACCGCGGAGCGTCGCGGCCGTGTGGTCATAGTAATTCTCAAAGTATAAGCTTCGTTCCATATAGCTCTCGACGTTAGGCATGATGTCTCTCGGATCGGAGATTATGTGCCGGGACAGACCTTCCGTAAAGATCAGAACGATGTTCGGATCGGAAGGGAGGTTTGAAGGCTTTACGATACCGTCGCCGACAGATTCCGAATAGAATTCTTCATAGGCAAGCTCGGGATCGGGATTATCGCGCATCAGTTCCTCGATCCTTGCATCGATCCTGCGGCGGTTGACCGCATCCCCGGCAAGGGATACCGCATTAGCGTAAGCCGAATAACGGGATAATATCACAGGGACGGGAAACAGGATGATAATGCAGATGCACATGATCAGAATGCACTTTTTGTCTTTGTGGCCGATATACCTTACGGGCAGGAAAAGAACGATCAGGGCAGCAGCGACCGCAGATCCGTAGAGAACCCCTTTTCCGCTTAAAGCTTCAAGTGAATCGAGGTTGGTCAGCATGATCATCTGGATATATCTGCCTGCGAAGCACAGGACGACCGACTGCGCATATACGATGAACAGAAGGATCACTCCGGTTATGTATGAAGCGATGACCGACCGCTTTGCCATAAGATCGGTGACGAGGAAGATAAGAGCCGATTCGGCCAATATCGTCAGCAAAAAGCGCGGATCGCCCATTATCCTCAGCGCGCAGGCTGCGAACACTGAAGGCAGAAGAAATTTTACCGCAGTTGTTATGGCAAGTGGGGTGCGATGTGTTTCCATATCAATTATTATAAGAGGGACATCATTCCTTTTCCACATTCAATTTGCTTCAGAATGTGTTATATTGCAAGAGATACCGATTGGTATAACCCGATAATGAACGAGGTGACGGTATGAAGGTTTTTGAGTCAGGCAGGATCAGGATCGTCTCAATGCTTTTGTCGATGATCTTGCTTCTTGGCATAATCCCCGCGATCCCGAAGCAGGAAGTCATTGCCGATGTGGCATCGGTCGACATGTACAGGCTCTATAACCCGAACAGCGGTGAGCATTTCTATACATCGAGTACCGGTGAACGCGACGTGTTGATCGGTCTGGGTTGGAATTATGAGGGGATCGGCTGGGTCGCGCCTTCGACGTCGAATACACCAGTCTATAGATTATACAATCAGTATGGAGGTGAGCATCATTATACGACCAGCCTGAGCGAGCGTAATAATCTCATCAGACTCGGCTGGAACGACGAGGGTATCGGCTGGTATTCCGATGATTCGCACAGCGTGCCTTTGTACAGAGAGTATAACCCTAACCAGTTCGCCAACAATCACAACTATACGACTTCAAGAAACGAGCATAATTATCTCATATCGATCGGATGGCGGGATGAGGGCATCGCCTGGTATGGCATAGGAGGGGGAAGCCCTGTTACGCCTACGCCGCCTCCCACTGATACCGGTATCGAGGGATACAGCTATGAGATAATCCCATTGCTCGCTCCTTTTAATCAATACTTTTATATCAGGACTGATAATCCTGATCCCGAGTCCTTCAGGTTCGCCGATGTATCAAGTGTGTATGCCGAGGGCTCTGATAACCCCGGAAGCATTACACCGGTAGATACGGTTTTCGCTGATGTCAGGTATGAAGACGCAAGTATAGCGCGCGTAAACGGCGGGTATATAGCTGCGGGTTCCCTGACGGATGGCGGTACCATGAGGCTTCAGAAAGTCGTGGTAACGGGATCGTACCCCGTAACAAATATCACCACGGGACAGGTAACCATACAAAAGACGTATCAGTATATTGATACAAACATAACCAAAGAAGTGTCTGCGGTCATGAGCAATCTGGATTACGTGATACGGAACTATACAACGTCCGGAGCCGCATTCTTCGATAATATGGATTCAGCTCAGGCGGGATTCGGGAGCATCTGCCTTTACAGCGGCACATATGTGTTGGGCGAACTCAAGAAAAAAGAGGGGCTGTACTTCGGATTGTCAACGTCCCCTCATGCGGATCAGACTTTCTATATCCAGGATCCTTATTACAGAGAGGATTCACAATCGATGCTTACGGGAGCACTGTATCCGTTCAGATATGATTCTCTCGGATTCCCCAGCTTTATGGTGAGCGTAGCCAAAAAGCTCGATCCTTCCGCTACTTACCAGTGGGACAGCTATAATCACTATATAGTCCACATTACATGCAACGGGGAGACGAGATCCTACGGAGGCGCGGGAACCGGCGGCGGACAGGGTATCGAGCGCAATATGATAAGCCGTTACTTTAAGTTTAACGGAAGTTCAGGAGATCTTTACGGGAACTATACGTTGACATCTCTTGCGCAGCTTAACAACGAATACGGCGCACTTGAGATCCCTGACAGGCGCGAAAACATCCTTACCTGCCAGCAGGTAAGAAACAGCGTCGGCACGGAAGGAAGATATGTGAGGTTGATCCTTATCACGTCGATATTCGGAGGATCTACGACGGGGTATACATATCTTTATGACAATGGCGCAACCGGCGAAAGTTCAAATAGAACCCTAAACATCGGTCATTTCTCTAATGCATGGTTTGAGGGAAGATACTATAACACAAGGGAATACTGGTATCCGGGCGCAGGCCTTGCGGATACGGCACAGAATGTTCAGCCCGCTCTCGTATTCAGGGATTTCCATATGCCGCTGCCGGCATCGAGCGCAGGCATCTATGCCCTTATAGGAACTCCCATCGGGTCTTCCGCGTGGAGTGTTCGTAAATCACAGATCACTTCGGCATGCGGATATGATCCTGCTACCGGAAACTGGAACGGATTTACTTATTTTAAATACAATTCCACGACGGGCAACTGGGAATTGGATTATTTCGAGAGTTATAACCGTTACAGGGTCTACTTCTCGAGCGGCGTCTTCGTGGGTAATACAGACACCCGGGTAACGGATGCGGATTTTGTCAATGCAAGTGTGATAACGCTTGCGGAGGGTACTGCTATGGGCGTTGATGCCAATACGAATACGGAGCCTGCGAGTTTCCTTATCTACGACCGGACTGTTGAGCCCGGAACAGAAGGGACATTGTCGAGCCCGTCGGCATATGCGGTGGATGTGTCCGATCCGAGAGCAGACTTTGATCCCGCGGCAGGACCTTCCGCAACGGATGAGAATGTGTATATCAATTACAACCGGATTGACCCGGATCCTGTAAATGAAGAGATTGAAGAGAACTAATGATAATAGGGAGGTACTTCGATGAAGAGGATTAAGCTGATTGCGGCAGTACTGTCGGTGACCTTTGTTATGGGAATGATCCCGTTGTCTAAGGTCAGGGCGGATGATAATGAATATAATACAGGGCTGGAGCCTCTCGAAGCCGTCAGGATCCCGGATGAAGAAGCCGGCGAACTGTTTGAGGAAGTCGTATTTGACCGGGCAAGTCATGCGACTGCCACGAACAGTACATACGGCAAGTATACCTGTGACGCTTTCTATGATCAGATGTCAGCTGATGAGAAGCAGCTGTATGATAATCTGTATGCAGCTTGTGAGACAGCCCTTACGGGGAATGCCGATCTGAGCGTTTATTTTAATCATACCGTTGTCGGACCTGCGGAATACAGTAACCTTACGGATGATGAAGTAGCTAATGTGATATGGATCTTTATGAACAGTAATCCGCAGTTCTATTTCCTCAGCAACGGTTATATGTTTTCTTCGAGCAGCATACTCATAATGTGCTTTGACGAGTTTAAGACAGGTTCTGCAAGGCGGGAAGCTACGAATGCATATTTCAGTGTCGTTAATGAGATCATGACCGCGGTGAATACGGGATCGACTCCTTATGCCAAGGTCAAGATCGCGCACGATGAGCTTAGTGACCGTGTTACTTATAACCTTGATGCTGATTTCAATCAGAGCAGCTACAGCGCATTTGTTCTGGGGCAGACCGTTTGCGCCGGATACGCGGAGGCCATGGAATGCCTTTGCAATGCAGCAGGAGTACCTGCGATAGCGGTTACCAGTACCGGACACGAATGGAACGAGGTATGTTTGAACGGTTATTGGTATGTTGTGGATGTAACGTGGGACGATGGTGATCCCGGAACAATATATGATTACTTTTTAAAGAGCTATGCTACGGTCAAGGGTTACAGTGATTATGCAAGCCTGCATCATACATTAGAGGCATTCTGGACACCCTGCGGCTGTCCCGAATGTCTGTACGACTGGCCGGAACCCAATCCCAATCCGAATCCCGATCCCGATCCCAACCCTGATCCTGATCCGAACCCCGATCCGGATCCCGATCCCGCGCCTGCAGGTTCGGTCAATATGTACAGACTTTATAATCCCAACAGCGGGGAGCATTTCTATACATCGAGTTTAGGAGAGAGGAATAATCTCATCAGTCTCGGCTGGAACGATGAAGGCATCGGATGGATCGCTCCCAGGACTTCTGACACTCCCGTATACAGACTATACAATCAGTACGGCGGAGAGCATCACTATACGACCAGCATAGCCGAGCGCAATCATCTTATCAGTGTCGGCTGGAATGATGAGGGGATAGGATGGTATTCTGATGATGCACAGACGGTTCCTTTATACAGGCAGTACAATCCGAATGCATTTGCAAACAACCATAACTACACAACATCTTTGTCTGAGAACAACTGGCTCGTATCTATCGGTTGGCATGCTGAAGGCATCGGCTGGTACGGCGTAGGCTGAAGAGGATCATGCCGGAAGACCGGAGTTTTTACATTTTGACGGTCCTGTATAACAGGAAGATCGAAGACATCAGATCGATCGATGTTTTTATGGGATTTACAGAAAAACACCCGGACACTGCTCTGATCGTTGCCGACAATTCGACCGATGAAGCGGTAAAGGCGCACAACGCGGCATCAGACCTTTCGTTAAAGTATATCGACTGCGGAGGGAATGCCGGTTTGAGCAGGGCATATAACCTCGCATTGAATACGATAGAAGACCGGGAATTCAGGGTTATGACGGCTGATGATGATACGCTTTTCGAAGCTGAGTATGTGGAGAATGTTTACGCGGCCTCAAAAGAGGAAAGCAACCGGGACAGAGTGATCTGCGGTGTTGTCGATGCGGGCGGTAAGTGGATATCTCCGCGGACAACAGGGACGGCGAACGCGGCCGCTTCATTCCTTCTTAAGAGGCCGGAACCCGGCGTATATGTGAACAGGGATCCCATCAACAGCGGGATGTGCATACCGGGCGGATTGATAAGAAAGACCGGCGGGTACGATGAGAGGCTTTACCTCGACGGGGTCGATTATCTGCTTATGTATAAGTTAAGGCAGTCAGGTTACGGTGAAGTCCTGGTAGTCCCGGGGAAGATAACCCAGGAGTTCTCGGGCGATTCCGCTGATAAGGGGTCAGTATTAAGACGGTGGGAGATCTATCGGAAAGACTTTAAGACTTACTGTGAGATAACGCATAAGTCTGCGTTTTATAAGTATTATTATCTGGCAAGAAGAGCGCTCGGCATCAGGCTGAAGCTGCTGTTTAAGGGGAGAAGATAATGTCGGAAGATCTGCGCATACAACTGGGCCGCGTGCTCACAAAGGGTTACGCTCTGTTTAAAGGCAAGACAAACGGTACGGTGTTCGGAGTCGAGAGGACCGCGGAAGAACTTGACAGGCAGCGCGGGACAACATTTAAAACGGATGCGAAGATCAGCATAATCACTCCGCTTTACAACACTCCGGCGGGCTTTTTAAGGGAGATGATAGAGTCGGTCATCGCGCAGACCTACGGCAATTGGGAACTGGTTCTCGTTGATTTCTCGGATGCCGCCGGATCAGAAGTTAAGACAATTGCGGAAGAATATATGGCTGAATGTGACCGCATAATCTTCCGGAGCGGCTGTGAGAATAAGGGTATCGCGGAGAATACCAATACGTGCATCAGCATGGCATCGGGCGATTTTATCGGCATCCTGGATCACGATGACGTCCTTCATCCTTCGGCGCTTTACGAGGTGATGAAGGCGATCGATGACGGAGCGGACTTTGTCTATTCCGATGAGATCAAATTCGAAGAGGATGTTGACCGGCCGTTCCTTCCGGCATTCAAACCTGACTTCGGGCGCGAGGAACTGAAAGTAAGAAACTATATCTGTCATTTTAATGTATATAAGAAGTCATTGCTTGATGAGGCAGGCGGCGGGTACGACCCTGACTTTGACGGTTCGCAGGATCATGAGATCGTATTAAGGCTCACGGAAAAGGCAAAGAAGATCGTTCATATTCCCGAGATTCTTTACTTCTGGCGGATACACGCCGCATCCGTTGCGGGAAATATCGGAGCAAAGCCGTATGCACTGGAGGCAGGTGTCAGAGCGGTCAAGGCTGCATACGAGCGGGAAGGATATCCCGGGGTAAGATTTGATGACAGTTATAAAGCGCCTAATTACGATCCTCTTCCTGTCGATCCCCAAGCGGCTGAAGTGAAAGTGATCACCTTGGATGACGGCGTTCCCGGGGTTGAAGAACTGTTGAAAGAAACGTCGGAAGAATATCTGCTTCTCATAAGCAGGGACCTTAAGATAACGACAGAAGATTACTTAGGACGGATGCTGGTCTACGCCATGCAGCGGGGAGTGGCGGCAGTTGATGCCATGATAACCGATGGCCGCGGCAGGATAATCTCGGCAGGGCTTTATGTAAGAGAGGACGGTTCCTTCGGCGCGAGAGGCATGGGCAGAAAGGCGGATTTCCCGGGATACGAGAGCGATTTTACGCATGCGAGAAATGTCAGCGCTTCAAGCGGCATCTGCACCATGATATCGAGATCTGACTTCGGCAAACCCGGATCGCGCATGGTCTGGACTCCGCATGTGTCAGCAACCGGTAACAAAGATAAAATAATGAAGGCGGTCCGCGGGCGTATAATGGTAATTGACGGCATCGGGGACAGGGACCCTTACTACAATCCCAATATACTCAAGTTCCGTCTCGAAAAGGATAATGTCATATGAACATCAAACCGCGTCTTGTGATGCTGGGCAAGCGAGTGATCAGAAAGGCTCACCCCGAGAAGCTTAAGAGCTTCCTTAAGACTGCGGAAAGAACCATACCCGATGTGGCCAATGCGATGGTCGATGTGTGTTTTATCAACGGCTGCGACCCCACGATCGTACCGCACCCGGTAAGATACAGGGTGACGCACCAGCGTGAACAGCTGGAGGCGAACGGTATAAGCACTTCTGAGATCTTCTATACGGAGGTCAGGGAAGATGACGCAAGATGCGCGAATATGTTCATCGTATTCAGATGCCCTCACCTCGATAATGTGGAGAAATGCATCAAAAGAGCACAGGAACTCGGCAAACCCGTTTTCTTCGATATCGATGATCTTGTGATCGATACCTCGTATACGGATCAGCTTCCGTATGTTATGGGTCTTAATGCTGCAGGGAAGAAACTGTACGACGACGGCGTCATCAGGATGGGAAAGACATTGAAACTGTGCGACGGCGCAATCACTACGACCGCAGCCCTTGCCGACGAACTTAAGAAATATGTTCCGGAAGTCGTGATCAACAGGAATACGGCATCCGATGAGATGTGGCATTACTCGAGAGAAGCCCTGAAGCTCAAGGAAAAGAACCGTACTGAAGATGTGATCATATCAACGAGTCCGAAGGTCAAGGTACCGAAGCGATGCGATGGCGAGATCAGGATAGGATACTTCTCCGGCAGCATAACCCATAATGCGGATTTCGCGATGGTGATGCCTGCGATCATCTCGGTAATGGAAGCTCATCCCGGCGTGGTCCTTTATATCGCGGGACCTCTTGATCTGCCCGATGCGCTCTCCGGATTCAGGGACCGTATCAGAGCCGTTCCTTTTCTTGACTGGCGCGCTCTGCCGTCACTCATAAGTCTCGTCGACATCAACATCGCGCCGCTCGAAGATACGGTATTCAACCGTGCGAAGTCTGAGAATAAATGGGTTGAAGCGGCTCTCGTTAAGACCGTGACCGCTGCAAGCGACATGGGCGCTTTTGCCGAGATGATAAAAGACGGGGTGACGGGATTCCTGTGCAGGGACGATGCGTGGGAAAGCTGTCTTGAGAAGCTTGTTACAGATGAGGATCTTCGTAATAAGACTGCTGAAGCTGCATCTGCGTTTGCACAGGAAAACTGCACGACGATCGCGACGGGCAACGCTCTGGCAGACCTCGTAAGGGAGAAGACGCGGCATACGGCAGTCTTCGTATTCCCCTCGACGGAGATAAGCGGCGGCCTCATGGTTGCCCAGAAACACGCCGCGGTACTTCGCAGGGCAGGATATCAGGTCACGATCCTCGCGGATTACCCCACGAAGCTCTGGCTCGAATATGACGGCGTGCTGTTTCCCGTTATCAAGTGGCACCAGGAAGAGGTAAGGGCGCTTTTCGAGAAAGCGGTGGCAACGATGTGGGTCACTGTGGAGTTTATCGAGAATTACGGCAGAGCCCGCGAGAAGTATTATCTTGTCCAGGGCTTCGAGACCGATTTTTACGAACAGGGTATCTTCTTAAGACCGCAGGCCAACCGGACGTATTCGCTCGTTGACGGCATCAGGTATGTCACCATCTCAAGGTGGTGTCAGGGATGGCTTAAGGAAAGATTCCATAAGGATGCGGCATTTATCCATAACGGATTCCATTCCGAGCTGTTCCCGAAGCGTAAGAGGGATATGAGCGGTAAGATCCTCCTTCTCATAGAGGGCGACAGCGAGGTGCCCTATAAGGGCGTGGATGAGAGTTTCAGGATCGCCAATAAGCTCGACCGGGAAAGATTTGAGGTCTGGTACCTGTCGTACAACGGCAAGGCCAAGTCGTGGTACAAAGCGGATAAGGTCCTGCACAGGGTTCCGTACTCGGAAGTCGGAAAGATATACGAACAGTGCGATATATTATTGAAGTCGAGCACGCTCGAGAGTTTCTCTTATCCTCCTCTCGAGATGATGGCTACGGGAGGATTCTCCGTGCTCCTGGCAAACGGCGGGAATGTGGAGTATCTCGAGAACGGGAAGAACTGTCTGTTCTATGAACAGGGCAATACCGATGATGCCGTAAGGCTTATCAATTCTCTTGCAGACGATCCCGCGCTTCGTGAAAAGCTCGAAAGCAATTTTGAGCAGACGGTGAGAGTACGCGTCTGGAAAGCAATAGAGCCCGAGATCCTTGCGGCATACGGGGCGGAGAATCTTTGTGACGTTAATGATTAATCAGCGGGAGGAACGATCTATGCTGTCGAGAAAAATAACGGGTGTGATAGCGGGAGTGCTGACCGGTCTTATGGCCGCAGTCTCCGTGATGCCTTTTATGAGCGGTAAAGTCCTTGCGGACGGCAATATCCATCCCTATAACAGGAGTGAGGTGAGCGCATCATGCCTCATGACCGTGATCGAGGGAACTTACGATCCCGTGTCCGTAGATGAGATCCTTACCAGGATCAACGGATACAGATATGAGGCATGCGCCGAGGGACTGAAAGATCCGCGTGATCAAAGCAGGAATCTGACTTTGGCAGATTATGTTCCGATCAAGTGGTCGGCAGGTCTTGAGCAGATGGCGATGCTCCGCGCTGCCGAGGCATCGGTCGTCATGGATCATGTGCGCCCGAATGCACAGAGCTGCTTCAGCGCATATTACGATGTCCAGAGCTGGAACGAAGTCCTGGCGTGGGGATACGGCGGGATACTTAACAGCATGAGCGGCTGGTATTCCGAGAAGACAGATTATGTCAATGAGACCGGAAATGTTACGGGTCACTATACGGCCATGATCAATCCCGGCAATACTTACTGCGGAATGTCTTACTTTAACGGCTGCGGATCCGGTGAATTCACGTCAGGCTCGGGTTATGACGAGACAAAGATCGATGTGTCTCAGTATGCGGGCCAGTATACGGAGATAAGCGGCAGCTATATCACTTCAGTTGATCTCGATGTTGATTCGGCATACTGTCAGTATAACGGCGGAACGGTCAGGTTCAGCGGCACCTTCGATATTGAAGTTCCTGATTATTGGGGAAGGACCAGATCTGTAACGGGTCTTAAATATGTTGCCGGCGGATCGTGGTCGTCTTCTGACGGATCGGTCGCGGCCGTATCAAATGACGGAACCGTTACCGGCGGTAATCCGGGAACCGCTTCGATCACGTTTACTTTCGGGAGTCACGTTATCACGAAGACCATAACGGTCATCAACGGCGTTCCGATGTACAGGCTCTATAATCCCAACAGCGGCGAGCATTTCTATACATCGAATTCGGGCGAGAGGGATCATCTCATAAGCCTCGGGTGGAACGATGAAGGCATCGGCTGGATCGCGCCTACATCATCCGGCACACCTGTTTACAGACTGTATAATCAGTACGGCGGAGAGCATCACTATACGACCAGCATAGCCGAGCGCAATCATCTTATCAGTGTCGGCTGGAATGATGAGGGGATAGGTTGGTATTCTGATGATGCACAGACGGTTCCTTTATACAGGCAGTACAATCCGAATGCATATGCCAATAACCACAATTACACAACATCCCTGTCTGAGAATAACTGGCTCGTATCGATTGGATGGCGGGCAGAAGGCATCGGCTGGTACGGCACCGGTGCAGGGCGCTGACAAAGAATCTTTGTTTTACAGATTTATTACACGAACATTACAAGAATTATTGACATGTCAAATTGAGACTGATACTATCTAATTTACAGTGATTTTAAATCATAGTATTAGGAGGAGTGGCTAATATGAAAAGATTTGTTGCGTTGGCCTTGACCGCTGCAGTAGCTTTCAGCGCATTTCCGACGGCTTTTTCCGGCAAGTTATCAGCAGATACTGATTCATGCGGAGATGATCTTCATGGCGGAGATCTCGAGGTGGTATCCGAAGAAGATGTCCCCGAAGATGTTGAACTGACCGAAGAGGAACCTGTTGAGGAAGCACAGTTGGAGGCTTTTGTTGATACCGTTCATAACGGCGATATGGCTCCCATCATCGAGGAAGTTGTCTCGGATGAAGCTGTTTATGGTGCGATACTGGAAGCCAACGGACTTCCGGAGGGAACGGTATTGTCCGATGATGCGATCGATGAATATATCTTCGACCGTTTCACTCATGAGTCGGCGACTATCGGCGCATACAGCTTATACACATATGATGTCATCTATCAGCAGATGAACGCTAACGAGCAGGCATTCTATAATAACCTGTACGGAGCTTGTGAGAGTTATCTCAATTCGACATCCAATATGCCCAGTGTTACTACGATGCAGGGCAATACATATACCGTAGCCGGACCTTGTGCATACAGCGGCCTTTCCGATTACCAGCTCAGATATGTTGTATGGGTATTCATGTTCGAGAATCCCCAGTTCTACTTTGTTAACAACGGATTTGTCAAAAATTCCCAGTACGCATTCCTTGTCTGTTTCCCTGATTTTGCAAACGGAAGCACCAGGGCTTCTACAACGGGCACATATTTCACCCGTGTTAACAATATAGTTAACAGAGCCAAGGCGGGAGCAACACCTTATGACAGGCTTAAGCTCGCTCATGACATCATCTGTGATGAGGTTACATATGTAACAGGCTCACCGTACAACCAGAGTGCTTACAGCGCGCTCGTTAACGGTCAGACCGTATGCGCGGGTTATGCAGAAGCCATGATGTGTATCTGTAATGCGGTAGGCGTCCCTGCTATCGCGGTTACGAGTGATGCGCACGAGTGGAATGAAGTCTATCTTGAAGGCAACTGGTATGTTGTCGATGCAACATGGGATGACGGAGATCCCGGAACATCATACAACTACTTCCTTAAGAGCTATAACACGATCAAGGGCTACAGTTCATGGTCGTCTCAGAATCATACGATCGAGAATCTCTGGATCTCATACTATCCCTGCCCTGCATGTGATCTCGACTGGAATTCACGTACAAGAGCTGATTCCGTAACCATGTACCGTCTCTATAATCCCAATAGCGGCGAGCATTTCTATACGGCAAGCCGTGGAGAGCGCAATGTTCTGATCTCTGCAGGCTGGAACGATGAGGGCATCGGCTGGACCGCTCCTTCATTCTCTGATACGCCTGTTTACAGACTGTACAACAGAAACGCCGGCGAGCATCACTATACGGCAAGCCTTGCCGAGAGGAACAACCTTATCAACAACGGCTGGCTTGACGAAGGTATCGGCTGGTATTCGGATGATAACAGAGGAGTTCCTCTCTACAGACAGTACAATCCGAACGCATATGCCAACAACCATAACTATACGACGTCCAGGGCTGAGAACAACTGGCTCGTATCGATCGGTTGGAGAGCTGAAGGTATCGGCTGGTACGGCATCGGCTGATAAGATCTTCATATCAGGATCATCAGGTCCGGGGTTATCCGCCCCGGGCTTTTTGTTTGTTAGCATGCCTTAATATATGGTAAAATCAACTTTATGGCAGATAATATTCTGAGTGCTCTGATAAGAAACCGCAAGCTTGTCGGTTCTTTGGGACTTAATGATTTCAGAAACCGTTTTGCGGGATCTGTGTTCGGGATACTGTGGGCATTCCTTCAGCCTGTTGTTACGATACTTCTTTTCTGGTTTATCTTCGAATTCGCAATGGGAGCATCGTCTCAGGGGGATACTCCGTTCGTGCTGTGGCTTACGGCAGGTCTCGTACCGTGGTTCTTCTTCTCGGATGCGCTGATCACCGGGACCAATGCTTTTTATGAGTATTCATATCTGGTAAAGAAGGTCGTATTCAAGATAGAGATACTGCCGTTTGTCAAAGTATTCTCCAATATATTCGTGCATGCCGCATTCGTTGTATTCATGTTCATCCTTTATGCGCTGATGGGATGTTTCCCGGGGATCGCTTCGGTACAGGTCATCTACTATTCGTTCGCGATGATATGCTTTGTGACATCACTTGTTTACTTCACAAGTTCCGTCTGTGTTTTTTTCAGGGACATCGCGCAGATGATCGGCATCTTCATGCAGGTGTTCATGTGGATGACGCCAATAATGTGGAATATAGATTCCATGTCCGACAAGATACCTTCGTGGATAGTCTTTATCCTGAAGCTCAACCCCATGTTCTATATCGTTCAGGGGTACCGCGATGCGATGATCACCGGTGTATGGTTTACCCAAAGATGGATGATAACTTTGTATTTCTGGGGCTTGACTCTGATCATGTTCCTGCTCGGTTCCGGAACATTCAGAAAGCTCAAAGGTCAGTTTGCCGACGTGCTGTAAGGTGTGAGAATGGAAACCGGATACGCTATACAAGTAAATGACGTAAGCAAGGTATATAAGCTTTTCGACAATAATGCGGACAGGCTGCGCGATGCACTCGGCCTTACAAGGAAGACGCTTTACAAAGAGCATTACGCTTTAAACAAAGTCTCCTTCAATGTGCGAAAAGGCGAGTCCGTAGGCATCATAGGCGTCAACGGCGCAGGCAAGTCCACGATCCTTAAGATAATCACGGGTGTCCTTCAGCCGACATCGGGTGATGTCACGATCAACGGCAGGATATCGGCGCTCCTTGAGCTCGGCGCGGGATTCAATCCAGAGTATACCGGCCTTCGCAACGTATACCTTAACGGAATGATGATCGGTTTCACGAAGGAAGAGATCGATGCAAAGCTCGATGATATACTGAAGTTCGCTGACATTGGAGAGTTCATTAACCAGCCAGTGAAGAGCTATTCATCGGGTATGTTCGTGCGTCTGGCCTTCGCTGTCGCCATCAACATCGATCCCGAGATCCTCATCGTTGACGAGGCGCTCTCGGTAGGTGATGTGTTCTTTCAGAACAAGTGCTTCAAAAAGTTCGAGGACTTCCGTAAGCAGGGCAAGACCATTATCTTCGTAAGCCACGATCTCGGAAGTATCCGTAAATACTGCGACAGGGCTATCCTGCTCAACAAGGGTCAGAAGATCGGCGACGGCAAGACTGCCGAAGTCATTGATATGTATAAAAAGATCCTCGTTAAGCAGTCCGAGAAGAAGAGCAACAGTATAAGCACGAAGGTCCCCGATGAGGATTCATGGAGAAAGTACTATGCGATCAATCCCGAGTGCGATGAGTACGGCGACAAGCAGGCAGAGATAGTTGATTTCGCGATCATAGATCATACGGGCAAGTATACGAATGTCCTGACAAAGGGCGACGAGTTCAAGATCCGCGTTAAGATACGCGCTAACGAAGATGTGCACGAGCCGATCTCAACATTTACCATCAAGACGCTTAAGGGAACTGACGTAACAGGGACAAACACGATGTTCGAGGATGTCTTCCTCGGGGATCTCAAGGCGGGCGAGGAGAGAATCGTTACCTTCACCCAAAACATGAACATCCAGGGCGGGGAATACCTTCTTTCCATAAGCTGTACTCATTATGAGGGAGACGAACTGCGCGCTTTCCACAGGCTGTATGATGTGATAAGTCTGACCGTCATTTCCGAGAAGGATACGGTAGGGTTCTATGATATGAATTCCAAGGTGGAGGTAGAGTCAGTTGAAGGACGATAAGAAGAAACTCGGCAAACTCCTGAAAATATTTAAGACGGGCGCTGACGTTGAGCAGGTACTGTTCGACGGCGAAGATCCGTATATGCTCTACCATCTGTCCTCTTCGAGGACCAATCTTCTGTCGTGGTATGAATTCGATCCTGCGGGAAGCGTGCTCGAGATCGGTGCAGAGTGCGGTGTTATAACCGAGTTTCTGTGCGGCAGGACCGCGTCCGTTACTGCAGTGGAGGCTGACGAAGACAAGTGCGCAGTCATCCGCGAGAGGACCAAGTCACGCGGCAATGTTCAGGTTATCTGCGGCGGACCGGAAGATGTTCCTTCCGGCTCGAAATACGATTACATAACCCTTATAGGCGCCGGCTTAAGCGGGGATCTGCTTTCCCGGGTAAAGGGAATGCTCAGGGAAGGCGGCAGCATTTTCGTTGCCGCTGACAATAAATACGGTCTTGTGAAGTGGGCGGATCCTTCATCTGCTCCGGAAGAAGAGCGGGCATTGTCTTACACGGGATTCATGAAGATCTTAAATGATTCGGGATTCCCGGTCCGTGAGGTCTATTATCCGTACCCCGATTATAGACTGACGCTGCAGATGTTCTCGGATGCGCGTATGCCGAAGACGGACGAGCTTATGCAGTCGGTCCCGACTTATGAGGGAACGGGATCGTATTTCTTTGATGAGGTAAAGGTAACAACCGATATGGTGCAGGAAGGAATGTATCCTTTCTTTGCGAACTCGTATCTTGCCGTGTTAACCGATAAGGCTGATGTCTCATATCCTTCCTATGTGAAATATAATACGCTCAGGCGCCCGGAACTGCGGCTCGAGACTGCACTGTATATGAAAGACGGGAAGATGACCCGCGTGGTGAAGTCTGCATCCGATCCTGCCTCGATCCCTATGATCGATAAGGTCGAGGAGAATTACAGAAAGCTGTCTTCGTCCTATGCAGGCGTAAAACCCGTCGAGTGCATCAGATCCGGCGATAAGATCGAATTCCCGTTCGTTGACGGCGTCTCATTGATGTCGGATGTCGATCTTAAAACGTGCAGTAAAGAAGAGATCATCGATGTGGTGAGAAATACGATCGATAAGATATTCGATTATAACGGCGGACTGTCTGACTTTGTTGTCACGCCCGGATTTACGGAGGTGTTCCCGGGGTGTTGTCCGGGAAGGGAAGAAAAGTCATTTCCTGTTATAAATATCGATTCCAATTTTGATAATTTCATTAAGACCCCAGACGGCATTGTGTGCATAGATTACGAGTGGGTCGCGGATTTCCCGGTGCCGGTCAATTATGTTAAGTACAGGACTTTGCAGTACTTCTACACCAAGAACCATGCTTTGATCCGTGACAGGATCGAGCTTCACGAGCTTTATGAGGCATTCGGACTCATGGAACGCGAGCGGCTTTATTTCTGCATGGAGGAACGGTTCCAGGAATATGTCCATGGTGAAGGAAGAAGATATATCTTCACGGACAGATACGGTCTGTATCCCGGAGAAGCGAAAGACAAGGTACGGGATGAGACAGAGAGTCTCAAGCATACCGTTGAGGATAAGGAAGCCGAGATCACGAGCCTTAAAGAGCAGGTTGCTGCTCAGCAGGAACTCATAAATGACATTATCAGGGCGGTAAAGGATCCGGCATTCGCATGGAAGAAGTTCCGCATCAGGAGCGAGCGCAGGAAGGAAGAACACCGTGTTGAGCAGGAACGCGAAAAGCAGTATAAGGCAGTCTATGCTCTTAATACCGGGATACTCGATTTCTATAAGTCGCGGCACGGTGAGTATGAACCTGTGATCGACGTCCATCAGGTCCCTTATGAGGACTGGATAGAATATGTCGAATCTCATTACACCTGTGACGAGACCTTCGAATACAATCCGAAGATATCGGTGATCGTGCCCGTGTATAATTGTCCGGATAAGTTCCTGATCCCCTGCATAGAATCCGTCCTTGGTCAGACTTATACGAATATCGAGCTCTGTCTGTCGGACGATAATTCCCCCGATGAACATGTTCGCGAGACGATGAGAAAGTATGAGAACGATCCGAGGGTCAAGTGCGTTTACCGTAAAGAGAACGGCCATATCTCATTGAATTCCAATTCCGCGATAGAGGTTGCCGACGGCGAGTTCATCGCATTCCTCGACTGTGATGATACCCTTTCGCCGAATGCGATCTATGAGGTCGTCAAGGCAATTAACGAAGCGAAGAAAAAGGGCATCGACCTTGATTTCATCTATTCGGATGAGGACAAGATCGATGACGAGGGCAAAAACAGGCACATGCCTCACTTTAAGCCCGACTGGTCTCCCGATACAATGATGTCCATCATGTACACATGTCATCTCGGAGTCTACCGCAAGACCTTAGGTGATAAGACCGGGTGGCTGCGCGAAGGGTTTGAGGGTTCGCAGGATTACGATTTTGTATTGAGACTTACGGAACTTACGACACCTGAGAAGATATGCCATATCCCGAAGATCCTTTATCACTGGAGAGAGCACGCGGGTTCGACTGCTCTTAATGTCGGATCGAAGCCGTATTTTCTTGAAGCATCGCGCAGAGCAAAAGTCGAAGCGCTCAAGCGCCGCGGTTATCGCGGGCGCGTGGAGCTCGTCGGGCTTACGTTCCAGTGGAGGATCGTATACGACAGCGTAATGCTTCCTCTCGTATCGATCATAATCCCTTCCAAGGATAATTACGATTATCTCAACAGATGCATCAGCTCGCTTGTAAAAAACACGATGTACCGCAACTTCGAGATAATCGTTGTCGACAACGGAAGTTCTGAAGAGAATAAGATCAAATACAGTGAACTGGTCGCAAGTGCCGGCGGCAAGTATATATATGAGCCCATGCAGTTCAACTTTTCGAGGATGTGCAACAAAGGCGCCGAAGCGGCGGAAGGGCAGTACCTGCTGTTCCTTAATGACGATATTGAGATCCGCGACGGCATCTGGCTCCAGAGGATGGTGGGGCATGCGGAGCTTCCCTATATCGGAGCTGTCGGCGCGAAGCTCATGTATCCGGAGAACGGACTCATACAACACTGTGGTGTTACCAATCTGCGTGAAGCGGGTCCCGTGCATTCGTTTATCGGCAAGAGTGATGCCGAGCTTATGTACTTTCTCCGTAATAAGATCGAGTATGACTGGATCGCTGTTACCGCAGCCTGCCTGCTCGTTAATAAGGAAAAGTTCGACGGGGTCGGAGGCTTCAATGAGGAATTCGCGGTAGCGTTCAACGATGTCGATCTGTGCTTCAAGCTTTATGAAGCAGGTTACTATAATGTGGTCCGCGAAGATGCGGTGCTAGTCCATTATGAATCCGTTAGCCGAGGGTACGATAATCATGATGATGCCAAGATGGAGCGCCTTATAAGAGAGAGGGAAAAACTCTATTCGATGCATCCCGATCTTCGCGGAAGGGATCCATTCTATAATCCGAATCTGACGGGAAGACTTGCGGACTATACCTGCGATAACCTGCTGACAGAACCGGAAGATGAATGACCGGGGTGTCGATATTGACCTTGTGGTGCAATGATGCAAGAACGTTTGGTTACAATAATCATTCCCGTATATAACGGTGAATCCGTACTGGAGGATTCCGCCGGCGACGTCTTTGCACAGGATTACCCGCATGTTGAACTCATTGCCGTAAACGACGGATCGGCTGACGGGTCGCTCGGGGTCCTTGAGACTCTTAAGGCGAAGGCTCCTTCCAACGTTACGATGAAGATCATCGATCAGCCGAACGGCGGCGTATGTTCTGCCCGTAACGCGGGTCTTGACGCAGCCACGGGCGATTATATAGCTTTTCTTGATCAGGACGACAGGATCCCCGATTATTATGTTACGGGCCTTGTAAATGCGATGAGTCCGGAAGACGAGATGGTGATCGGAGGGAGCATAGACGTTCACGCCGGCACGGGAAAGACAGCAGACCGTGATCTCGACACGCAGGAGCCGTGGAGCATGTACCGCAACACCGCTCCGTGGGGCCGGCTCTACCGCAGGGATACGATCAATGCCAACGGCATAAGATTTGAGGATCTGAAGATAAGCGAAGACTTCTACTTTAACTTCCTGTACTTAAGCTGTTGCCATAAGGGCAAGGTTGTGATCATTTCCCAGTCGGGTTACAGATGGACGATAAATAAGGGATCCGAATCGCACGCCAATATGAGCCGGATCGGAAAGGACCGCGACGTCACAGAGATGCTCGACAGGCTTCTTTCGGATATGAAGGCCGTAACAAAGGACAGCGCGCTCGACGCCGTTCTGTTCGAATACCTGGTTATAAAGCATATCGTGTGGTATCTTCTTTTCGTGCGCAAAGGCGCTTCAGGGAATGAGCTGAAAGAGGTTTACGGAAAGTGTATGTGTTTTCTTGAAGAGCATTTCCCGGACTACAGGAAGAATCCCATGTTAAAGCCCGGGCACCCGAAGGGGGAGAACAGGAAGATCCGGTTTATAGTGCGTGCGGCGGTAAGGCTTCACGGGATGCACCTGCTCCTGCCGCTGATCAGGATAATGTGAGGTATTCTGTTGGAAAAGGAACGTAACAAAGACAGGTGCGTACTCACCGACCGGAGATTATTGCCCGACAGATTTGAGTGGGGGTATATCTTCTTCTGTTTCCTCATCTATCTTATATGGTCCGTTGTATTTGTGGTGCATACGTATGGTCCGGATGAATACATGCGGATCATCGTACCCGAGTACATAGCCAGGAATCATGTTCTGCCGGACGGTTCGGAGGCGGAACTCATAAATGAATACTGGGGATATTCATATGCGCTCCAGATGAAACTTCCATATCTGGCAGCAGGACTGACAATGAGGATCGCCATGATTTTCTCGTCGGAATACTTTGTGGCCCTGATCGCTGCGCGCCTTGTGAATGTGATCTTTATGACCGGAGCGGTGTTCTATTCGATAAGGCTGACTCACAGGGTCACAGATTCCCCATGCCGGTGGATATTCATCATACTGATATCGCTGTCGCCGCAGTTCATATTTATGGGCAGTTATTTCAATCTTGAAGCTTACTCGCTGCTGACCGTCCTTATGATGATCGACGCCTGGGGCTCCGGGATCGATTCGAATTGGGATCTTAAAAGCTGTATTTATCTTGGCGCGTCAATGGGGCTTTGCATTCTCGGGTATGAATATGCATACAGCTTTATCCTGGCGAGTGTTGTCCTGTATGTTTTTTACTATATCAGGAACCGCAAAGAGATGTCCTTCGGAAGCTTTATCAGATCGGGGCTGGTGATCGTTCTGTTTTTCCTGCTTGTTTGCGGCTGGTATCTTGTCCGCAATTGCATTCTGTATAACGGAGATATCTTTGCCGTAAAGATACAGGATACTTATTCCGAACTTAATGCGATGGATGAACTCAAACCGTCGAACCGTGATACGCCGATGCATCAGGGCATGTCGGTCGCCACGATGCTGAAGGAAACCGTATGGTATGAATGGACGGTGCAAAGCATTTACTGCACTTTGGGATATATGTCGATAAGACTGTCCGAAATATACTACCGAATATACGACATATTCCTCCTTGCAGGGTGTTTGTCGGCTGTTGTTTTGTGGCGCGGTTCGGAAAAGAAAAAATGGTCTCCTGTTATCATCGCGTCTCTTATAACCGGAGCGCTCGTTAATGTCGGCCTTTCGGTCTATGCCTCGTGGGCAAGAGATTTTCAGCCCCAGGGCCGGTATGTCATATATGCCGTTATCCCTTTGTATATGCTTGTTGCTTTCGGGTGGCATTTACTATCGGAAAAACTGCGGCGTTTTCTGAAACTTCATTCGGCAATACCCCTTATGGTATTCGCGTTTGTGACGGTGACGGATATCATGTCATTTATTCTCTGCCTGCGAGTTTTTTATCCTGAATGGGGAATTTATTAATTAATCAACAGGCTGTGGCTATTGCAAATGAAATGAGAGGACAGTATAATTCGTATAAATGAAATAGTACAGATATAAGTGTTGTTGACGCCTTTGTTAGCTAATATAATACATGTGTATATTAGCTAAACGAGGTGGTCATATGGCAAATATAATAATGGCAACTGCAACACAAATGCAGAATAACTTCGGTAAATATCTTAGTATGGTACAAGGGGGGAGTGAAGTGATCGTGACAAGGAACGGGAAAGAGATAGGCAGATTTATTCCCAAAGAGAAATCTGTATCTTACTTGACTGATTCATTGGCAGGCATTCTTAAGCAAGATATAGATCCGGATATGGCAAAGATGGATAGACTGAAGGATAAATATGAGATTACTGATTGACGGTAATGTAGTGCTTGATGTTCTTATGATGCGGGAACCCTTCTTTCCGGACTCTTCTGCCGTATGGAAGATGTGTGAGACCAATATGGCAAACGGAAGCATATCTGTGCTTACATTTATGAATCTTGCTTACATTATGAGAAAGGACATTGATCCTGATAAGGTTAAGGACATATATAACAAAATGAGTCAGATCTTCAGCTTTGAGAATCTTAATAATGCAGATCTTTATAACGCACTGTCTCTCGGATGGCATGATTACGAAGATGCCGTTCAGTACATAACTGCTCAAAGGATAAGGGCGGACTATATCATAACAAGAAATGTTAAAGACTTTGAGAAAAGCAGTATTACTGCGCTTACTCCCGTGGAGTTTTTAAAGAGGATTAGAAATGACAATCAGTGACAGGATCTTTGACCGTCTTAAAGAAATAGGTATGTCTCAGAAAGAATTTTCTGAGAAGACGGGAATATCGCCAAGCACGATCAGTGAATGGAAGAGTAAAAGAACAAATCCCACTTCTGAGAAGATAATGATCATATGCAAGACACTTGAGATAACCCCGGAAGGATTGTTGTCCGGTATTGAGAGCAACGGGACGAGAAGCAATAATCTGGACTGGTATGTAATCGATAAAGATACGGAAATGGGGATTCTTATAAAGAAGTATCATGCTCTGGACGAAGAGCAGCGTTCCAGACTTATGGGTTATATAGATGCCCTGTCTCCGAATTGATCATGAACCGCATAGAAAGTGTGCTATTATATAAAATAATAAAATAGCGAAGGTATGCATTCATGATCATAGTCCAGTTCTCCGGAGGACTCGGCAATCAGCTTTCACAATATGCTCTTTACCTCGAGTATAAGACGCGGGGTCTTGATGCGCGCGCGGACTTAAGCTGGTACGGCAGCGCGCAGCCTAAGACAGAAGGCGTCGATACAAGGAAGCTCGAACTGCCGCTGCTCGGGATCGAGCCCGGCAAAGAGCTCATAACGTGCCCCGCAGGATATGAGTACTACGGACACGAAGGCGGACTAGGCAGATATGTGCGCAGGATCATGGTGGGTCCCGCCTATTTCGAGCAGGGATATAAGTTTACGCCGCAGCTTCTCGACGTGAAGAAGGGTTATGTCATGGGAGGTTGCTTCCTCGGCGAGCAGTATATCCCCACTTGCGAAGCGCTCCTTCGCCAGAAGATAAGATTCACAGCTTCTGATTCGGACTATATAAGGTCGATGAAGGAAAAGATAGAGAGCGTCAATGCAGTCTCGATCCATATGCGTCTGGGCGACTATCTTAATAATGACAGCCTGTACGGCGGAATATGCACGACCTCGTATTATAAAAAGGCTGTGGAGACGATAAGAGCAAAGACGGATAACCCGGTATTCTTCCTGTTCTCGAATGATGTCGTCAAGGCGCAGGAGCTGCTCGGGATAGACGGCGTGATCCCAGTTGAAGGCAATACGGGCGACAGGTCTTATCTCGACATGTATCTTATGAGTTTATGCAGGCATAACATCATCGCGAACAGCACGTTCAGCTGGTGGGGCGCATGGCTCAACGGTCATGAGGACAAGATCGTCTGTTGTCCGGAGACGCTCCTTAACGGATACGATAACGGTATCGTATACTGTAAGGATTGGATCAGAGTGCCTTCTTAAAGTGCCGGAGGAAAGATTGAGACTTAAGCTCGCAAAACCTGAGATATTAAAAAGACCGCTTATCATCGCGGCAACGATAATTGCCCTTGCGGGTACATTCTTCACCATGCTCTCGTTCAGGCACGGCGACAGCCAGTATAATATCGCCTGGTCCGTCGAACTTCTCGACTGCATTTTCCGCAAGACCGAACTTGGATTCTACGAATATTCCAAGATCAATACCAGAGCCGCGCCTTGGCTCGTCGGGGCGGTCAACTGCGATAAGACAGTACTCGTCATGCTGCCCCTTGCCATATGGAATATACCCGTCTGGATCGCGCATGAGATATCCGGCGATATGATCGTTACGGGCATATGGGACATAGCATGGATGAAGTTCGGATCCCTGATATGCACTTTTATCACTGCAGCGGAATGCTCCAGGATAATAAGGATTGTAAAGCCTGATGCGGATCACCTTCTCGTATATCCGCTCATCATAGGATCTTATGACGTCATATGTTCCACGATGTATTACGGTCAGGATGAGATGATCTACATCATGCTCCTGATGTTTGCCATGAGGTTCATGCTCGAAGGGAAGATGAAGAAATTCCTTATATTCGCGACGCTTTCCGTTACTCTCAATACGGAGTTGCTGATCCCGGTCCTTCTCATGGTGATGTTCTTCGAGAAGCGCATACAGTTCGTTGCGCTTAATGTGCTCATAACATATGCGCCGTCGCTTATCATAAACCTGATCTACAGCAATAACGAGCTTTACCGCAGCAATAACTGGGTTGACATGACCGGCGACCAGATGACGGATCTGTTCAACGGCGATATAGGATTTGCAAGGGAAGGCGGAAACGTATCGCTGTTCCTGGTGATAATATGCATCCTCGTGTTCTTTGTCTTTACTAGGAAGAAGGAAGATACCTCCAAGGCGGATATGATCTGGGATATGGCTCTCGTGATGACGGTGATGACATTGTTCTCGTCGGGCGATCTTCTGAATGCCAATTACAGGATCTTCTTCTATGTTCCGTTCCTGTCGATGCTCGTGCTGACTTCGGAGCTTAATGCAAAGACAAGTCTCCTCCTTTATACGTTCTTTACCTTCGCGAGAAGCTGGCTCGGCGTGATCATGTCGGACCGCGTATTCTTCACGATATATTACTATCCCGAGAGCATATACAAGGATAAGATCTACGAATACTACGGAAGCAAGTCCCTCGGTCTTTACATAGGCGATAAGATCCCCATCCTCGGCAACGAAAGCGTGATCGCGACCGCCTGTGTGGCTCTTGCGGCCGTGCTGTTCTTTATAAACCATAAGACGAAGCGTGACAGATCCTATAAGACGTTTAATATCCCTAACGGTGTATATGCTCTTGCGGTGACGCTGTTTACACCTCTTCTTTGCGCGGGATTCATGTATATGATGAAAGACACATCCGTCTGTCACAAGAGGATAGTATTCGGTTCGCAATTAGTGCAGGAGGCGACCGAGAACGAAGAGATCTTCAAACATGAAAACTACATGCACTTCAGCAAAGACCTCGATATCATCTACGAGAACGGAGTCTGTCTTACAAACGGTGAAGATGCGGAAGGCCTCAGGTACATCTGGCAGAACGGAGGATCGTTCGGTCCTTATATAACGCTTTATCCCGGCACATATGAGATAACCCTGACAGGATATAATCTCGACAATGCCGTATCCGACTGTATCCATAACGAGAACATGGACCTTATCCCTCTGCCTTCGAGCGAACCTGTGTTTACGGAAGGCGGGCAGGAAGAGGACAGTCCCGACACCGTCACATATACCGTTCATCTTGACGATAAAACGTCCAATATCGAGATCCGCGTCTTTAATTACGATGAGGTCCCCGTGATACTTGAGTCAGTCGACATAGAGGAGATCAGGTAATGAGAACCTCTTCGCTTAAGCTTAAGACGGATAAGGATACGTTATTGAAAAGGCCGTGGCTCCTCGCTGCGATCGTCATATCATTCGTCTCCATGATCTTCATGATGGTATTCTTCTACTACTCCGACGGTGAATGCTATTCGGCATGGGCCATGGAGCTCCTTGACTGTATCTTCCGCAAGACAAAGACGGGATTTTACGAGTATACCGAGATGAAGCCCAGGAGCGGCAGCCCCCAGATCTTCGGCTGTGACAAGACCATTCCCATGATCCTTCCGCTTGCTCTGTGGGACATTCCGCTGTGGATCGTTCATGAGATCACGGGAAATATGAAAGCCACTGATCTTGTCGACATAATATGGCTCAAGACGGGGCTCGCGCTGGCGATGTTCATCATCGCAAGGTCCTGCGCCAGGATCGTTAAGATCGTAAAGCCCGGCGCCGACAGTCTGCTTGTTTACCCGCTCATATTCGGTTCGTTCGACATGCTGTGTTCCGTCATGTATGCCGTTCAGGATGAGATCGTTTACCTTATGTTCTTCGTCCTTGCAATGCAGTTCTTCCTGGAGAAGAAGAGAAAGGGATTTCTCATCTGTTCCGCGGTGTCTGTCGCCCTTAATCCCGTTATGCTTATCCCGATCGTCCTTCTCATCTTCCTGCGCGAAAAGAACATCCTGCGCATCCTCATATATCTTGTGATCATCTATATCCCGACGGGGCTGTTCAATATTCTCTACAGGTCCAATGCGACATATCATGCGCATACTCTCATGAAGCCGTCGCTGATACGGTCGATCTTCGGGACGGATATATCTTTTGCAAGGGACGGAGGCAATGTTTCTTTGTTCCTTCTCGTGATATGTTTTCTGGCTTTCTGGGCCTACACGAAGAGGAAGGAAGAGTTTAAGCCGTACGATGCGGTATGGGCGATGGCGCTTCTTATGATGAGCATGACGCTCCTGTCATCGGGAGGGCTTCTCAACTACTTCTACAGAAGCCTTCTGTATGTGCCTTTTCTTGTGATGCTCATATTGACGTCGGAGCAGGATCTCAAGACCAACATGGTGCTTTATCTTCTCTATTCATGGGCGCGGGGGTGGTATTGCGTTACGGATACATATCCGCAGAACATGGCCACGCACTCATTGAGCTTTGAGAATGCTTTTACCGAACGGCTGTATTCCAAGGCCGGCTTCCTGTCCCTGGGACATTTCCTGGGCAAGAAGATCCCTGTCCTCGACAACGCGAGCGTCATAGTATCCGCGTGCGTGGCTCTTGCCGTGGTGATCTTCTATATAAACCATTCCGCGAACATGGGAAAGAAATATGAGCTGTTAAACATCAAGCCCGATCCGCTTGTGCTCGTATCGGTGCTCTTTACTCCCGCGGTGCTCGGCGCTTTCGGTTTTATGATGGTGAGCGCGGATGTGTTCGATAAGGAATTGAAGTTCGGCTCTTCGTTTGTCGAGTATAACGAAGAGGATCTGGGCGATTTTTGCTATGAAGAGAATAATCATATAAGGTATTACAACGAACAGATCGTATACGAGGATAATACGTGTCTTGACAACGGTGAGGATATCGACGGGGAAAGACATATCTACGCAGGCGGCGGATCGTTCGGGCCATATGTGACTCTCTACCCCGGGACCTACAGGGTCGAAGTGACCGGAGAAGGCCTACAGGATCTGACTTACGACTGCATTACGAGCAACGGATCCGAACTGTCCGGCATAGAGGTGAGCGGGGCCGAGACTTATGAGGATCTCATTATCTACACGATCAGCATAGAGGAAAAAACGGATAATATCGAATTCAGATTCTTCAATTGGTCCGAAGGAGAGATTATACTCGATTCCATGAGGATATCGGAGGTGAAGGGCAGATGAACGGAAAAGATGTGCTTATCATCGGAGGAAACGGTTTTATCGGTTCTGCTTTAGGCAGACACCTTGCGGACAGGGGATTCAAGGTAACGAGCTTTGACATCGCAAGACCTCCGTTTCCTGACGGCAGGATCGAATATGTCATGGGAGATTTCTTCGACGATAATGTCCTTGCCGCAGCCATAAAGGGACGCGATCTCATATATCATGCGCTGTCTACCGTAAACCCCGGCAATTCCAACGAGAAGTACATGATGGGCTACAGCAGGGATTTCCTGCAGACCGTCAGGCTGTTCGATATGCTGAAGGCGGAGGATGCCAAGCTCATCTTCCTGTCATCGGGAGGAACAGTTTACGGGAATCAGGATGTGCAGCCGATAAGGGAGACCGCGACGGCGCGCCCGATCAACCATTACGGCAATGTCAAGCTTTGCATAGAGAATACCCTGAGGGTGTTCGACATACAGACCAAGGCCAAGATGATAATCGCGAGGATAAGCAATCCGTACGGCCCCGGGCAGGACCATAAGAAGGGCGTCGGATTCATCGATGCGGTAATAAGAAATACTCTCGAAGGCGAGCCTGTCGAGGTCTGGGGCGACGGACAGATAGTAAGAGACTATATCCATATAGACGATGTCTGTGAGATGCTCGCCGATCTTTCCGAATATGAAGGCGAGGAAACGATCTTCAACTTAAGTTCGGCAGAAGGCACGTCGCAGAACAGGATCATCGAGATAGTAAAGAGCATAGATCCTTCCGTTCAGTGCGTCTATAAGCCTGCAAGGAGCGTGGATGTACAGAAGATAATCCTCGACAATTCGAGATTCATGTCATTTCGCCCGAGAACGCTTACTGATCTTGAGACGGGGATCAAGTCCGTTTATGACTATCACAGGGGATAAGTGGTACAATATAAGTTCAAAGAGGTGCAATTATGGATAATAAGCAGATAATCAGATCGGTGTCGGAGAATCCGCAGCCCGTTACATTGGAGAAGGACTGGGGAAGCTATACCGTGCTTCATGAGGAGAAGGATAATCTCACCATTCTCGTTACGCTTACAGAGGGATCGCGCATGAAGTATCACAGCCATGCGGGAAGAAGGGAACTGTGGGTCGTTGCGAGCGGAAACGGCAAGGTCATCATGAATGAGGAAGAACGCTTCGTAAGGACAGGTGACGTTGTGGAGATACCGAGGCAGGTGCGGCACACAGTGATCGCTGCAAGTGAATTGAAGCTCATCGAGGTCCAGATAGGTGATACAAGGGCAGCCGACAAGACTGTCTATGACTTGAGACAGGACTATTATGACGACGGCAGCACGGGCTATTCCGTAGGCTGATAAGGAGCGAACCGGTATGATGGAGAAGAATGCAAAGATATATGTGGCGGGCCACCGCGGTATGGTCGGCAGCGCTATCGTAAGATGTCTTGAGAAGCAGGGTTATGACAATATTATCGTAAGGACGCACAAGGAACTCGACCTTACAAGACAGACGGAAGTCGAGGCTTTCTTTGAAGAGGAGAAGCCCGAATACGTATTCCTGGCAGCTGCAAAGGTCGGCGGAATAATGGGTAATGCCACGGCCAAGGCCGACTTCATGTATGACAACATGATCCTTGAGATGAATGTTATCAATGCCGCATGGAAGAACGGCTGCAGGAAACTCGAGTTCCTGGGATCTTCCTGCATATATCCGAAGTTTGCCCCTCAGCCCATGAAGGAGAACTGCCTTCTGACGAGCTCGCTCGAGGAGACGAATGAGGCGTATGCACTCGCGAAGATATCCGGACTTAAGTACTGCGAGTACCTTAACACCCAGTACGGCACGGATTATATAAGCGTCATGCCGACTAATCTTTACGGACCCAATGACAATTATCATCCCGAGCATTCACACGTTCTTCCGGCGCTCATCAGGCGTTTCCATGAGGCGAAGGAAGCGGGCGTCACATCGGTTACCTGCTGGGGCGACGGAAGTCCTCTGCGTGAATTCCTGTATGTTGATGATCTTGCCGATCTGTGCGTATTCCTTATGAATAATTACAGCGGCAACGAGACCGTGAATGCCGGTACCGGAAAGGAACTTACCATTAAGGAACTCACGGAGATGGTTGCTGATATCGTCGGATACAAGGGTGAGATCCTCTGGGATCCCAGTAAGCCCAACGGCACCCCGAGAAAGCTTCTTGACGTATCCAAGGCGGAGCGTCTGGGATGGCATTACAAGACCGAGCTTCCTGACGGGATCAGGCTTACATATGAAGACTTCCTCAACAATCCGATGAGAGCCGAAAGATAAGAACCGATGTCATCGAAGAAGCGCATCCTCGCTACTGTTTCCTGGTATCCTTCAAAGGATAATCCCATCTCGGGGACTTTCTTTAAGGAACAGTGCGGACTTCTGTCGCGCGAATACGACATTACCGTTCTTAAGCTCAATCCGTGTACCACCCTTTGGATCAAGTACATCTTAAGAAGGATAAGAGGCCGTGACATTTCCATAGATGTCATTTCCGATGCGGACAGCCTTCACGAATACGAGGGTGTGATATACCGCCCTCTTTTTTACGCTCTGATTAACAATTTCTACAGCAGGTTGATGATAAAGAAGAACGCAGTCGCCTGTATAGGTTCTCTTGACACCAAGGCTGACAGGAGATTCTGGAAGAGGCATATAGACAGAGCGGCAGAAAGGCTTCCCAAAGAGGAATACGATCTGGTCTTCGGAATGTCTGCTCAGGGTACGGCGCAGTATGCAAGGCTTTTCGCGCATAAGTACGGTGTTCCGTATATACTCTCGGAGCACTCGCCTTTCCCGATCCCCGGGACTTCCATGTGCGACACGTTTAAAGAGGCAATGGAGGAGGCGGATGCTTTCCTCGCGATAAGCAACGATAAGATAAGACAGGTGCTGATGCAGAATGTTCACCTTAAGTCGATCGAGTATATCGGCAATGTGATCGATACGGACAGATTCCGTGTTGATCCTGCGCCGCACGACGTGACGACTTTCCTCATCGTGGCAGCCCATTCGTTCTATAAGAATTACGATATGTTTGTCGATACGATGAACGAGCTTACGCGCATTGCGGATAAGCCGTTCAAGGTAATCATAGCGGGGTATGGCGCGAACAAGGGCTATTCACAGGGCGTGGATGAATTCGTAAAGCAGATCAGCGAGTCCCTGTTTGCAGATAAAGCGGAGATGATCCCTTCCGTGTCGCGGGAGGAGATTGCAGCTTTGTATAACAGGGCAGATGCATTTGTCATGACATCGATACAGGAAGGACAGCCGGTCGCGCCTCTGGAGGCGGCTTCGTGCGGACTTCCGATCTTCTCGACAAGGTGCGGAGGCGTTGAGGATTATGCGGATGATAAAGTCGGACGCATAGTGGGGATCCTCGATCATAAGGCGCTTGCGGAGCATCTTAACGATTTTCTTAACGGGAAGATAAGCTTTGACAGCTCGTACATACATAAAGTCATCGAGGAAAGATACGGCGGTAAGGCTTTTACGGAGAACTTCAGCCGTATCGTTGAACGTGTAACGGGATCTCATAATGAGTGATAAGAGAACGATAGCCAAGACCGGCCTTATCGGCGTTATCAATCAGGTGATCTTCGCGGTACTGGGCTTTGTATCCAGAAAGCTCTTTATCGTTTACATCGGCACGGATATCCTCGGTCTGTCGAGTACTTATACCAACGTGCTCTCGACATTGGCTCTCGCGGACTTAGGGTTCGATATAGCCGTCACATATGCTCTTTATAAACCCCTTAATGAAGGCAACACGCAGAAGATAAACGCCATAATGAAGGCGCTTAAGTCCATTTATAATGTCATCGGCATCGTGTTTATCTGCCTGTCCTTCGTGGCGCTTCCTTTCCTTAAGTTCGTAATAACGGACATGGAGTTCAAGTCCGTCTATTATGTGTATTTCCTGATGCAGGCATTAGCTTCCGCTTCCACGTATTTCCTTGCTTACAGGAGGACCCTGCTCGTTGCAGACAAGAAGGAATATGTGACCAAGAGTGTCGATACGCTCGGCACGATCGTATTCAGCCTGCTGAAGATACTGGTCCTCATTTTGTTCAGAAGCTACCTTCTCTATGTCACATGCGCCGTTATCCAGGCATTTGCCACCAACCTCTACATCTACGTTAAGTGCAGCAGGATGTATCCTTATCTCGACAACAAGTCCAAGACGGATAAGACGCTTGTCAAGGAGCTCTTCGACAGCATCAAAGATATCGCAATGGGGAAGATATCGGGATATGTGTACGGCTGCACCGACACTCTGCTTATATCCGCTCTCATAAGCACGGTGACGGCCGGATTCTACGCTAACTATATGAATGTGACATCCATGATAAAACAGATGTCGGTTAACCTCCTGGGACCCTTCGCTCCGTTTATAGGCAGGAGTCTTGCCGAAGACAAGGATCCCGTAACTCAGGAGAAGAGTTTCAGGATGTATACATATATAAGATTCCTGGTCGCTGTTGTCCTTCTCGTGCCGACCATAGCGCTCGTGGATCTTTTCATAGATATCTGGCTCGGTCCCGAATTTATCATGAGCCGGTCGATCGTACTTCTCATCTGCGCGGATCTTTACATAAGCCTCGTGCACAGTTCGCTCGTCGATTATTCGAACGGAGCGGGGCTGTTCAGATACGAGAAATGGATAAGCCTCGCAGGCGCCGTTGTCAATCTCGGGATGTCGATCTTCCTCGCGAAGATGATAGGTCTTCCGGGAATCCTCGCCGGAACCGTAATTGCCCAGGCCGTTTACTGGACGAGCAGAAGCCTTCTTGTCTACGACAAGTGCTTCAAGTCGAAGAAGCTTCTCGCTTTGTATTGGGTGAGGATGATCATTTACATAGCGGTATTCATTTTCTGTGTATTCGCATGCGTTAAGCTTTGCGGATATGTGAACTTTGACAGCAAGATACTAACATTTATAATCAGAGGGATCGCGTGTGAAGCTTTGTGCCTTGCGATCGTCGGAGTGGCATTTATCCCTTCCGGTGAACACCGCCGTGCGGCAGGCTGGCTTAAGAGCAAACTGATCAGAAGATGAGCACTGATAAGCAAAAGAGCATTTTTACGAAGTACTGTTTCTGTATCCCGATGATGATACTGTCGGGGATACTGTTTACTCTGCTCGCATGGAGGATGGATCCCGGCACCGGACCCGACGAGGACATGCGCTTTGCCGTCGTAAACTGGATAGCCGTTCATTCGCATCTGCCGACGGGATTCGAAGAGGAGATCATTAATCCTCTGTGGGGGTATTCCTATGCGTTTACCCCGTATCTTCCGTCCATGATAAGCGCATTGTTCGTTAAGATCGCGGGTATCTTCTCGTCATCGTTAAATGCCGCCTGCTTTGCAGCGAGACTCGTCAATGTCTTCGCGGGAATGGGCACTGTATTCGTTTCTTTCCGCGTCGGCGACAAGCTTCTCGATAACAGGTATTCCGTTTACTTCATGGCGGGAACGGTCGCATTCCTGCCCCAGTTCGTTTTTCTTTCTTCATGCATAAACAATGACATAGTATCCCTGCTCTCCGCCTTCATGATCCTCGATGCCGTTCTCGACGGTGCGCGTGACGGATGGAAGACCCGCAGCATGGCATACCTGTCGGCCGGCACCGCTCTTTGTTTGCTTACATATTACTTCGGCTACGCATGGGTGCTGTTTGCTTTAGCAGGGTTCTTCTGCACATCGCATAAGAGAGGGGAGAGCGCCAAAGCCACATGGCGAAAAGCAGGTCTTATCGCACTTGCGGTCTTCGTCCTTGCAGGATGGTACTTCATCCGCAACGGCATCATCTATCACGGCGACTTTCTGGGGTATAAGACACAGGCGCTCTGCGCTTCGGATTATGCCGCTTCGCACAATACTTATCTTGCGAATAATCCCGGAAAGCTGTCCATGCATCTTCGCGACATGCTCCATAACGGCAGGTGGATGGAGACCACGATGGAAAGCTTTATCGGCATGTTCGGCGGAATGATCATCTGCCTCGACGGCAAGTTCTACGATTTCTATCAGGCGGGGTTCTGGCTGTGCATCCTGCTTTTCGCGCTGTACAGGTACAGGACAAAGGAGAAGATATCCACGGCTCTTCTTATAGCGTTCGGATGCGTAACGGCATTCCCGGTGGCATTCTCGATCTACAGCTCATATACGAGGGATTACCAGCCTCAGGGCCGCTACGTGTTCTCGATCATCCCCGTGTTCGCGGTGCTCGCGGCTGTCGGCATCGATGAATTCTCGAAGGCTGCGCAGAATAAGTATAAGTTCGGGAAATATATCCCGGCTGCCGCCGTCGTTATCCTGTTCCTTGTATTCGCTGTGATCTATTACACGGTGATGCTGCCGACGCTGGCATACATCATCCTTCCGGGAGCGGACAGGGTAATGTTCTATTACGTCAGGTGACCGCTTTCAGCGGTGTCAGCGCTGTCATCGGTGTCATCGTTCCGGAAACCTTCCAGGATCTCCTCTAATTCATCCGAACTGACAATATTAGCCGCGACCATATTAAGGTCCATGTTTCCGACTTCGATCTCTCTTGTCCATGTGTCGAGTCCTTCGGGATCCGGCGGGCGCTGGAGAAATGCCATATAGATGAGGGTAACGCCTTCTTCTATATTATCTTCATCGGCAAGGAATTCATCCGAGCCTGCGAGGCGTCTTGCTATGTCATCTGCTGTGACATTTCCGTTGTATATTCCGTTTACCCAGTATGTGATCTCTTCCCTTGTGGGCAGACGGCCGAAGAATACGTCATACCAGTTGTAGATGTATTCTAGGAGTTCACTGTTCTCCTCGTTATCGCAGACCTCATCGTGATAACTTATCGTATAGGGTATAAAGATGGTCCCTGTATAATCCCCGGTGCCTTCTATCAGCGCGGCTCCGGCACCTGTCAGGACCGTCTCTCCGTAAAATGTGACCGTATAGTCTTCATCACGGACCAGTTCATTTCCGTTGTATGCTATTCCTATCTGATTTGTTATGTCATCGCCTGTATAAATGAGATCCGCATCCCCGCAGACAGAGTTGCTTATGGTGATCCCCGATCCTTCGTCCGGAGCGGACTTGCGGTAAGAACTGTATCCCGATCCGACGCGGACATAAGTCAGGAAGAGTATCAGCATTATAATGCCGAACACTGTTGCCAGACTGATAATGATATTTCTGTTTCTCATCTTGATGCCCCTTTATTCCAATCCCTGCATAAAAAGTGTCATGATCCCGAGCATGTTCAGGAAGATAACGACGCTTAACATCATCTTGCTGTAATTCTTACGGGACATATTAAGTTTGAGGAACGGTTTGACCGCAAAGGAAAGCGGCAGCAGCAAGGGGAAGAAATACCTTGCCTGAACCCCGTCGATCATCTCCATGCCTACACGTGTAAATGCGAGGTAGAAAGCTGACCAGATCATGCCCGCGATAACAAAGACGATGAGGCCCGCTGCGATCCGCTGCTTGAGTGACAGTTTGGATTCCCTGTCCTGAGTATTCTCTGCAAAGAAGAGGAAAAGAATTGCGGGAACTATGATTATCTCCCATTTATCTTTAAGAACGCCGGCCTCTGAATAATTCAGGAATGCAAGATTCATCATGGTATAGTTATCGGCGCCGGGATTGCCCAGGTTGCGGAGATTATCCATCGCAAAGATATTGGTTGCATATAGTTTGATAAGAGCAAACGGGTGGGCGATCATTGAGGCGACCTGCTCCGCGGGGGCAACGTTTCCTCCTCTTGAGTCGCCGGCGAATGAGACCGTTCCCCGTACGATGTTGATCACAAGCGGTATTATCAGCAAAGCGAGCGCTGCAACGGCTCCGCTTATCAGGATTCCGAGAAGGATATTGTATCGCTTGGGATTATCAAAACGCTTCTTCGGCAAAATGTAGACAAACAGAACGAGAGGCAGATACGGTGCCTTTGGCAGGGATCCTATGACGATAAGGGTGAAGGCCAGTATAAGCCTGCTGTTGTCTATCTTGTCTTCAGAATTAAGCTCGTTGCTCAAAATGACCATTCCCAGCGTGATAAGCGCGTAGACGGCGCTGTCATATGTGATCATGCTCCCCTGGAAGATAATGGTCGGCATAAGCGAGAGAACGGCAAGGAACAGCTTGCGGTCCCGGGATATATGGATAGCCATCGCGACAAGGAAGGTAAAAAGGAACAGCCCCGCGAATCTTGCAGCGTAAAGAGAGGACGCGGGCTTCATGCCGATAAGGCTTGTAAGCTTATATGCGAGGGCCATGTGAAGATAGCCGACGGATGTCACCGGTATGGCATCATATCCGCGGTCGAGAGTGAATTCATAGTCTTCGGCAAGATCGTTATACACTTCATCGGAGGCATTGCGTTCTTCCCATGTGGTGTTGGGCTTCTTCAAAGTCCATTTGATCTTCTCGAACGCAGCCCGGTTCCATTCGACGTCACTGTCATTTGCCATGTTGTAGACTTTGTTGAAATGCTCGATCTCATCCCATGTGGTATTGGAGATTCCGGAAGCCAGGATGAGCCACGAGCCGATCGCCAGCGAAGCGATCACAAAGATCGGGACTATTCTTTCTGCCGGATCCTTGATGCAGAACACTAGAGCCAGAAGACCGAATATGATGATGAGTCCCGAGAGCCTGTACGGGTTTATGTTGATCCCGTTTACCTCGCCGAAATAAGTGATCTCATAATCGGCGGGATCCGTGAGGGTAAAGATATTGATCTCGGTAACAGCCTCTCCGACCTTTGTCATTCCGAAAGGCATATATGTGTAATATGTATTCCATATCGTCGTCTCGTCTTCCGCTTCGAAGTCGGTAACGTATTTGATCTCTATGCCGTAAACGAGATCATCCGTAAGATCGGCTTCAAACTTGAGTTTGTTGATGTAATGGGGCTCGTCATATGACTCGTGGTAGATGAGTGTTCCTTCATGAGCCAGGACTATATCCTCGGTTATCTCGTCCGTAAGGTCGAGACTTTCAGAACCTGATGTTATGTTGCCGAGATTAAAGCAAAGCTCGACTGCAATGGCAAGGACGAGTACTATCCCGGCCGCGGCCGCGATCTTAATGATCTTTTTACCGCCGGTTTCAGTCTTGCTGGTCTTCTTCATCTGTCATATCCCTTCCGGAGGTATCGTCTTTAGGTACGTAGGCGCGAATGGCGCGTTTATCGTTATCTTGTGTTTTCTCTTTCAGCGGCATGGTCATGATGCACATAAAACCGAATACTATGATAAGTATCGCAAAATGAAGCAGATAGGGACGGCTCTGTGTGTATCTTACGGGTACATACATCGGCGTATTGCGTCCGGGCGCCCCGTAAAAAGAGATCTCATATTCGCCTGAGGGATCGTTGAGCGTAAACAGAATCCTTATCTCGTCACCCTTGGCTGCCTTCTCTCCGTCGAAAAAGAAGGAATTGCCGACTGCTTTATCCCCGTTGCGGGGCAGGAAAAGACTTAGACTGTTGACCGGAACGGATCTCATATCGATGACTTTACCGTTGCAGGTAACATAATAGTCAAGCGTTGCGCCGGACAGGATCTCATCGTCTTCAAGAAGGTCTCTGTTGTCCTTGAGAAAGGCCGTAACACCGATGAGGCTGCCCGCAGGATCATTATTAGTGAACGATATAAGTGCAAAACCGTCCCCGTTGATCTTGTATTCGGCGGAATAGACCGATGTATCGACGGCGGATGCGGAGGTGGCTTTGCCGGCTATGCTCTTTGCGGGAACTAGGAAGCTTAAAAGTGCACCTATGAGAGCTAATGCCAGCGCAGAGCATGCGACTATAAAAGTCGTGAGATTGTTCTTATCGTCATTCATCGCCATTCATTATACACCTATAAATCAGCAAGTATATTATGCAGTTGTGATACAATAATATGAAATCCTTACGGTATATTCAGCAGGAGGTCTTTATGAAAGGTATTGTACTTGCAGGCGGTTCGGGCACCAGACTTTATCCTCTTACCATGGTTACGAGCAAACAGCTGCTCCCGGTCTTTGACAAGCCGATGATCTACTATCCTCTGTCCGTCCTCATGAGCGCGGGCATAAGGGATATCCTGATAATATCTACGCCTTCCGATACACCGAGGTTTGAATCTTTGCTTAAAGACGGATCCCAGTTCGGAATCAATCTTTCATATAAGGTCCAGCCGTCGCCCGACGGACTTGCTCAGGCCTTCACGCTCGGCGCTGACTTCATAGGCGACGACACCGCTGCCATGATACTGGGCGATAATATCTTTACCGGAAACGGTCTGCGTGCAAACCTTGAGGCTGCCGTGAAGAATGCGGAAGAGGGCAAAGGCGCTACCGTATTCGGATATTATGTCGAGGACCCCGAGAGATTCGGCATCGTGGAGTTCGACGAGAACTGGCGCGCGGTCTCCATAGAAGAGAAGCCCGCTCATCCGAAGAGCAATTACTGCGTAACGGGTCTTTATTTCTATGACAATGATGTAGTCGGTTACGCCCGGGATCTTAAGCCCTCTGCAAGAGGCGAGCTCGAGATAACGGATCTTAACCGTGTCTATCTCGAGAAGGGAAAACTCAACGTTGAGATCCTGGGTCAGGGATTTACGTGGCTTGATACAGGTACGCATGAGAGCCTGTTCGATGCCGGCAACTTCATCAAGACTGTCGAGCAGCATCAGCACAGAAAGATCGGATGTCTTGAAGATATCGCCTACAGGAACGGCTGGATAACCAGGGAACAGGTGGAAGAAACCATCAGACTTATGGGCAAGAGCCAGTACGGGCAATACCTGCAGGACGTGCTTGACGGCAAGTACATCAACAGGAGATAAGATGCCGCCTCTTGTAAGTGTCTGCATGCCGCTGTACAACGGCGAGAAATATCTAAGGGAATCCGTAGAATCCGTATTATCCCAGAGCATGTCCGATCTGGAACTCATAGTCTGTGATGACTGCTCGACGGATTCGTCCTGCGATATACTTGCAGAGTTTGACGATCCGAGGATCACGCTTTATCACAACGAGAAGAATCTTGGTCTTGCCGGTAACTGGAACCGGGTAATGTCCTATGCTTCAGGAAGATACATAAAGATAATGATGCAGGACGACCTCCTGGGACGTGATGCGCTTGAACGCCAGACGGCTCTCATGGAGGCTAATCCCGGCACGGTGCTTTCCATCGGCAATACAAGCGTGATAGATAAAGACGGGAATGTCATGATGGAACGCAACCGTTTCAAGGAAGACGGGGTCATCAGCGGGATAAAATATGCAAGAAAGTCCCTTCGCGGCAGGAACATATATTGTGAACCGCCCAATTATCTGATCAGGAGAGAAGCTCTCGACAGGACGGGATACTTTGACACATCGCTTATCTATACGCCCGACTGGGATCTGTGCCTGTCGCTTTCCGAGACAGGCGACATCGCGTGCACCTGCACCCATGTCATGAGCTTCCGTATATCAGACTCGCAGGAGACATCCAAGATCTATAAGAGGAAGGTCAACAACGCGAACGTTGACAGTGACAAAATGTTTATTAAACATATGAAATCGGGTATACTGAAACTTAATATGTTTGATTATCTGGTATTTAAGGCCGTTATCAGGATCGCAGCCGTTGCGAGGGTGATCGTCCTTAAGACAGGAAGTAAAGAAAAGAGGAAATGATATGAACATTATCGTGACCGGCGGAGCGGGTTTTATCGGCAGCAACTTTGTGTTCCATATGTTGAAGGCACATCCTGATTACAGGATAATCTGCCTGGACAAGCTCACATATGCGGGCAATCTGTCTACACTTGAACCCGTCATGGACAATCCCAATTTCAGGTTCGTTAAGGCGGATATATGCGATAAGGAGGCTGTTGAGAAGCTTTTCGAAGAGGAGAAGCCCGATATCGTCGTAAACTTCGCAGCTGAATCCCATGTAGACAGATCCATCGAGAATCCCCAGATCTTCCTTGAGACCAACATAATCGGAACCTCGGTCCTCATGGATGCCTGCCGCAAGTACGGGATAAAGAGATATCACCAGGTATCGACGGACGAGGTCTACGGAGACCTTCCGCTTGACCGTCCCGATCTGTTCTTTACTGAGAATACTCCCATACACACGAGCTCTCCGTATTCTTCTTCCAAGGCGGGCGCGGATCTTCTGGTGCTTGCTTATCACAGGACGTTCGGCCTTCCCGTTACGGTATCAAGATGCTCCAATAACTACGGGCCTTACCACTTCCCTGAGAAGCTCATCCCTCTGATGATCATTCGTGCTCTGCACGACGAGTCTCTGCCCGTTTACGGCGACGGACTTAATGTCAGGGACTGGCTCTATGTTGAGGATCACTGCAAGGCGATCGACCTTATCATCCACAACGGCAAAGTGGGCGAAGTCTATAATGTCGGAGGCCATAATGAGATGGCCAATATCGATATCGTCAAGCTCATATTGAAGCAGCTCGGCAAACCCGAGTCCCTCATTACATACATAACGGACCGTAAGGGTCACGACAGAAGGTATGCCATCGATCCTACGAAGATCCATAATGATCTGGGATGGCTGCCGGAGACGAAGTTTGCCGACGGCATTGTCAAGACCATAAACTGGTATCTCGAGAACGAGTCATGGTGGCAGCCCATCGTGAGCGGCGAGTATATGGATTACTACGAGAAGATGTACGGAGACAAGTGATCATGAGATTTTTCGTTACAGGTGTAGGCGGTCAGTTAGGATACGATGTGCTTAATGAACTTGATAAGCGCGGATTCGAGGCCGTCGGAAGCGACATCCTCGACGAAGTGAAGATACCGTTCCCGTATGTCAAACTCGATATCACGAACGAAGAGGAAGTTGCAAAAGCGATCGCGCTCATAAAGCCCGATGTCATCGTTCACTGCGCTGCGTGGACTGCCGTAGATGCTGCGGAGGACGAGGAGAATATCCCGAAGGTAAATGCGATCAACAGCAACGGAACAAGGTTCATAGCGCAGGCGGCAAAGGCCTGCGGAGCGAAGATGATATACATAAGTACCGACTATGTCTTTGACGGGCAGGGTGAAAGACCATGGCAGCCCGATGACAGGAACTACGCTCCCCTTAATGTGTACGGAAGAAGCAAGCTCGACGGTGAGCTTGCGGTATCGGGGATACTCGATAAGTATTTTATCGTCAGGATCGCGTGGGTGTTCGGCAAGAACGGCAAGAACTTCATTAAGACCATGCTCAATGTCGGGAAGACTCACGACGAGGTGAGAGTCGTAAGCGACCAGGTGGGAACACCGACTTATACATACGACCTTGCAAGGCTCCTCGTGGATATGGCGCAGACCGAGAAGTACGGGTATTATCATGCGACCAATGAAGGCGGGTATATATCCTGGTACGACTTTACGTGTGAGATATACCGTCAGGCGGGACTTAACACTAAGGTTACTCCTGTGACGACTGCGGAATACGGATTGTCCAAGGCAGCGAGGCCGTTTAATTCGAGATTGGATAAGTCCAAGCTTACCGAGAACGGTTTTACTCCTTTGCCGACATGGCAGGATGCGCTGGGAAGATATCTTGAAGAGCTTAAGGAGGTTCAGTAATGGGTCAGATAAGTGTTACCAAGTTGCCGATAGAGGGTCTCTATGTCATAGAGCCGGCCGTTCACGGCGATGAGCGCGGCTATTTTATGGAAACATATAATCAGAAGGATATGGCGGAAGCAGGATTAAACCAGGTGTTCGTTCAGGACAACCAGTCCATGTCCGTCAAAGGCGTATTAAGAGGGCTTCACTATCAGAAGGAGCATCCCCAGTGCAAGCTCGTCCGTGTCATCAAGGGCGAGGTGTTCGATGTGGCCGTTGACTTAAGAAAGGAAAGCGCGACTTACGGACAGTGGTACGGGGTAAGGCTTACAGCCGAGAACAAGAAGCAGTTCCTGATCTCTGAAGGATTTGCCCACGGCTTCCTTGTCTTAAGCGATACGGCCGAGTTCTGCTATAAGGTTACAGACTTTTGGCACCAGGGAGACGAAGGCGGACTTCGCTGGAATGATCCCGATATCGGGATAGAATGGCCGGAGGTCACGGGAGAGACATTGTCCGACGGAACACCTCTTAACATCAACGACCGCGACAGGAATTACCCCGGATTGAAGGATGCATTTAAGTTCGGTTGATCGATATGGTTCCGATAGTTATCCCTTCGTACGAACCTGACGAGAGATTTCCTGCGATACTTAATGACCTGGCGCAGGCAGGGATGGGCCCCGTTGTCGTAGTAGATGACGGCAGCGGAGACGGTTACAATACCTTTTTCGAGCGGGCGGAGGAGATAATCAGGCCTCTGGGCGGAGTTGTTCTGCACCATGAGGTGAACAAGGGAAAGGGAAGAGCGCTCAAGACTGCATTCTCCTATATCCTTGAAAACATGCCCGAAGCTGTCGGGTGTGTGACGGCTGATTCGGACGGACAGCATTCGGCGCAGTGCATATCAAGGTGCATAGATGCGCTTAATGAGCATCCCGCAGATCTCATATTGGGTGTAAGGGATTTTTCAGGTGAGAATGTGCCGTGGAAGTCGCGCGCCGGCAATACCATTACTATATGGGTATGCAGTTATCTGTGCGGCGTCAGGGTATCGGACACGCAGACGGGCCTTCGCGGGATACCGGCCCTGTTCATGAAGGATCTTCTCGATGTCGAAGGCGAAAGATTCGAATTCGAGACCAGGATGCTAATTGCATCCAAGGACAGATATCCGATCTTCGAAGTCCCGATAGAAACGATCTATGATTCCAAGGAGAACCATCAGTCGCATTTTAATCCTTTTAAGGATTCGGTAAGGATCTATAAGATATTCGGAGCGATCTTCGCGAAGTTCCTGTTCTCGTCACTTTCTTCATGTGTTATCGATCTGCTGCTGTTCCATCTGTTCTGCAGAGTGTTCGACAACGTGTTTGACAGTGCGCTCTATGCCACGGCGGCTACTGTTGCAGCGAGGATAATATCCGGAGTCTATAATTACATCATCAATTATAAGCTTGTCTTTAAGAGCGATAAGGGACATGGAGCTTCCTTCCCGCGCTATGTTGTGCTCGCAGTCGTGCAGATGGCCCTGTCGGCGGGTCTGGTCACGTTCCTTGTATGGCTCATTCCGGGTGTTACGGAGCTCTGGCTTAAGATCCCCGTCGATATAATACTGTTCCTGTTAAGCTTCTATATCCAGCGCCGATTTGTTTACTGATGGGAAAGAGAAGAGTTCTTTTATATTCCGTTATCGCGGCGCTGATCTGCCTTGTCACAGTTTGGTCGGTCAGATGGAACCGCAAGGATAAGATACTCGGCGACGAATACACCTGCCGCATCTATAATCATGCGGAATATCTCTTGTTAAGCCTTATATACGGCAATCCCGAAGACATAGGATTCAATCCCGATAAGTTCTTTGAGGATTATTTCACCTTCGAGTATGATCCGTCATCGAATGCTTATATCATCAGAACGGATGTCAACGGTGAAAGGTATTATCTTTGCGAGACCGAAGACCAGAGGATAGTACTTTCGCTGTCTTCCGATGATTACGGCAGCAGGTGGAAGGTGTCGCGTGTTGAGAATACGATGTATTACTACATCACCAATACGGAAGACGGACGTGCCCTTGAGAGAGAATGGGATACCTACAGGGCCGAGACTGATGTTGTCGACCGGCGTAATCTCGGTATCTATATGAGGCTGGAATGAGGATGACGGAAACGTTAAAGAAGATAAAGTCACTGCCGTGGATCGATGCGGCTGCTGCGGTCGCTTTTATTCTGATGGCGGCAGATCTGTTTTCCCGTTTTACTCCGGTGTTTGATGCGCTCCCGCCGGAATTCGGAGGCGTTTCCCGCGCTGCTGCCGCAGCCGTTGGCTTGGCGGGGATCCTTCTCGATAAAGGGGAAGACAGATATTACATAAGGCGGGCCGTGCTGCCCGTTATCGCAGGCATCGGTCTTACCGTGCTTCTTCTTTCCGGGACCTCTTTTATACTGGACGCGGCTCTTGTCATCATGCTCATAATATGTGCGGATAAGAATACGATCCTGCTGTCAGCATTTGCTTTTTTCTCATGCGTTTCCGGCGCAGCTTTCATATGCGCGCATAAGGGTTTTATCCGTAATTACATTTTTGATAACGTAAGTTCCTTCGGATTCAGACTGCCTTTGTATTTCTTCGTTACCGTTCTGACCGCCCTTATCTGTCTTACCGCGTCGCTGTTAAGACTTCGCATTAAGAAGGAATACCTTAAGTATGTTTTCACTTTTATCTTCGCCGCTGCCGTAAGCGCTCTTGCCGTGATCATACCGCTCAAGCGCATGAACCTTTCTGCGGCTGTTGAGACCGGTGTCTATGAGATATACCGGCTTGATTCCGCCCGCGGGATCGAGGTGAGGATGAAGGGATTTGACGATTATGATGTCGCACTGGGCAGCGCGGAGCCGGCTTCGTTTGCCGTGACAGCGGACGGCGACCACTATATGATTACCGTCGATTCTTACGGTGTGACAAAGACATTGTGCGTTATCGAAGGAAGTCTTTATGCGGGCAACTACGATCAATCGTCCGCGGCTCATCTTTGGGACATAGCTCCCGTTCCCGGCACTCCGTATTTTACCGTTACGAATACAGAGACCGGACTCGGACTTTATTCTCCGGACGGAAAGGACCTTACGCTTCAAAGCGCGGACAGTGAGGATGAAGCTTATTATTTCAGGATCGGATCCGAGAATCTGGAGAAGTACGCCGCGCGTCAGGATGAGACTGCAGCGGATAACGATATCGGGTCTGCGCAGATCACATTCACGGAGACCGGAGTGTACACGGGATCTGCGGTCAAGCTCGATGACTTAAGTGTTGTGATGGGATCGGATACGCTTACCGAGGGTGAGGACTACGAGATCTCTTACTGGAACGATTATCTTCCCGGAACGGCTCACGCCGTCGTTACGGGCTGCGGGGAATATACCGGAGAACAGAACGTAAGCTTTGTGATCGTATACGGCGACAATATGCTCGACGATCCTTTTTACCGCAATACGGCAGATTATGTGGTTACGGAATACAGAATGGCATATCTGCGCTATCCGTCTCCCGCGGAAGTGCGCGCAGGAACGATAGCGCTTATAGGCGACAGCAGGACTCCCGATTCCGTTGTCTGGGAGCTCTACTGGAATGACGGATTCCAGGTCGTCAGCAACGCTCAGTTTATCGAGGCGATGTACAGGCTGATGCTCTTAAGAAACGGCAGCCGGGCGGAATTATCAGGCTGGATTGCGGCGCTCGACAGCGGCGCCGACCGAGGCGTTATAATCGACGGATTCGCATCATCGCCCGATTACCAGAACATCTGGCATTCGTTCGGCACCGCATACCGGTGATAATAATTACAGAGTCTTAAGGTACTCCATAAAGTTCTGTTTGTTCTCGAGAGCGGTGGTCGTGGGACGTCCCAGATCTTCACGCGCGCCGATGGAGCACTTGACCTCGATCAGCGACAGTTCATTGCGTTCTTTGGCGGCCGCAAGTTCCTTATCAAGATCATCGAAGTTATCGACCGATACCGCATACGGATAGCCGCACGCTTTGGCGACGGCAACGAGGTCTGTCGTGCCGGCGACCGTAGGCATTCCGCCGACAGTCTCGTGAGCTCCGTTGTTGATGACCACATGAACGAGATTGGAAGGCCTGTTTGCTCCGACAACGGCCATGGATCCCATATGCATAAGGACAGCGCCGTCACCGTCAATGCACCAGATCTTCTGTCCGGGCTTGTTGACTGCCACGCCGAGCGCGATCGAAGAACTGTGTCCCATGGAACCTACGGTTAGGAAATCATACTTATGGCTCTGGCCGTTCGCTTCCCTCGTCTCGAAAAGCTCTCTTGACGCTTTCCCGGTAGTGGAGACGATCGGATCCTCGCCGGAGATCTTCACGATATGCTTTATGATATCCTCACGGACCATGACGTTGTCATTCTTGTATTCTACCTTAGGCGCATCGGTCAGCGCGCCCTTGCGGATGACGAATGCGACATCTTTGCCTTCCGCCAGGATACCGTTAAACCGCTCCATTGCCTCAGCGGCCTCTTCGTCAGTCGTATCCTTGCCGATAATGAAGCTGTCGATCCCCATATCATCGAGAAGCTTAACTGTCACTTCTCCCTGATAGATATGCTGCGGCTCGTCGTGGATGCCGGGTTCTCCTCTCCATCCGATGATAAAGACTGCCGGGATGGCATAAACCTTGTCGTTAAGGAGCGATGCGACCGGATTGATGATGTTTCCTTCGCCGCTGTTCTGCATATAAACGACGGGGACCTTGCCTGTTGCAAGGTGATATCCTGCGGCAAGAGCCGTGCAGTTTCCTTCGTTCGCGGCGATTACATGGTGGTGCGGATCGATCCCGTAGCGGTCCATGAGGAAGTTGCATAATGCCTTCAGCTGTGAATCCGGAACACCTGTATAAAAATCCGAACCGATTATCTCTACTAACTTCTCAACCTTCATGTTATCAATTCTCCTTAAAGTTCATCTATCAAAGTAATGATCTGTTTGATCGGCATAAGACGGTCGTCGACTTCCTTGGCGCGGTGATATCTTAAGATATCTTCCGCAGTCTGCTGCATTGCTGGGAAGGCCGAGCGTGTAAGCTGGTTCGCGTAGATCACGATGTTGACGCCGTGGGAAGCGAGTTCTTCCTCAGTTATCGTATTGAAGCTCGACGGCACTACCACTATCGGAGTTGTCTTGTCGTCTTTTCTGAACTTATCGCAGAATTCGACGATCTCGGCCGGATCCTTCTTTCTGCTGTGGATCATGATGCCGTCCGCGCCCGCCTTTACAAATGCATGTGCGCGGGTAAGCGCATCCTCCATGCCTTTCTCGAGGATGAGGCTCTCGATCCTTGCGATGATCATGAAGTCGTCGGTAAGCTGCGCACGCTTGCCCGCCGCGATCTTCGCGCTCATCTCTTCTATGGTTGCCTGTGTCTGCTCGACTTCAGTGCCGAACAGACTGTTCTTCTTCAGCCCCTTCTTGTCTTCGATGATGACGGCAGAGACGCCCATCTTCTCAAGGGATCTCACGGTATATACGAAGTGTTCGGTGAGTCCGCCGGTATCTCCGTCGAAGATTATCGGCTTGGTCGTGACTTCAGTTATGTCATCTATGGTCCTGAAGCGGGAAGTCATGTCCACGAGTTCAATGTCGGGTTTGCCCTTGGCCGTGGAGTCGCAGAGGGAACTTATCCACATCGCATCGAATTGGTCGAGACGTCCGTCGTGTTCAACGACAGTCTTCTCGACTATGAGTCCCGTAAGGCCGCTGTGAGCTTCCATAGCCTTTACTATCGGAGTCATGGATATGAGCTGACGCAGCCTCTTGCGGCGGTATTCGGGCATTGCAAGCTTCTCGCGTAGCTGCAGGTCTATCTTGTGGACTTTCTCGTTATAGGTGTAAGGGATATCGACTATCTGTCCCCCGTAATTGCCGACAAGTACTGCCACATGTTCGCGGATCGCTTTCTCCGGTCCCTGTATCCAGTTGTCTCCGTGAACTACATAGTCGGGCTTTATCAGAGTGATCACATCATCATAGAAAGCATCGTTCTGGATCACGACCTCATCTACGCCTTCGAGGGTTCTGTAGAGCTTGATGCGCTCTTCCTGACTTACCGTCGGGAATTTATTAAACCTGATGAGGGCCGCGTCCGACAGGCAGCCGACGATGACCCTTCCCAGTTTCTTCGCTTCATTTATGATGTTCAGGTGACCGTCGTGTATGACATCCGTGCAAAAGCAAGTATAAACTGTCTTCATAGAGTTCTCCTTAATCCTTATATGTTACCGGGATCTGTACTCCGGTAACCTGAAGCGCTTCCTTAAATACCTCGAAAAAGTCTCTTATATCGGCCTCATCGATCGCGCCCAGTGCGCAGAGTCTGAATGTGTTCGTTGTGGATATCTTGCCCGGGTAGATCGTGAATCCTCTTTCATAGCAATAGTCGTGGACCTTGTAAAAGTCCCATGCAGGGTCATCCGGATAGATGGCGGAGGATACGAGGCCGGCTCTCCATTCGGGCTTTATCACCTGGCGGAATCCCAATGCGTCAAGTCCTTCGTTGATCGCATTGAAGACGCGTGTGTGTCTTGCCCATTTTGCTTCTTCGCCTTCTGCCCAATACTCCCTGAGAGCCTGAAGCGTAGCGTATATGGTCTGAACGGGAGGGGTGAAATGCATCTCGCCCGTCTTCTCGAAGCAGTCGTACTGCAGGAAAAGATTGCAGTAATAGGATCTTCTGGGATAGTCTTTGGATCTTTCCAGTATCGCCCTGTTGCCGACTACAAAGGACAATCCCGTGAATGACATAAGTCCCTTCTGGGCAGATGCCATGCAGAAGTCGATATTGTCTTCTTCAATGTTTATGGGACGCATCGCGTACGTGGAAGTCGTATCGACCGTAAAGACGGCATTGTATCTGTGCGCGATAGCGCCGATCTCCCTTATGGGGTTCAGTATGCCCGTGCCTGTCTCGTTATGAGTTGTATGGACAAGAGCGATATCGGGGTTGTCCCGAAGCGTCTTCTCGACGAGTTCAAGGTCAGGCCTTTGATCGACGGGAAACTTCAGGTCGATGTGGGGCAGACCGTAGTATTCGCAGATCTCGACGGCGCGGGACGAATAAGCGCCGTTATTTACGACGAGGATCTTTTTGCCTTCGGGAAGCAGACTGTTAAGGCATACGTCTATGTTGATAGTGCCCGATCCGCAGAAAAGGACACTCGTGTATTTATCAAGATCGCCGTGGACGATCTTTACGAGATCCTCGCGCAGGCCTTTCATCAGGCCTGCAAATTCTTTTTCGCGCGGACAGATGTCGGGGACCACCTGCGCGTATTTTACAGTGTCTGTTGTAGTGGACGGCCCCGGGTTAAGCAGGATGTTTCTCTTTACAGGTTCCATGTGATCCTCCGTTATGTGTTGTAAGCAGGGTCTATCTGCTTTAATTCGTTAAACGTATCTATCTCGATGATGTCATCCTCGCGGCATTCGCGCACTTCGACGGCATAATTCTCTTTTCTGTAGACGAGAGGCACCTGCTCCCAGTAGCGTTCCTTGCCTCCCGGTTCCGAGTAGACATCCGCTATGTCTTTTGCCAGCTTCATGCCGTCTTCCTCATTCCAATATGAGATGCCGACCATCTGGAAGATGTTGTCTCCCTGTCCGCCGACCTTCTCTTCGGTAATGACATTATTCCTGACTTCAAAACACCAGTCGTCAGTGCGGTCCTTCTTTATCGCAAGAAAATCGGATGTGTAGTGATATCTGGTGACTATCGCGGGATTGGAGATGAGAAGATCTGCTTCGAAGACGTAGGAGTTCGACAGCAGGCTTCCGGCGACGAGCGCTGAACTTATATTATTTGCCTCGTTGTAGATGGGGTTCTCGAGGAACCTGATCATAGGATATTTATAGAGCAGCTGGTCGAACTGTTCGGCGAGATAGCCGCGGACGATATAGATCTCTTCTATGCCCGCTTCGAGACAGGCATCGATCAGATGATCTATGATGCGCGTTCCCTTAACGCGTACAAGCGGTTTGGGTGTGTTGAGAGTGATCGGCACCATGCGCGAACCGAAGCCTGCTGCGATGAAGACCGCCCTCTTTACCCTGTAGGGTTCCATGGCAGCCTGCCCCTTCTGCGTAATCTGCGCTCCTTCGACCAGTTCCATATCGGAGAGCTCCTTTATGATCCTGTTTATGGTGCCGAGGGAGTAACCGGTGAGCTTCTCGATCTCACGCTGTGTCAAAGTTGTTTCAGAATCGATGATCTTTTCAAGAATATCGAACTGTTTTCTGGTTAATGACATTGATAATCGACCTTCTTTGTTCAAAATACAATGTGATTATATGTAATATTGAACAGGATGTAAAGCTTTATAAATCCGTTTGACAAGCATGGCAGGTTACAAGGATAATTATTTTACAGGAGACTCCGATCACATGAAGATAATTACATTTGAGGATATTGCAGGTCTTAAGATACAGCCGGAAGTATGCTATGAGTGGGCCGAGGCGATGATCAGGACCAAGAGGGAAGCTCTGCTTCCTCCCAAGATAAGCATCAAGCCTGCTGACGGTGTGTTCTGCAATGTCATGCCGAGCGTGATACCGGGTCCTGCCGGGTCGCATATGGGCGGGGTCAAAGTGGTAACACGGTATCCCGGAAGGATCCCGAGCCTGGAGAGCCGTATCCTGCTGATGGACGCGGATTCCGGCGCGTTCCTTGCGCTTATGGACGGCACATGGATAACTACTATGAGGACGGGCGCAGTCGCTGCCCATTCAGTCATTCTCTTCGCGAAAAAAGGCTTCGATACGATAGGCATCATGGGGCTCGGGAATGTCGCCCGCTCCACGCTTCTCATACTGACAAGTAAGCTTCCCGATAAAGAAATGCATATTAAGCTCTTAAAGTACAAAGGTCAGGAAGAGGATTTTGCCGCAAGGTTCAAAGATCATAAGAATCTTCATTTCTCGTTTGTCGATACTCCCGAGAAGATGGTCAGCGGATCTGATGTTATACTGTCAGGCGCGACTTATGTTCCCGAAGATGTGTGCGCAGATGAGTTCTTCGGCGAAGGTGTCATGGTCCAGCCGATACACACATTGGGATTTACGAACTGTGACCTGTTCTTTGATAAAGTGTTTGCCGATGATCAGGGACATGTTTGTCATTTTAAGAACTATGATAAGTTCAGGAATTTCTCCGAAGTCTGTGACGTAGTCAACGGTATCAGGCCCGGACGTGAGAACGACGGGGAAAGGATCCTTGTATATAACATAGGGATATCGCTTCATGATATCTACTATGCGTCTTCCGTCTACAATATGATGCAGGAGAACGGGACGGCGGCTGCCCTTCCCGATGTCGATATGAAAGATCCCGGTGTCAAATTCTGGGTATAAGCGTTCTTTATAATATGCTAATAATATAACTGGTATATGAGCGGCATCCTTTGGTATAATAAGGTTTTGGAGGTCGCTCAATGCTGAATTTGTATATAGATCCCGGCACCGGGAGCATGCTTTTCTCTATACTGATCGGAATCATCGGTGTTGTTGTGTTCTTCCTGCGTACCGCACTGATAAAGATCAAGTTCCTGCTGTCGGGCGGCAAGAAGGTAAAGATTGATAAGAACAAGCTGCCGATAGTCATATTCTCGGATAACAAGAGCTACTGGAATGTGTTCAGGCCCATATGTGAAGAATTCGAGAAGAGGGGACAGAAGGTCTGCTATTATACCGCTTCCGAGCAGGATCCCGCGTTAAAGTGTTCAGATGATTATAAGCACGTGACTTTCGAGTTCATCGGAGAAGGGAACAGGGCATACTCCAAGCTCAATATGCTCAACGCATACATCGTCCTCTCCACCACGCCGGGTCTTAATGTGTATCAGTGGAAGCGCTCAAAGACGGTAAACTTCTATGTCCATATCCTTCATTCCATAGGACATGCGCTCTACAGGATGTTCGGAACGGATTATTATGATGCTCTGCTCCTTCCCGGGGAACCTCAGGCTGAGCAGTCCAGGGAACTGGAGAAACTCAGAGGTCTGCCTGCCAAGGATATAGAGATAGTAGGTATCACATATCTTGATGAACTTAAGAAAAGATATGACAGCCGCACTGTCACGGATGAGAAACATGATGTTCCCGTTGTTCTTCTTGCGCCCTCGTGGGGAGAGTCCGGGATCCTTACAAAGTACGGTGAGCCTTTTATCGAGGAGCTTATAAGCACAGGCTATCACATCGTTGTCAGGCCCCATCCCCAGTCTTTCACATCTGAAGCTGACATGTTGGATAAGCTGATGAAGAAATATCCGGACAATGATAAGTTCGAATGGAACAGGGACAATGACAACTTCGACATCCTGTCCCGGGCGGATATCATGATATCCGATTTCTCGGGCGTAATATTCGATTTTGCCTTTGTCTTTGATAAGCCCGTAATGTATGCCAACGCGGGATTCTCGAAGGACCCTTATGATGCATGGTGGCTTTCTGATGACCCGTGGAATCTTAAGGCCCTGCCTAAGCTCGGCAAAGAGATATCAAGTGATTATAAGGGCAAACTGAAATCCATGATCGATGAATGCATTGATGATCCGAAGTACAGTCAGGCCCGCGCCGATATAAGAAAGACGGCATGGCAGAATATCGGAAATGCGGCACCCGCGACATGCGACTATCTGATTAAGAAGCTTAAAGAGCTTAAGGAGAGCGAAGGATAAGATGTTGTCCGGTTTTTACACGCTGTTTATCTATCCGCTCGAGCTTCTGTTTGAAGTTGTCTTCACGATAGGAAACAGGATCGTAAACAGTCCCGGATGGGCGATCGTCCTGTTAAGCCTGCTCGTGAACTTCCTGGTGCTGCCGCTTTATAACAGGGCAGAGGCAGTCCAAAAGGAAGAGAATGAACTCGAGAAATCCATGGAAGGCGGAGTCTCCCGCATAAAATCAGCGTTCTCCGGTGATGAGCGCATGATGCTCCTGCAGGCATACTACAAAGAAAAGCATTATTCGCCTCTCTTTGTGCTTAAGAGCTCGGTCTCTCTGTTGTTGCAGATACCTTTCTTTGTGGCCGCCTATAATTTCCTTTCCGATCTTGATCTGATCAAGGGCTTTTCCTTCGGTCCGATAAAGGATATGGGCGCGCCCGACGGGATGCTCGTCATAGGATCCGTTGCCGTTAATGTGCTGCCGGTGGCAATGACTTTGATCAACATTATTTCCGGATACATATATACAAGGGGGCTTCCGCTTCGGAACAAAGTTCAGATCTACGGCATCGCTATCGTATTCCTGGTGCTTCTGTATAATTCGCCGGCAGGCCTCGTATTCTACTGGACTCTTAATAATGTATTCTCGCTCGTAAAGAACGTGTTCTACAAGTTTAAGGATCCGGGGTTTGTGCTGTCGGTCTTCGGGGCGGCTGCGGGGTTATTCCTTGCCGTTTATACAAACACGTTTTATCACACACCGTATATGTCAAGAAGACTGTTCCTTACCGGCATAGGTGTGGCGCTGATGATCCCGTTTATCGTGCTCGCCGTAACGAGAAAACAAAACGGCAGCAAAAAAGGCGGGATCATCTCCTCTTATACAGTGAATGACAGGAATACATTCATAGTAAGCGGCGTGTTTATGGCGGTCCTTACCGGTCTTCTCATTCCGTCTGCAGTGATAAAGATATCCCCGAATGAATTCATGGATCTGATGAACCTTAAGAATCCCTGTATCTATGTTCTTCATGCGTTCCTCATCGCATCGGGTTTCTTTATCGTATGGGGCGGCATCTTCTTCGCTCTTGCAAGCCGGAAGATCAGAGTCGTGATAAGCAGGATATGGCTCCTGATGTGTCCGTCCGCTCTCATCTCATATCTTTTCTTCGGGACCGATCTCGGGGATATATCCGTTAATCTTGTCTACTTCAGCCCGTTTGAGTTTTCTTTTGCGCAGAAGGTCCTCAACATGGGACTGATCTGCGCGGGGATCATAGTGTTTCTGTTCCTTGCCCGCAAGCTTCCGAAGCTTACTTCCGAACTTATACTGACGTTTGCCGTTGTGTCGGTGGTTATGAGCATTATCAATATCATTCCGATCAACTCGGCTTACAGGGAGAACTTAAAGAAAGTCCAGAGTGATTTCCCGACTTTCCGGCTTACGACGACGGGACAGAATGTAATGGTCATAATGCTGGACCGTGCTCCGGGTTTTATCATCCCGTATATCTTTGATGAACTGCCGTATCTGTATGATCAGTTTGACGGCTTTACTTATTATCCGAATACATTATCGTTCGGCAACAGGACCAAATTTGCTTCGGCTGCACTGTTCGGAGGGTATGACTATACTCCCGAAGCGATAAATGCAGATACGAGCAGGAATATCCGTCAGAAACAGAATGATGCGCTGTCTGTTATGCCGATCATCTTCCGCGATGACGGTTTTGAAGTAACCCTGCTCGATCCTCCTTTTGCCAATCATGATATCCCCGGTGACCTGAGCGTATTCACGGGACCTCTTTACGAGGGCATATCGGCTTATCATACCAAGGGGATCATCGCCGATAATTATTACAAATTCGAGGAGTACCAGGAGAAGATATGGTTCCGTAATTTCTTCTGCTATTCGGTGTTTAAGACGGTTCCGCTTTTCGCGCAGGCCATGGTGTACAACGAAGGCAATTATAATCAGCCCGAGCAGTCTGTTGATTACGAGACGGACTTTACGATCCCCCAGTTCGGGTTCGGCGCTTCCTCGAGCGGCGGCGTGAGCAAGGATTTTATGGATGCATACGAGGCTTTGTCGAAGCTCAACGAGATCACGGTCATTAATGACGATCCGACAGATACTTTCATGTATATCGATAATGACACCGCACATGATGCGATCCTTCTTCAGGCTCCCATGTATATCCCGTATCAGTATGTGGACAATATCGCGTATGACGAGGAACACAGGGACAGGTTTGATGTTCCCGTCAACGGTTACTATCTTGATATGGATAATTATCCCAATATGAGGCATTATTCATCGAATGCGGCCGCGTATATTCAATTGGGAGCATATTTTGATTATATGAGGGAAAACGGAGTATGGGACAATACCAGGATCATCATCGTCTCCGATCACGGTATCACCAGACCCGATGCAAACATGTTCGGAGGCGCCCTTAATATGGGCAGCATGTGTATTGATTCCTTTAATCCGATCCTCATGATAAAGGACTTCGCTTCCACGGGATTTACGACTGACGATTCGTTTATGACCAATGCGGATGTGCCTTCCCTTGCTTTGCAGGGGATAGTTGATGATCCCGTCAATCCGTTTACGGGGAACCCGATCACCATGGAAGGCGGGCACGATATGCCTCTTTATGTATTGGATTCCAACGACTGGTCAAGAGCGGGCGGAGATGCTTTAAGATTTGCGACCGACCCGTGGTATGAGTTTAACGGAACGAATGTTATAGACAGGGATGCATGGGAGTATGACGGTATAAGATGAACGCACTGTATACATTGTTCATTTACCCGCTCGAGCTTCTGTTTGAAGTTATCTTTGCGGTCGCAAACAGGATCGTGGACAATCCGGGACTTGCGATAATCGCATTGAGCCTTGCCGTTAATCTGCTCGTTCTGCCGCTGTACAAACGCGCTGATGAAGTTCAGAGGGAACAAAGGGACATCGAAGCTTCGCTTGCCCCCGGGATCGCTCACATCAGGAAGACGTTCAAAGGCGATGAGCGCATGATGATGTTAAGCACTTATTACGCTCAGAATGACTATTCCCCGCTCTATGTCCTCCGCGGCTCGGTATCGCTTCTTCTCCAGATACCGTTCTTTATGGCTGCATACAGATTTCTGTCGAATCTTAAGATCCTTCAGGGAGTGTCATTCGGCCCCATAAAGGATCTCGGCTCTCCCGACGGCCTGCTGCTCATTGCAGGGATAAGCATAAATGTGCTTCCTGTCCTGATGACGCTCATCAACTTTATCTCGGGTTATATCTATACAAGGGGAATGCCTCTTAAATCCAAGATACAGCTGTACGCCGTTGCTCTCGTGTTCCTGGTGCTCCTTTACGATTCTCCTTCGGGACTGGCGTTCTACTGGACTTTGAACAACGTGTTCTCGATGGTCAAGAATGCTGTCTACAGAGTTATAGAGATAAGAAAGAAGAGAAGGACAGCCCCTGCTGTTGTGAGGCCTGAGGCAAAATATACCGCGGCTGACCGGACTCTGTTTATCTTAAGCGGAATGTTCCTTACGGCGCTTATCGGTTTTCTTATCCCTTCCGCTGTCATCAGGTCGTCCCCCTCGGAATTCATCGATCTTACGAATGCCCGCTCTCCGAATGCTTATGTTATCCATTCAGGTCTGATCGCGGCAGGTTTTTTCCTCGTGTGGGGAGGAGTGTTCTTCGCGCTTGCGGGCAAGAGGGGAAAGCTGATAATAAGCCGCATCTGGTGGATGCTGTGCCCTGCCTGCGCAGTCACGTATCTTTTCTTCGGAACAAAGCTCGGCACGCTTTCCAAGAGTCTCACTTTCGAAAAGCAGTTTGACTACACTGCAGGAGTTAAGATCGTGAATATCCTGCTGGTGATCTCGGTTGCATACATATTCTTCTGCATTGCATGGAAGGCTCCTAAGGCGGCGGAAACCGTGTCGCTCATACTTGTCCTGGTCTGTGCCGTCATGAGCGGCATCAATATGACTAAGGTAAGAGCGGAATACATGGAAGTGCGTGATAACGTGACCCTCGAGATGCCGTCGATCCCTCTGTCCCGGACGGGCAGCAATGTTATGGTCATTATGATAGACAGGGCGCCGGGGTTCCTTGTCCCCGTCATATTCGATGAGATCCCGGAACTCAAGACACAGTTTGACGGATTTACATTCTATCCCAATACCCTCTCTTTGGGTGCGCATACCAAGCATGCGGTCCCCGCTATGTTCGGAGGATACGATTACACCCCTTATGCCATATGCACCGATGAGAGCAGGACACTGCAACAGAAACACGATGAGGCTCTGTCGGTTATGCCGCTGCTGTTCAGGGACGAAGGATTCAAGGTGACGGTATGCGATCCTCCGTATGCCGGATATGCGACGCCGTTTGACCTTACGGTCTTTGATGTGCCCGGGTATGAAGGTATAGATGTCTATGCAACGGAGACCAATGAGCTGGTTGTCGGATCCTTTTTCGCGGAGAACAGGGAGAGTCTGTTAAACAGAAATTTCTTCTGTTACGCGGTGCTTAAAGTCAGTCCCGTTATCATGCAGAATGCTCTGTACGACTACGGAAACTATAACAGGGCGGACAGGGGAGAAGGAGTCTATTCGACGCCTCAGTCCGGTTACGGCCCGTCACGTTCTTCCGGCGTTAATATGGAGTTTATGAATGCATACAGTGTTCTTAATATGCTTCCTTCTATGACCGAGATCACGGAAGATTCCGGGACTTTCATGTATATAGACAACAATACCCCTCACAGTGCGATGCTGCTCTCGGAGCCTTCTTACGAGCCCGCACAGGATGTGGATAATACCGCATACGATACAGCGAATACCGCAAGGTTCGATGTATCAGTAAACGGCTATGCGCTTCAGACGGATTCATATGATCTCATGAGACATTATGAGAGCAATGCCGCAGCTTATATAATGCTCGGAGAATACTTTGACTACTTAAGACAGGAAGGCGTCTGGGATAATACAAGGATAATAATCGCGGCAGATCACGGAACGATGAACTATGATGTGGCATTCTTCGGAAATGAGACCGCGATCGGCGATAACAGCGGCATGGAAGCATTCAATCCCGTGCTGATGGTCAAGGACTTCGGGTCTTCGGGATTTGTGACCAGTGAGGATCTCATGGTCAATGCAGATATCCCTTATATCGCCACACAGGGGATCATCGACAATGCGGTGAATCCTTTTACCGGAAATCCTCTGATAACGCATGAAGACTGCGGAATGCCGCTGTACATATTCGATTCGAATGATTCTAACGTCGGCGGAAATGCGTCTGACGGTCCTTACGCGTTGAGATTTACGCCTGATGCATGGTACGGATTTGACGGTGAGCGGGTCTTCGATCCGGGATCATGGTTTGTCGCGGGGGTGGCCTGATGAGGTTTACGGTCATTGTTCCGGCATATAACGAGGCAAAGGTGATAAAGGAGAATCTCATCGCGATAAGAGATACTCTCGATGCCTTTACCCCCGATTTTGAGATACTGGCGGCGGACGACGGAAGCACCGACGATACGAAGGACAGGATACTCGAGGCTTCTGCGGAAGATCCGCGGATAAAGTATGCGGGATATGATAAGAACAGGGGCAAGGGCGGCGCGGTAAAGCACGGTGTCGGTCTGGCGCAGGGCGATGTCATAGGATTCATAGATGCCGATCTCGATATAGCTCCCGATCATCTCGTAAGATATCTCGTGCATATGGATGAGACCTCCTGCGATGTTGTTATCGGTTCCAAGATGCATAAGGATTCCGAACTCGATTACCCGCCTCTTAGAAGATTCGTATCGTGGGGTTATTACATGATCCTTAAGGTCTTGTTCGGAATGAAGATCAAGGATACACAGACCGGGATCAAGCTATACAGATCTTCTTACATCAAGAAGATCGCTCCGCTTCTCCGCGTATCGGGATATGCCTTTGACATCGAGGTCCTGGCATTATGCGCGCATGAGGGGGCAAAGATCGATGAAATGCCTGTCAACATCGTTTTTAAGAGAGAGGCTTCTTTTGGTAGAATAAGATTCGGGGACATTATTAAGATGTTCTTTGATACAGTCGGAATCTGGTGGAATCTTAAGGTCAGGAGGAGCTACTTTAAGTGAAATGTCTGATCCTCGCAGGCGGCGCGGGAGAGCGCTTATGGCCGTTATCCCGGCATAATTATCCCAAGCAGTTCATAGAGCTTACGAGCTTCCATTCGGTCTTTCAGGATACCATCGCCCGCAATATGCCGTACTGTGATGAATTCCTGATCGCATCGGGGTCTGAACACAAGGATATAATAGCCGATCAGCTCAAGGCTTTTCAGGGTCTTGCGGTGACACGCATATTTGAGGACGTTCCCAGAAGAACGACGGCATCGGTCGCGCTGACGCTGATGACGCTTCCCCCCTCCGAATTCGTCCTCGTTGTTCCTTCGGATATTATGATCGACGCATCTTCCGGATACTCCGAGGTGATACTCGAAGCAAAGAGGAAAGCATCTTCCGGAAGCATCGTTGTTTTCGGCAAGGAGGAAGAGACGGTCAACAGCCGTTACGGATATATATGCGGAACGCCTGTCCGCTTCGTTGAAAAGCCCGGGGACGCTGATTCCGTTGAGAAGCCGTTTTACCGCAACCTCGGTATGATGCTTGTACGCGCGGGTGATTTCCTTAACGAACTCAAGAACATATCACCTGAGATATACGGTGCATGCGAAGAGGCTTTTGCCATGAGGACAACCGACGGCGGTGATCTGAGATTCACGAAGGAGGCGCTGGAGAGGATAGAGCGCGTATCTGTTGAACGTCTGGTCCTCGAGAATACGTCATCACTTGCAATGGTGAATGCCGATATCCCGTGGGAGGAACTGACATCACTCGAAGATCTCGAGAAATTCTCATACCGCAACAAAGGTCCTGCCGTCACGTTCAACAGCAACGGGACTTTTGTAGTCAACAAATCCGATTCGAGAGCAGTGGTCGTGAGCGGCGTGCATGATGCCGTTGTCGTAAATACCGATGATGCCGTTTTTGTAGGCGCTAAGGGAAGAAGCAGCGAGAGCGACCTTAAGAAGATATTAAGCTCGGGATCGTCAGAGTCCGCGAAGATAGAGAGTTTTATCAACAGCGGCACCATTCAGTTCAGGCAGTGGGGTTATTATAAACAGCTGGAAAGGTCGGCCGATCACTATGTAAGACACGTGTTCGTAGACCCGGGAAAGACCATATATGAACATTCGCACGAGATGAGAACGGAGAACTGGATAATCCTTAAGGGCAAGGCCAGGGTAACACTCGATTCGGTGACTTACGACTATGAAGACTGCGGAAACGTCGAAGTACTGCCGCAGGTCAAACATCAGATATCCAATACGGGTGAGAGCGTATTGGAATTCATAGATACTTCCTACGGTAAAGATATATTTACGGATGACAGACAGGCGCGTACCGCCGACGATATCGGCGAGATAGAACTCGGCGCCAAGACCGAGACGGTCCTTAAGCTCCAGCCTGCTCTCAAGGAATACCTTTGGGGAGGGACGAGGCTCAAGGAAGAATTCGGGATCGATTCCGACATGGAGAAGATCGCAGAGGCATGGCTTCTCTCGGCCCATCCCGACGGTCAGTCCCGTATCATGAACGGAAGACATAAAGGTATGTACCTCGGCACATATATCGATACGGTCGGAAAGCAGATACTCGGATGGAAATGCTCGTCACTGCGTGCGTTCCCTCTGCTCGTTAAGCTTATCGATGCCAAGGCCGACCTCTCCGTGCAGGTGCATCCCGGTGATGATTATGCTCTTGCGAACGAATCGTCGTACGGCAAGAATGAGATGTGGTATGTACTGGATTCAGCACCCGGAGCCGGTCTTTATGTCGGATTTAAAAAGGATGTCACGGCAGAGGAAGTGCGCTCGAAGATAGAGGACGGCACGATAACGGAACTTCTGAACTTTGTCCCCACGAAGAAGGGGGATGTATTCTTCATCCCTGCGGGAACAGTCCATGCGATCGGCGCAGGCAATCTTATCTGTGAAGTACAGCAGTCGAGTAACTGCACATACAGGCTTTATGATTATGACCGTGTTGACAGATACGGCAACAAAAGACCTCTTCACCTCGATAAAGGCCTTGAGGTTATGAATCTGCGCAAATATGAGCCGCAGTCATTCGAAGACAGTGACAATGTCATATGCAGGTGCAAGTACTTTGAAGTGCTCGTTTATGACGTGGACGGAAAGCTTACCGCAGCGGCAGATGACAGCAAGTTCGATGCTGCCGTTTGCCTCGAGGGTGAGGGTGCCGTCCGCTGTGCCGATACGTGCATGAAACTGTCTAAGGGAGAATCCGTTTTCCTTCCTGCTTCAAAGGATCCGATAGAGTTTACGGGTCGGATGAAAGTGCTTGTCTGCCACGTTTGACGTTCTTGCCTGATGCTATCAGGAACATAATGATTATATAGACGGCGCATACTATCCATATAACAGGTTCACATATTATTATCCCGAAGTAGCCGAGTCTTACTGCGAGATCTCTTGCGGTGATTATCTTAAGAATAAGCTCCATGATGCTTCCGATTATGGGCGTGAACTTTGATCCCATGCCCTGCAGCGTAGATCTTGTGAGCAGAAGGATCGCGAGTACGAAGTAGAACGGAAGATCAAATCTCAGATAGGAGACCGCGGTGTCGAGAAGCTCTTTGGTGTCAGATCCGGACACGAACATCACGAGGTTTCTTCCGAAGACATATATCACGATGATGAGCATGACCACCAGTCCGAATGTGAACAGGATGACCGAGCGCAGGCCCGATCTGATGCGGTCGGTCCTTCCCGCTCCGTGGTTCTGTCCTGCGAAGGTGGCCATGGCATTCGCGAAAGTGGACAGCATCATCATGCAAAGCTCGGAGATCTTTCTGGCTGTAGTATGCGCGGCAATAGTCGTCTTGCCGAAGTCGTTGATCGCGCTCTGAAGTATCATGGAACCCAGGTTTACCACGGTGTACATGAGAGCGAATGATAACCCGGATGTGAACAGGTCGATCAAAAGATTTCTGCTGAGGACGAAGTCTTCGCGGCGGATATGCAGTTCGGGGACTTTCTTCCATATATAGATGAATGTAAGCAATGCGGACAGCGCCTGTGAGATGGCCGTTGCGGAAGCGGCTCCGGGAAGTCCCCATCCGAAGACCCACACGAACAGAAGATCGAGAGCGATATTGGTAACGACCGATACCGCAAGGAAATAAAGCGGTGCGCGTGAGTTTCCGATCGCCTGCAAAGCCGAGCGCAGTACGTTATAAGCAAACATGAATACGGACAGAACGATGACGATCGAGGCGTAGCTGTATGCCATATCGAATATCTCGTCAGGTGTGTGCAGCACCCTCATGAGGGGTTTCAGTGACAGAAGTCCCGCCGTAGGGATCAGGATGCCCCAAATGACGGATAAGAACAGAGTGTTGGCCACAGCTCTTTTTAATCCTTTCTCATCGTGGGCGCCGAAGAATCTCGATATGACCACGGCAAATCCGTTTGCCATTCCGAACATGAGCGAATTGAAGAATCCGTATATCGTCGAGACAGACCCGATCGCCGACAGTGCATCATCACCAAGCGCATGCCCTATGATAGATATGTCGGTAAGGTTATATAACTGGATCAGAGCATTGGACAGGAAAATCGGGATGGCGAATAATAACACCATCCGGAGAGGATTGCCCTTAGTAAGATCGGTTGTCGCTCTGTTCACTGCCATAGAAGGATTCTCCCATTATAGAGAAAAATGTTATATCACATTTGATTGTAATTTGTCAGATTCGTAATAAAATGGACTTATGGGAAAAGCCGTAACCGAATACAAGATCGCAAAGGAAGTATTTGCATTGGGCCGCGACATAATCCTGTCCGATGAGGCTCAGAGCATGAAGGATTATGTCCAGCACGGGTCGACGTCCGTGTTCGAGCATGCCCTTTCAGTTGCCAAATTCAGCCTGATCTTCGCGATCAACCTCGAGAACGTCTTCGGAGTGAAAGTGGACCGCAGATCCCTTGTGAGAGGGGCGCTCCTCCACGATTATTTCCTTTACGACTGGCATCTGCCGAGCGATAAGAGGCGGGGACTCCACGGTTTTACCCATCCTGCGATAGCCTGCGAGAACGCTGTCCGCGACTTTGACATCCCGCCGATAGAACAGGATATCATCAAGCACCACATGTTTCCTTTGACCCTTATCTGGCCCCATACGCGTGAAGGCTGGCTCGTGTGCCTCGCCGACAAATGGTGCGCTTTATGCGAGACATTCAAGGTGGATATATCTTCTTACATCATCTACAGGGTCAATCTGCATTATGAGCTCGTAAAGGGCGGCATAACATTGAGAAGGAGACCTTCCCATGCCGTTTCCATAAGCGAAAAGGCGGGCGGGGCAGGCATCAAGTGACCTGTCTTAAGCAGACCACACTTTGTTATCTGACCAGGTCAGATGAGATCCTCTTTATCGTTAAGGGCAACACATTAAAGAATATCTCTAATATGAATGCCGGAAAGTATCTCGGCGTCGGCGGACACATGGAGGACGGGGAATCCCCATATGAATGCGCCGTGCGCGAGATATATGAGGAGACGGGGATACCGGTCTCCGATATAAGCGGTCTCGCGCTCAAAGGTGTAGCCACTTTCATCAATGATTCCTGCGATGACGAGATAATGTATATATATAAAGGTGAATACACGGGAAAGACAGATCCCTGTCCCGGTACATGCGGCGAGGGCGTGCTTAAATGGGTCAACATAAAGGATATCGGAAGCATTCCCGCGTGGGAGGGTGACAGGCACTTTTTTAAGCTGCTGTTTTCCGGTGATGATAGTGTCATATTCGAGATAAAGCTCGTGTATCACGGGGATGAATTGATCGAAGTAAAGACGTATTAAAAGCTTTTACAAAAACTTTTTGTTAAAAGGCAAAAATCCGCTTGACAATAGAAACAATGGGTTGTATATTTATCAAGCACTTTGCGAGACGGCGCAGCAAGCGCAGGGTCGAGCAAGGGGCGCGGATCTTGAAAATTGAATAGAATGCAGAACTTAAAACAACGAGCCTTAAGTTGATTCGTAAGAATTGAGTTTAATTAAGTAATTGAGCCAAAAAGGCTTTCAAATTTTTATTTGAGAGTTTGATCCTGGC
>JAFXPN010000040.1 GCA_017527865.1 Clostridiales bacterium
AAGGATGTACAGGCTGACGACGGACTCGTTAAGATCCGTTCCCTCGAGGCTATGGAGAAGATTGCCAACGGTCAGGCTACGAAGATCATCATTCCTTCGGAGCTCCAGGGCGTTGCAGGACTTGCCACATCCGTTAAGGAGATCATTAAGTCTTAATAAGAATAATAAAGAATGGTATAATTAAAGCTCCGGGGGAATCCCCCGGAGCTTTTTAGTGAGCAATTTAAGGAGGTCGCATATGAACGGCTGGAATGACAGAACCAATATGACGATGCTGACTGACTTCTATGAGCTTACCATGGGCAAGGGTTACCTTGACGACGGCAAGGCAGAGAAGATCGTTTACTTCGATGTATTCTTCAGAAATATACCTGAGCAGGGCGGATATGCCATTATGGCAGGTCTTGAGCAGGTTATAGATTATCTTTCGAATCTTCACTTTACTGAAGAGGACCTTAAGTTCTTAAGCGGATACGGCTTCGATGACAAGTTCATCGATTACTTAAGGAATTTCAAGTTCACCTGTGATGTGTGGGCTGTTCCGGAGGGAACCCCCGTATTCCCCAGAGAGCCTCTTATCAAGGTAAGAGGACCTGCGCTTCAGGCTCAGCTTCTCGAGACGGCTCTTCTTTGTACCATTAACCATCAGACTTTGATCGCGACCAAGACCGCAAGAATCGTCCGTGCTGCAGAGGGCAGACCGATCATGGAGTTCGGTGCCAGAAGAGCACAGGGCTTCGACGCTTCGGTTCTCGGTGCGCGTGCCGCATATATCGCGGGTGCTGCAGGAACGTCCTGTACTATCTGCGGACAGCAGTTCGATATTCCGCTGTCCGGAACGATGGCTCACTCGTGGGTCATGCTCTACGACGATGAGTTCGAAGCATTCAAGGCATATGCCGAGTCCTATCCCGACAAGTGCCTGCTGCTCGTAGATACATACGATGTACTGAAGTCCGGTATCCCGAATGCGATCAGATGCGCTCATGAAGTTCTCGAGCCTATGGGCAAGAGACTTCTCGGTATCAGAATCGATTCCGGAGACCTTACATATATGACTCAGAAGGCAAGAAAGATGCTTGATGAGGCAGGACTTACAGACTGTAAGATCACTGTATCCAATGCCCTTGACGAGTACCTTATAAGAGACCTGATCTCACAGGGTGCATGCATCGATTCCTTCGGTGTCGGCGAGAGACTTATCACATCCAAGGCAGAGCCTGTCTTCGGAGGCGTTTATAAGATCGCTGCAGTAGAGGACGATGACGGAAACGTCATCCCTAAGATGAAGATCTCCGAGACGACAGCCAAGGTTACGACTCCCTGTGATAAGGAGATCGTAAGATTCTATGACAAGGAGACGGGCAAGGCTCTGGCAGATGTTCTTTTCGTAAAGGGTGAGCCCATTCCCGACGGCGAGCCGTATGAGATCTTCGATCCCGTTGAGACGTGGAAGGCGAAGACGTTGACAAACTATACGACGAAGAAGATCCTCGTAGAGATATTCAGAAACGGCGAGCTTGTCTATGACAGACCTGGCATCAGCGAGATAAGAAATTACTGCACCAAGCAGCTCGATACTTTGTGGGATGCCGTAAAGAGATTCGAGAATCCTCATAACTATTATGTGGATCTTTCACCGAAGCTCTGGCAGATCAGAGATGATATCTTAAGAGGATTCAGAAACAAGAAATAAGAGGTAAGAATAATGGCAAATCCTATCGTAACTATCAAGATCAAGGACATGGGCGACATCAAGGCTGAGCTTTATCCCGAGATCGCACCTATAACAGTAGAGAACTTTGTTAAGCTCGCAGGTTCCGGTTTCTATAACGGACTTACTTTCCACAGGATCATTCCCGGATTCATGATCCAGGGCGGCGATCCCGAAGGTACGGGTATGGGCGGTCCAGGATATTCCATCAAGGGCGAGTTCGCTGCTAACGGCGTACCGAACAGCCTCATCCACACAAGAGGCGTGCTCTCCATGGCAAGATCCATGATGCCCGACTCGGCAGGATCCCAGTTCTTCATCATGCATGAGGATGCTCCTCATCTTGACGGCCAGTATGCCGCTTTCGGCAAGGTTATCGAGGGTATCGAGGTAGTAGACAAGGTAGCTTCCGTTAAGACGGACTACAATGACAAGCCTCTTGAGCCTGTTGTTATCGAGATAATGTCTGTAGAGGTATAAGCTCTCCTGATGGACGCCAAAGCCGATTCAAGGATCAAACATCTTGATTTCATATTCTTAGATCTCTTCAGCATAGAGATCGCTTTTGTGTTAGCTATAATCACGAGATACGGTCTGTCCGACTTTATCAGGATCATAACGGACAATTCCGCCGACGATTCGAAAGCGTTCAGACTGGTTAACGTTGTTCTTATGCTCGCATATCTTGTGTTTATGCTCTTTACGGGACCTCATACGGGTATCGTAAAGAGGAATCACCCTAAAGAGTTCTGGCATGTCGTGATAATCAATTCCGAGATACTGTTTACCCTGTTCACATTCCTGTATGTGATCAAGGTATCC